>NZ_AP024619.1:2020000-2320000 GCF_019668485.1 Gelria sp. Kuro-4 | reverse complement strand
GCGGAAGAAAGAACTGGCGGCGAAGTCACGCGGGGTATGGTGCTGGCGGAGGATAAGCTTCCCGTCCTGGCCCCGAAAGTACTGATTGACCTGGGCCGGCAGAAGGGTCACGATGTCGCGCGCCAGGCCGCGCGGCAGGTACGCGGGTTCCTTAAAGGCAAAGCCGGCCTCTTTGTGGGCTTCCGCCGGGGTGACCACCCGTTCCCCGGTGGCCAGCGGCCAGTCCGGTGGCGGCGGGGGCGCGCCGGGCGGGGGCGGGGTTACGTTGGACATGGAGATGTGCACGTCCTGGGGCTGGGTTTCCCCTTGGAGAACGTTCACGACCAGCGAGAAGAAGCGGCGGCCGAAAGCGCCGGCCGCGGAGGAATAACCTAGGGCCGCTGCGGTGAGGACTACGGCTGCGAGCACGGCGGCCGCCAGGGGTGAGAAGCGGCGCAGCCGCTCGGGCCACACGTGACGCGCCGGTTTTCGGCCCAGTGAAGCAGCGAGGCGTGCCCAGGCCTCCTCCGCCGGGGGCACAGCCACCTGGGCGGCCTCATCGTGGAGGCTCTCTTGGAGAAGCTTTTCGAGTTCTTTCCACTTATTCAGCGAGGTCATTCACCCACACCCCCTCGCTCAAGCGAGGTAGGATCCAGCGCGGTGCTGCGACGACCCTGCACATAAGGTCCTAACCTTTTGGCTAAAGTAAGGAGGGCGCGGTGCGCACGCGACTTGACCGTCCCCACCGAGACCTGGAGAACCTGGGCGATTTCCGGGTCCTTGAGGCCGTGGTAGAACTTCAGCACTACCACGAGCTGCTGCTTGGCCGGCAGAGCGGCGACGGCCTGCCGCACCACTGCCTTGAGTTCTGCACGCTCCAGTTCTTGCTCCGGCAGGGGGAAGGCGGCGGGATAAAGCCCGGCCTCCCCGGATTCGCCTTCCAGTTCGTCCGAGAACACGAACCGCTTTTCGCGCCGCAGCAGGTCGATGGCCGTGCGCACAACGATGGACTTGAGCCAGGCGCCGAACTTTTTCGGTTCGGCCAGCGTATCGAAGTGGTTAAAAGCCTTGAGAAAGGCCTCCTGCGTAACATCCTCGGCCTGATGCTGGTTACGGGTGATCATGTAGGCACTGCGGTATGCATCTTCATAAAAGAGCTCGAAGAGCACCCGCAGGGCGGGGGCGTCGTTTTCGAGGGACGCGCTTCGTGCCATGTGGTTCCCTCACCTTTAAGACGCAGAACAGAGGGCGGCCGTTCCGCTTTTTTGGGGAGTGCTGGTTTTTCGCGTTTCTATTTACTTCGTTTTCCGGTTGCCGAATACCTGCCGGGCCTAAGACTGGGCGAGTGGGAATGGCAGCCGCTTGAGCCGCTTTTTAAACCTTTGTTTGTAGCTAGGCCGCCGCGCAAAAAAAAGGAACAGATTCTATACCTGCTCCGAGCAAATAATGAGGGGAAGGAACAGTTTGTTGTTCCTTGAACAGCCCTACCCGCCGCGTTACGTGGCTGCCCTTCACCGGGTGCAAAAGACCCACCTCTACGTCAACCGCGGCCTCGGTACTTCAGTACTGCCTGTGCGCTTTCTGGCGCGGCCCGAGGTTAACCTCATCAAGCTAATGCGCGGCTGGAGGTATCTGGTAAAAAAGCCCGGGTGACCGGCACCTGTTGTCCCGCGTCGAGGGCCCCTTGCTGGAAATAAATGAGGGCCCGTGGTGGGCCCGACAGCTGTTCTTTCGCAGAGTTGACAAAAACGATGAGAAGTTTATACCTGACCCCGTGCCCGTGCCTGCACGAAGGCGCTCACCAGCGAACCTGCATACGGGGCGAGTTGCTCTGTGGTCTCTTCACTCAGGTGACCTACCGGGAGGTCGGCCTCACTAAAGACGTGGGTTACCTCCAGTTTCACGTCCGTAAATCCCGCTTCTTCCAGCAGCCGGCGGTACTCCGCCTCGGTAAGGGCACCGGCGACGCAGCCGGCCCAGAGCTCCACCTGCTCGCGCAGCCAGTGGGGTACCTCGCGGCGCCACACCATATCCGAGATGGCCAAGCGTCCACCCGGCTTCAGCACGCGATAAGCCTCCTTAAGGACGACGGCCTTATCTGCCGCCAGGTTGATCACGCAATTGGACATGATCACATCGATGTGGTTGTCCGGAAGGGGTATGTTTTCCATTTCACCCTTCATGAACTCCACGTTGCTGATCCCGCTTGCGCGCTGGTTGCGGCGGGCGAGTTCCAGCATCTCGTCGGTCATGTCCAGGCCGTATACCTTGCCTTCCGGTCCCACCCGCTGGGCGGCGAGCAAGACGTCCAGACCTGCCCCGCTCCCTAAATCGAGGACCACTTCACCCGGGCGCAAACCGGCCAAGGCGGTAGGGTTGCCGCAGCCCAGGGAGGACTGGGCAAGCCCCGCGGGCAGGCCGGCCGTTTCTGCGGCCGTATAAGCGGAGCAACTGAAATCCGGGGAAGAACAACAGCTGCAGGTCGAACCGGACAGGGCCTGTCGGGCCAGATGGGCGTACTTGGTGCGGACGGCATTCTTCACGGAATCATTCACAGCAGCACCCTCCTTTGGCTTTGCGTAGGGCGGCGATGAGCAAATAGAGACTCTCCAGCACGGCGAACCGCTTGTCCGCCGGGATCTGCTCGAGCACCGTGCGTGCGTAGGTATTCATACCCTGGTTTATGAACCGCACCAGTTCTTTGCCAGCTGCGGTGGGGAAGAGCAGGTTGCGACGGCGGTCGGCCGGGTCCACCTCCCTCACGAGCAAGTTCTGCCGGACCAGCCCGTCAGCCACGCGGCTTACCGTGCTCAGATCCAGCCCTAGTGTGGTTGCGACATCGCTCGGCGCTGTCCCCCCGCCTTCACCCTGAGCCACCACAAGCAGCAGGTGACACTGGGCGAGGGTCAGGCCGCAGCAGCCGACTTCGCTTTTTTCCACGAGCTGCGTGACCCGGCTCAGTTCGGCCAGCAATTGGCGCAGTTCCCTGGCTAAGGGTTCTAAAGGTTTTGAGTGCATTGTTGTTCACCCGGTGTTATTGTATCATACAAGTATTGTATAATGCAACTAACGCCACGAATGAAGAGACCATTGTCTCTTTCGGCGACGATGTTATCTTGCAGGGCCGAGCCTTCTCAGCTCTTGGTAGGCAGTTGTTTTTCGCAGAGCTGAGAGAAACGATGAGAAGTTGATACCTGACCCCGAAGGCTTGACATGAGAAGTGCGTGTGTTTATACTGTATATAGTTGATATATACAGTACGCAGGCCCGCTGCAACGAGCCCGAGCCCGGGTCGGAGGAGGTGGCAGGTGTGCGGCGCGAAAGGTGGTGGTTGTTTGCTGCTACGCGTTTCAAACGAAAACCCGGAGCCGCTTTACCAGCAGATTGTCGGCGAGCTCCGGCGCCTTATTCTCACCGGGCGGCTTGCTCCCGGCGAGCCGCTTCCCTCCATTCGCGAGCTGGCGCAGCAGCTCACCACCAGCGTCATCACCACGCGCCGTGCCTACCTGGAGCTGGAGCGCCAGGGGCTCATCGCCACACGCCCGGGGCTGGGGACCTTCGTGGCCCAGCTCAGCCTGGACCGGGCTAAAGAGGCCGCACGCGCCGCGGCCGCCGACCGGCTGGCGGCAGCGGTAGCGGAGGCGCGGAAGCTCGGCCTCAGCAACGACGAGATCGCAGCGCTCTTCGAGCGTGCTCTACAGGGAGGGGATGTCAACCTATGACCGCGGCTATCGAAGTGGCCGGCCTCACCAAGACTTTTCCCGGCTTCACCCTGGGCCCGCTTTCCTTTACCCTGCCTTCCGGCTTCATCATGGGCTTCATCGGGCCGAACGGGGCCGGGAAAAGTACCACCATCAAGTGTCTTCTGAACCTCGTGCACCCGGACGGCGGGGAGGTGCATATCCTGGGGCTGGATGCGCGGCGCGATGAGGTGGCCCTGCACCAGCGCGTCGGTTACGTGGCGGAGACCCACCCTTTTTACCGAAACACCACGCCGGAGTGGACGGCGCGCTTTTACTCCCGCTTTTACCGGGGCTGGGACGATGAGCTCTGCCGCAAGCTATTGGCAAAGTTTCAGGTGCCGGCGCGCAAGAACATCACGCAGCTTTCCAAGGGCACGCGCGCTAAGCTCTCCCTTGCTCTGGCCCTGGCTCACCATCCGGAGGTCCTCATCCTGGACGAACCCATGGCCGGGCTCGACCCCATCGTCCGGCGGGAAGTTCTGCAAGAGATGCTGGGCGTGATCCAGGACGAGCGGCGCGCCGTCTTTTTCTCCACCCACCTCCTGGAGGATGTGGCTAAGGTGGCCGACTACGTGGCGGTGCTCTGCGCCGGTCAGCTCGTCCTCTGCCGGGAAAAGGACGACCTGCTGGCCGACTGGAAGAGCTTAGCCTTCCCGGCAGCCCTCCTCAGCGAGCTTAAACCCTGGCTCAAAACCTGGGCCCAAGAGGGGGAGCGCTGCCTGGGAGTGACGGGGAGTTACCGGGACCTTACGGCCAAGCGCCCTGACCTCGCCGGACAGGCGGAGGTGCGTCCCTTGGACCTGGAGGGCCTGCTCCTGGCGGAAGTGGCGCACCGTATCCCGTAAGTGCGCTTTCCTCGTGGTGGGTTGTCCAAGAAGAAAAAGGGAGGAGAAGAACCTTATATGTGGACCCTGGTGGGGAAGGACTTCAAGATCCTGCGCTCGACCTTATTCATCTATCTGCTGCTCCTCGGCATATCCATGGCATCCATGCTGGGTTTTGGGCACGGCAAAGACTGGCTTTCCATGGTGGGAGCGTGGAGCTTCATGATCCCGTACGTGTGCGTCGGCCGTGTTTGTTACGAGGAGGAAACGAATGACGGGCTTAGTTTACAGCGTGCCCTGCCCGTGCGGGCGGAGACCATTGTAACGGCCAAATTCCTGACGGCCGTTGTCCTTACTGTGGTTCCGGTGTTCCTCCTAGCCGGTGCGGCTAAGGCAGTGCAGGCCCTACCCTGGCTGAGCTCGCCGGCCGACATTTCCATGTTGCCGGCGGCGCTTACCGGCCTGGTGTCGGTGGGGCTGGTGATGGAAGGACTGTTTCTCTTCGCCTTTTTCCTTTGGGGTTACCGGCGCGCCACTTATGTGTACCTGCTGCCCCTGCTGTTCCTGCTGCCTGCTTTTTTCCCTGACAGCGCGCGGGTGGTGCTCCTCCGGCTGAAAAGGCACCTGGCCTCGGCCTTTGATTTCTACTGGCTGCTACCGGTGGCGGCGGCGGCCGTGTATGCCGGCCTGGCGCTTGCGGCCCAGCGCGTTTTCCGCAGCAAAGACCTGGCGTAGGGCTGGGGCTCTACCCTGGGGGGAGGTGATATCTTCGGCCTTAGGGCGCCCTGCGCGGGTGCCGGCAGTATCCAGCGGTAGGGAAACGGCACTTTATGGTCCCACACATCTTGTCGGCCGCGCTCTGTACGCGGAGGAGAGAGGCTGGACTGCGGCTTGAGGAGTAAGGAGGTGGTACCTGTGTCATACGGCGTCCTGCACGGGCGCCGGACGGTCTCTAAAGGTAGGGAAAAGGCAGCAAAGGAGGCGTTCCGGTTGAATTCCAGATCAAGAAGGGTTAAGCGCCTGGTGGCCCTGGTGGTGAGCGCAGCGCTCCTCAGCCTGAGCGGCGTGGCGGCGGCGGCTCCCAGCCAGGCCGACCTCTTGAAGGCTGTCGCCAAGCCCGACGGGGTACTGACGCGCGGCGAGTTCGCCCAGCTGCTGGTTCAGGCGAGCGGCATTGGCCGGGCAGGCCAAGGGGCGGACCTCCTGGCGCAAAAGGGCATTATGAAAGGCGCCCCCGGCGCAGGGCTGGACCTCGAGCAGCCCATCACCCGGGTGGAGGCGGTGGCGCTGGTGGGGCGCACCCTGGGCCTTACCGACGACGTGCTGCCGCCGCAGGAAACAGCGGCCCAGCTTGAGCCCGGCCACTGGGGCTACAACCTCTACGCCTGGCTGAGCCGGGAGGGGCTGGTGAGCGGCGACCCGGCGGCCACCTTGAGCGAGAAAGAGGGCGCGGCCTTCCTCAGCCAGGTCTTCACCACCGACCAAGACGTGCTGGACATAATGAAAAAGAGCCAGGCCCGCAGCAAAGAGATCAAGGCCATGCGCGCTGCTATGAGCGGCAGCATGAAGCTGATCCCGCGGCCGGGGGCTGAAGGCGCTGATGAGCTACCGAGCATCGCGCCCAGCATGCAGATCACCCAGGAAGTGGTGCTCCCGGACCGGATTCACCAGACCAGCACGGTCAAAATGATCCTCCCCGACGGCAAAGAGCAGGCCATGACTACCGAAATGTACCTGGCCGACGGCGAGATGTACCAAAAGCTCCCGGATCCGAAAACTGGCAAGGTCGGTTGGTTCCGGTATCCGAAGGGCTTGATGCCAGACCTCGGCCAAATCCTGAAGCAGGCCCAGCAACAAACCGAGGTGATCCCGCCCGGCATGGAGGACTACCTCCATTATAAGCTCCTCGGTACCACCGAGGTTGACGGGCAGAAGGTCTACGAAATCGCCTTCTACGGTCGCGTGGACGATTTCCAGAAGTTCCTCAGCGCGGCCCTGGGGCAATTCGCCGGCGCGGAGGAGATGCAAAAGTCTCTGGCCCAGGCCACCGAGATGATCGACTCTTTCTCCTTCTGGGGCATCACCTACGTGGGTGCCGCTGACTACCTGACCAAAAAGGCCGAGTACAGCATGGTGATCACCTATGCACCCAAGTTCCAGGGCGAGGAAATTCCCATCCAGGCCCTGCAGATGAGCATGCAGACCGACGAGTACACCTACGACCCGAACCTTAAGCTTGAAGTGCCGGCCGAGGTTCTCGAGGCACCCGAGCTAGAGCTGCCCGAGAATACCGTTTCCCCCGGTGAGCCAAGCTCCGAACAACCGTTGGGCACGGTACCCACCCCGGCACCGGCTGCTCCGCAGCCTTAAGGTCCGGCATCGGGTTTTCTCGCGTATGTATCCTGCAAACAAAAGCCGCCCTTCTCGGGGCGGTTTTTGCTACCATGCGAATCCTTCTCTTCCGGGGACTGGAAGCGATGTGTCGTTGCAGTGGCGGAGGTACCCGGCAGCCGGCAAGCCAGGATCTGGTCGCCTGAGCCCGGATCAGGATCACTCATACTGCAGCAGTTCATGAAGCTGGTCGCGTCGGTTGACCAACGCCAACCACCCGGCCGTGTCCACAAAGACTGCGCTCTTAGCCATTTTTTTCGCAGCCGTACAAGTAATGATCGTGGTTGCGCGCAAGGTCGGTCGGCGTATCTTGGGAAGGAAGTGGAGCCCAAGCATCTACGTCGAGAAAAGGATCCTGGTTGGATCTGACCTTGTGATCGTTTGCCTTTCGTACTTCTACAAGGACCGGCATTCCGTCCGGTAGGTTTGCTTTTTCTTCAAGTACGACCACGTTTCCACGCACAACACCTCTGTATCGTGGCATGTGAGGGTCCTCCCTTGCGAATCACGTCTGTATTCTTACTTTAGCATTCCCCTCAAATCAGCGCAACAGGCTGTTCACCGCATTAGTTCTGTTTTGCCGCGTAAGGGGTTAGACGGTAAGTACGGACCCGCCGGCCCGAGGAGTAAGCCGACTGCCCAAAGCCTGGGCGAGGGCGCAGCTGGCGGAGAAACCGGTACAGTGGCCGGCCAGCACGGTGCTAACGTGGTGCCAGGCACCTGGAAAACCAGGATCAAGTCTCGCGAGCCGGGGCCAGGATCACTCATACTGCAGGGCGTCGATGGGGTTCAGGTCGGCCGCGCGGCGGGCGGGGTAGAGCCCGAAGAACACGCCGACCAGGACGGCGGAGCCGAAGGCTACGGCCGCCGGCAAAACAGCCAGGCGTGTCGGAATCTGGAAGAGCCGCTCCAGGGCGAAGCAAAAAGCTACACCCGCACCCAGCCCCAGGACCCCGCCGCTGCCGCTGAGCACCATGGACTCAACGAGAAACTGGTTCAGGATATCCCGCCGTTTGGCGCCCAGGGCCTTCCGGATCCCGATCTCGCGGGTGCGCTCGGTGACGGACACCAGCATGATATTCATGATGCCGATGCCGCCGACGAGAAGGGAAATCCCGGCAATCCCGCCCAGCATCAGAGAAAACGACTTGGTGACCTCGTTCACCGTCGCCAGCATGTCGGCCTGGTTGAAAACCCTAAAGGCGTCTTCATCGCGAAAGCGCTTGAGCAGCCAGTCGCTCACGGCCGCTTCCACCTCATCCACAGTCCCGGGCGAATCCGCTTGTACGTAAATGGTGCGGATGTTCTGACCTCCCAGGACCAGGTTGGCAGAAGTCAGCGGAATGAGCACACGGTTGTCCAAGGACATACCGCCGCTTCCACCTTTCGACTCCAAGAGCCCTACTACGGTGAACTCGATTCCGTTAACAAGCAGGCGCTGCCCCACCGGGTTGGTGTTCCCGAAAAGCTCTTGTGCCACCTCTGTTCCTACCAAAGCAACCTTGTGGTGGAACGTGATGTCCAGCGCAGAGAGAAAGCGGCCGCTTTGAACGGTTACGTTGCGGGCGGAGGCATAATCAGCGTTGGTTGCTTCGATCGAGGTATCCTGGGACTTGTTACCGTACTTGACGGTGGCGCTTCCTGTTACGGCCGGAGCTACGGCGCTTACGTGCGCCAGCTCGCTGAGAGCCATGACTTGATCGTAGCGCAGCGAAGTCGCAGCACCCCGTCCCCCGACCTGAACGGTGAGCAGGTTGGAGCCAAGCGACTGGATGCGCTGGGTAACCTGTTCGTTCGTGCCGGCGCCGATGGCGACCATAGAAATTACGGAAGCGACGCCGATGATCACCCCCAGCATGGTCAGGAGAGAACGCAGTTTATTGTTCACAATGCCTTCCCAGGCCAGGGAAACTGCCGTGACGAATTCCATCAGCTTGCCTCCTCCTTAACTACTTCCCCGTCTTGGATGGCGATCAGCCGGGGAAAGCGCCGGGCCAGCGCCTGATCGTGGGTGACTACGATAACAGTGGTACGGTTGCTGTTTAGTGCAAAGAGAAGCTCCGTGATCTCCCGCCCGGCGCGAGAGTCAAGATTACCGGTCGGTTCATCCGCCAAGAGGAAAGACGGGCGCGTTACCAGCGCCCGGGCGACGGCTACGCGCTGCTGCTGACCGCCGGAAAGCTCGTTCGGACGATGGTGCAGGCGCTCACCCAGCCCGACCTGGCGGAGCGCTTCGGCGGCCCGTTCCCTCCGCTCTTTGAGCCCGACGCCGGCATAAAGGAGCGGCACCTGAACGTTTTCCCAGGCAGTGAGTTGAGGCAGCAGGTTAAACCTCTGAAAGATGAAACCGATCTTTTGGTTGCGCAGCCGGGCAAGCTCATTGTCTGCCAGCTTCCCGACCTCTTTTCCCTCCAGCCAGTACTCGCCGCTCGTCGGCACATCCAGGCAGCCCAAGATGTTCATCAGCGTCGACTTGCCGGAGCCGGAGGGGCCGACGATGGCCATCAGCTCGCCGGCCGCAACCGAAAGTGTGACGCCTCGTAGCGCGTCAACGCTGATTTTGCCCATGCGGTATGTCTTGGTTATGTTCTTGAGCTCGATCATCTATCTTCCGCCTCCCTACGCGCGGGGACGAGAGCCACCGAATCCGCCCGGCATCATCCCCGGCATTGGGGGGCGCGCGCTGTTTTCTTGCTTAGCCGGGGTCGTGCTGGTCTGGGCCAGCAGCACCGTATCGCCCTCCTGGAGACCTTCGAGCACTTCGACAAAAGCCTCGTTGTGCAGGCCGACCTTGATTTCCTGCCGTCTGCCCTGTTTTCCTTGGGTTGATTCTGTGGCCGCAGGCAGGGCCACAAAGAAGCGTCCGTTCCGGTCCTGCACCGCCTCGACGGGGAGAAGGAGTGCGTTATCCTTGGCCGCCACCAGAATGCGCGCATTGGCAGTCATTCCGGCTTTGAGGCCGGGTGTCGGCGGGAGGGTGAGCGTTACCGGGTAGACTGCGGCTCCGTTCTGTACGGTACCTTCCTCCGCGATTTGGGTCACCGTCCCCTGCAGGGTCTGCCCCGGCAGGGCGTCCACCGTTATCTCCGCTTTTTGTCCCAGCTGGACCTGGCTGATGTCGAGCTCATCGATCTTGACGACTACTTCGTAGCTGGAGTTGTTGACTATCCGCCCGAGGAGGTCATTGGGCTTCAGTTCATCGCCGACCTGTACAGGACCCAGCACGGTTCCATCGCTGCTCTGCGTCTCTTGCACCTCACGAAAGACGCCGCTTATCGGGGCGGTTACCGTAAGCCGCGCCAGCTGGTCGTTCTGGGTGGCCAGGTTGAGCTTCGCCTGGGACAAGCTGTCTTGTTTTTGGGCCAGCTGGTTGGGCAGGTCATCGTTGGCAAGCTTTACAAGAAGCTGCCCCGGCTGCACTTTGTCACCGACCTCTACGCCGACCGCCTTTACTTCGCCGGCGACGGCGCTGCGGACCTCCGCGACTTTTTTGGGCGCGGCCGTCCCCATTTCCAGCGCCTCCACCGGGCCCTGCTTGGTTTGAACGGTGACGGTGGCCTTGACGCCCTCCGTCAGGGCACCGGGATTGGCGAATTCTACAGTTACGGGATAGACCACCGTCCCGCCGGTGCCCGGCTGCCCGCTCCCGCTTACCCTTACTACTTTGCCGTGCAGAGAACTTAGGAAATCGGGCAGGAAAACCTCGGCCGCCTGACCGGCTGTGATCTGATCGCGCTGCGGCTTCAGGAACGGAACGGTGACGGAGAAGGTGGCGTCATCGACCAGCGTCACAAGCGAGGCCCCTTCGGTAACCTTATCTCCTTCGCCGACGGCTATGGCGGTGATTCTGCCCGCCTGCGGCGCTGTTACGCGCAGCGCTGCCATGTCTTTTTGGAGTTGCTCCAACTCGGTACTCAGATTATCAACAGTGCTTTGCGCCTGTTCGCGCTGCAGCTCCAGCGAGCTGTTCTCCAGAACAAAGAGGGTCTGCCCGGCCTTGACTTGCTCACCGTCCTTTACCAATACCTGAACCACCTTCCCAGAGGCCTGGGCCTTAAGCTGGACATCCTCAGCAAAAGCCACGTTGCCGCTGCCGCTGACCGCGACCTCAATGGCTCCACGGCTGACCTGAACCGTCTTGGCGGCTTGCTGAGCGCTGGCCTTAGGCCGTCCAAGCAAATGAAGGCCCGCGTATCCGGCCAGCAGCGCGAGAACTAAACCTGTGCCTATGAAAACGAAAGTACGGGATTTGACCTGCAAGCTCCTCACCTCATAGTTATGTTTTCGCTCTTGGCTACAGTGGCTGCCGGAAACAGTCACAACCGCCGCTCCTTCGCCTTCCTCAAGCCGGCCCTCCTTCCGTTGCCTTGCCTCGCCTAATTCTATTCTGGAATTTGTGAAGTAATGGTGATGAAACCTTTTCCGAAAAGCGAAATCCGCAGCAGTGGCCGCTCCGGAAGTTCATCTTCATGTGGTAATTCTATCCTAAATTTGTGAACGAATTGTGATCAAACCATTTCCGAAAACCGAACGTAATTCCCCGTGAAAGTTCGACGTTCCCTCACACCTTGGTCACAGAATCGTCACAAACGCCGGCTACAATAAGTCTCGAAGGCGGTTCACCGGTGGCCGCCCCCAGGCTGAGGAAAAGGAGGCGAGCTGTTCGAACTCGACTGGCGTAACCAGCAACCGTCCTGCGATACTTACGGTAAAGGAGCGAAGCGAGGATGAAAAAGAAAGCCGTGTGGCTGACGCTCACCCTGGCGCTGGTCCTGGGCGTCGCTCAGCTGGCGGCCGCCGCGCCCTGGGGCTTCGGCGGCAGAATCGCCGCCGATCCTACAAAGTTGGCGGCCGACCTGGGGCTTACGGATGAGCAGGTGAAGCAAATCCAGGATCTGAAGACCCAGTTGCAGCAATCTACCCAGGAGTTCCGGCAGAAAATTGAGTCCATCCTCACGCCTGAGCAGCTGGAAAAGGTTAAGTCTCGGCGCGGTTCCCTCCCCGGTGCTGCGCGTCCGGCCGCTGAGCTGGGGCTTACCGACGAGCAGGTACAGAAGATTCAAGACCTGCAGCGCGAAATGTATGAGGGAACTAAGGACTTGAGAGCCAAGCTGCAGGACGCCGTGTTTGAGCTTCGGCAGCTCCGGTGGGAGAAAAACCCCGACCAGGCGACTGTGGACGCCAAGACCAAAGAGGTGAGCGACCTCCGGACCCAGTTGCAGCAAGTCACCCAAGAGTACCAAAAGAAGTTTGAGTCCATCCTCACGGCTGAACAGCTGGAAAAGGCGAAGTCCCTGCGTGGTTTCGGCGGCTTCGGCGGTTTCGGCGGCGGGCGCGGACCTCACGGGAGGGGCGGATTCGGTGCGCCTCCAACCGACGCGCCTTCGTCCGGTACCTCTTCCCAGTCCTAACTCCGTTAACGCAGGCGAGGGAGAAAACTCTCCCTCGCCCATTATGTCTAGAGGATTCAGCTGCTTTATGTGGAATTACGAGAGACGGGAGGTGGCTGCTTTGACCACGATCCTGGTAGTGGAGGATGAGCAGCCGGTCTGTGATCTGGTGCGCGTTTACCTCGAAAAAGAATCTTTTACTGTGGAAACAGCCCACGATGGTCGTGAGGCGCTCGCGAAGCTGGAGCAGGGCCGGTATGATCTTATCCTCCTGGACATCATGCTGCCGGAAGTAGACGGCTGGGCGATCTGCAAGGAGGTTCGCAAAAGCTCTTCCACGCCGATCATCATGCTCACAGCAAAGTCGGAGGAATTTGACCGGGTGCTGGGTCTCGAGCTCGGGGCGGACGACTACATTTCCAAGCCCTTCAGTCCCCGCGAAATGGTGGCACGGGTCAAGGCGGTTCTGCGCCGCGCCCAAGGGGCCGGCAAGGCGCAGCGTGAGGTCCTCAATTACCCGCAGCTTATGCTGGATAAAGCCGCCAACCGGGTGGAGGTGGCGGGTGAGGAGGTCCAGCTGACCCCCCGGGAGTTTGAACTCCTCTGGTTCCTGGCCTCCCGGCCGGAGCGCGTATTCACCCGCGAGCAGCTGCTCGAGTCTGTCTGGGGGTACCAGTATCTCGGCGATGCGCGCACGGTGGATACCCATGTCCGCCGTCTGCGCGAAAAACTTCGCCCCGCCGGGATCTCCTACATAAAAACCATCTGGGGCAAGGGTTACAAGTTTGAAGTAAACCAAAACTGAGGGTGGCACTAGGCATGAGACTCAAGTCGCCGCGCACCCTTTTCGGGAAACTCCTCCTGTCATACTTGGCTGTCGCTCTCGTAACCCTGCTGGCGGTGGGCATAACCACGTCGCGCCTTTTCGCCGGCTTCTATTACTCGGTCAAAGAAAAAGAACTGCTCCAACAGGGCCAGCAAGTGGCGCAGGCTCTGCAGACCTCCATCGGCACCGCGCGCGAAAACCTGCGCGTGTGGGGCAGCCACCTCCGTAACCTTCCCGGGAGCCGGTTGGTGGTGCTGGAGCGGGCGGATCTGGCCCCCGGCGCCGACCCAAGGCCGCCGGGCCGGCCGCCGCCGCTCCTTGACCCGGCGACCAGCTTGAAGGTCTTGCGGGGGGAACCTGCCAGCGGGCGCGTACCTGCAAGTCCCTTCGGGCAAGACATTCTGCGGGCTGTGATCCCCCTGAAGGACCAGGGCGAGGTGATGGGCGCGCTCGTTATCTTTACACCCCTGGCCGATATCGCCGCGACCATCAGAGCGGTGCAGCGCCTCATTGTAAGCGCCGCCGGAATCGCCGTGCTCTTTGCGACATTGCTCGGCTTTTATCTTTCCCGTTCCATCTCCCGTCCTTTGAAAGAAATGGGCCGTATCAGCTTGGCCATGGCGGAGGGGAACTTCAAGCAACAGGTACCGGTAACCTCTCACGACGAGGTGGGGCAACTCGCGCAGAACTTCAATGACCTGGCGGTTGCTCTGGATCGCACCATCGGCGCCCTCAGACAAGAGAAAAGAAAAATAGAGGACATCCTGGCCAACATGAGCGAAGGAGTGATCGCCGTCGATCAAGAAGGCCGTATCCTTTTTTCCAATCCCGGCGTGGCGAGAAACCTGGGGACGGCATGCGGTGCTGTCCTGCAAGGGGCCCCAATCGGCTCCCTGGGCTGCCCGGAACTGGCCGAGCTGTTCGCCGATGTACTTAAGTGCAAAGAAAGCCGGAGCGGTGAACTCGTGCTGAACGATGGCAAGACCTGTGTCATAACACACGTCACACCGTTGGTGGAACCGGGGGAGGCGGTGAGCGGCGCAGTGGCCGTGCTGGAGGACGTTACGGAGCTCAAGCAGGTGGACCAGCTGCGGCGGGATTTCGTGGCCAATGTGTCGCACGAGCTGCGCACCCCGCTTACCGCCATCCAGGGTTTTGTTGAGGCCCTGCTGGACGAAGTGACTCGCGATCCGAAGCAGTACCTTGAAGTGATCTATCAGGAAACCTTGCGCCTGAAAGCCTTAATCAACGATATCCTGGAGCTCTCTCTCCTGCAGTCGGGGCAACCCAAATGGGATCTGAATGCGGTGGATGTCGCCGACCTCTTTGGGCGCGTCCTCTTTAAGCTCAGTGAGCAAGTTTCTGCGAAAAGTCTCACAGTGGAACAGGATGTTCCGCCCGACCTGCCGTTCCTTCTGGCCAATGAGGACCGTGTCGAGCAGGTTCTTGTCAACTTCCTGACCAATGCGATTCGTTACTCCCCACCCGGCAGCACGATCAGCCTCAGGGCTTTTTCTGCGACCGGGAACATAACCGTGGCAGTGGAGGACCAGGGGCCCGGCATTCCGGCGGAGGACCTTCCCCACATCTGGGAACGCTTTTACCGCGTAGAAAAATCCCGGTCCCGCGCCCTGGGCGGGACCGGTCTGGGGCTCGCCATCGCCAAGGAAATCATCGAGACCCACGGGGGCCGAGTGGGTGTTACGAGCGAGGTCGGCCGCGGCTCTACCTTTTGGTTCACCCTTCCGGCCGTGCCGGAAGACTGAACTGTGGTGCCGGGCACCTGGGAACTCTTCCCAGGTGCCCTTTAATCTGAGTGGGCGGGGTGATCCCAAACATTGACAGCAGATCCCGTTACTGCTATGCTCAAATTGGGTCTTTGTGTTTCTGCATCACGTAAGACCAAGACCATCCCAAGGGGGAGGGTGTACCCTGTGACAGAGACCAGTGGAGATCTGGACGCTATTCTTAAGCGTCTTACTTCGGAACTCCTCGGACTTGCGCCGGTGGCGATCTACCTCTTTGGTTCCCAGGCCACCGGAGAGGTGCGGCCGGACAGCGATATCGACTTGGCAGTGCTGCTGCCGGAGGGCAAGGCGTTATCGGCGCTTGAGCGTTTTGACATAATCGACCGCTTACAAAGAATTGCTAACCGGCAGGTGGATTTGGTAGTGGTCAATGCTGTGCGCCTGCCGCTGCAGTTTGAAATTATCCATACCGGGCGGGTTCTCTATGAGTCCAGCTTCGACGCCCGTACGGACGCGGAAGACATCATTGTCCGCGATTATCTGGACCTTAAGCCCATGTACGAACAGAACTTCCGGGAGATCCTAGAAGCAGCAAAGGAGGGGGCGGCAACACAACATGTTTAACGAACAGCTTGTGGCAGATCACACGCAGCTGATTCAGGCCTCTATTGCTCGCCTGAAGAGTCTGGCGTCTTTATCCTGGGAAGAGTTTGCAGGAAATCCGGACAACTTTGCCATTGCCGAACATCACCTACGTCGAGCTTTACAGGCCGTTCTAGACCTCGGCGGTGGTGAAAGCGGGCCTAGGTAACCCAGCCAATTATAGGGATATCTTTGACCTCCTGGAAAGGGGCGGCGTCCTTGAACCCGATTTGACGCATAAGTTCCGTGGAATGGCAGGGTACCGCAACCGACTGGTGCATGATTACGCCCGTCTCGATGAAAGGGAGATGTGGGGCATTATCCAAAATGAGCTAGGCGATCTTACGCTCCTCCTCAATCGGCTCCTCGATTACATTGCGGAGAAATCCACCACCCGCTACGAATAAGCGCCTCGTCTTTAAACGGCCTCCTTACGGGGAAGACTAACCCTGAAGGAGGTGAGACACGTGCCGGCAAACACCAACCAGGCGCGCCAGACCATCAGCCAGATGCGCCAGATCGTGGGGCAGTTGCAGCGGAGCGAGGCGACCAACGTGCGCTCGGCCCAGCGGCTGGCCCAGGACGAGAAGGCCAACCAGCAGGTCCTCTCCAACGCGCGTTCGCCGAACTATCAGGCGACCGCTGCCAAAGAGGCCCAAGCGGCTAATCAACTCAACCAGTTCGCCAACGCCGAGAACAACGCCGTCTCGCAGCTCAAGCAGCTGGACCAGCTCCTGAGCACGCTCGAAAACCAACTGAGGTAAGGCTCAACCGTGCAAAAAAACCAACTCGGGGCACTGCCGCCGCCCCGAGTTGTTAAGTTTCGGACGTATGGTGGTGGGTATACTTACAGCAGAAAAACCGCCCAACCAGGTGAGGTGGTTAAGCCGTCATTCTCTAAAGCCGGCACGGAAAGCATCGGGAGCCATTGCTTTGACGGGCGATCCCGTAAAGTCCTTGAGATTACGGGTGATTATCAGATCAAGCCGGTTGCGTTTGGCACAAGCAGCCAGCAGGGCGTCCTCGTAATCGGACATGGGCAGGGTAAGAGCTCTTTCGCAGTCGCTTCCCGTGTGCGGCGCCCGCTGCCTTTGACCGCGGCAGGCACTCCCAGCGTTTGCTCGGGATCCCGATGTTTCTTCGGCACCCGATTTCTTTTCTAACCTCAATGCAACCTATGATGGCCTGGCGTACGACCCGGATCTTCCTCGGGTCATTTTTTACGCTGGAACTCATATACTCATACTGTAACTTTATGGGAATGGAGAACCCTGCGATTCCACTGCAAAGGAGGAATTCCAGATGGTGTGTTGGGGACGGAGATGGGCGGCCGTCGGCGTGGTGGTCATCATGCTGGTTCTTCCGCTGGTGGCCTCAGCCGCGCCGGCGAGGCCGCGCGCCAGGGACGTCGGCATTGTCACCGGTGTTTTCAAGCCAGGGCAGTATAACGCCATAACCGACGTCAAAGGTGTTAAAGTGGGGCACACCGCTCTCATCGAGGGCGAGGGCAAGCTGGTGCCGGGCCAAGGGCCGGTGCGCACCGGCGTTACGGCCATCATCCCGCACGAGGGGAATCTCTTTCAAGAAAAGGTGCCCGCCGCTGCCTTTGTTCTCAACGCCTTCGGCAAATCTACCGGCCTGCAACAGGTGAACGAGCTCGGCACGCTGGAGGTACCCATCGTTCTTACCAATACCCTCAACGTACCGCTGGTGGCCGACGCCGTCATCGAATGGTCGCTCAAACAAAACCCAGAGATCGGCATCCGCACCGGCACTGTGAATCCGGTGGTGGGCGAGGTCAACGACGGCTTCCTCAACGACATCCAGGGGCGGCACGTGCGCAAAGAGGACGTCTTCCAGGCCCTGGAGAACGCCCACTCCGGGCCGGTGGAGGAGGGGGCGGTAGGCGCCGGGACAGGGAGCTCCTGCATGGGCTGGAAGGGCGGTATCGGCACGGCGTCCCGCGTGCTGCCGGCAGAGCTGGGCGGTTACACCGTGGGGGTGCTGGTGCAGACGAACTTCGACGGGGTGCTCACCGTGGGCGGCGCTCCCGTCGGGCGCGAACTGGGCCGCTACTCTTTTAGCAAATACTTCCCATACAGCCTCCCGGAGCCGCAGGACCCCGGCGGCTCGGTGATGGTGGTAGTGGCCACCGACGCCCCGCTCGATCAACGTCAGCTCGAACGGGTGGCGAAACGCGTAGGACTCGGCCTGGCCCGCACCGGGTTTTACAGCAGTAACGGCTCCGGGGATTTCTTCATCGCGTTCTCCACGGCCCAGCGCATCCCGCACAGCTCCGGCCTCACCATCAAGAGCGAAGTCGTCAGCAACGACTCCATGTCCGCCCTCTTTCTGGCTACCGTTGAGGCTACCGAGGAAGCCGTGCTCAACTCTTTGCTCAAGGCCACCACCGTGGTCGGCCGCGACGGCAACACCCGCGACGCCATCGACATCAAAGAGCTCTTACAGGTCCTTAAGAAGTACAACGCCCTCGATTGGGACAAAAAGCTCCCACCGTGGGGAAACGGCCAAAAGTAAACCCAAGAAGAAACAAGAAGACGTAAGACAAAGGCGCCTGGTCCGTACGATTCTACTTTGAAGGAGGGCATTCACGTGCTGCGTTGGAAGTGGGGACAAAAACTGGTGGCCGTCGGCGTGCTTGTTGTTATGCTACTTCTTCCACTGGTGGGCCTGGCGAAACCACTCTATCCGCTGGAACCGGAGACGTTGTTCGAGCTCCTCAAAGGTTCCTACCGCTACCAAGAAGATGGCTGGTGGTTCCTCCACATCGAGGGTGAGCCCTTCGCCCGGGGGTTCCAGTACGGGTTTTACATGGGGCCGGAGATCGAGCAATCCATTGCCCTGCTCAAGGACTATTACGCCCAGGACAACCAGCCGTGGCAGCTCTACCGCAGCATAGCGGAGAAAATGATCTGGAACAAGGTGCCGCACGAATACCAACGGCAGCTGGAGGGGATCGTGGCCGGGGTGCAGACGCGCGGCTACGAGGTGGATATCTGGGACATCACCGCCAGCAATGCGCGCTACGACATCTCCTACTACCTGGGTTACCTCAAGAACAACAAGCTCCCGATCCCGCAGGAGTTCGGCGACTACACCGTTGCTACGCCCGGCATCTACGCTGCCATCGACTCTTTCTTGGCCAAGCAGGCGGAAAGCTGCAGCGCCTTTGCTGCCACCGGCGCGGCCACGCTCACCGGCGAGATGATCCTCGGTCACAACACCTGGACCAACTATGCTCTGGCCAAGCTGGGCGAGAACATCATCGTCCACGAAACACCCACCAGCGGCCACGAGATCCTCTACCAGCCCTACGTGGGCGGTATTTGGAGCGGCCGCGACTGGCTGATGAGCGGGGCCGGCCTGGTGGTGGCGGAGACCACCAACCCGGGCATGAGCTCCTGGTATGACGTGAACGGTATCCCCGTTTTCGTCCGTTCGCGCCAGGCCACCCAGTACGCCGACAACATCGACGAGTGGGTTAAGATCATGGTGGAGAAGAACAACGGCGCCTACTCCAACCACTGGTTGGTGGGCGACGCGAAGAACAACGAGATCGCGGCCCTGGACCTGGGCCTTAAGAAGTACGACGTGCAGCGGACCAAGAGCGGTTTCATCGGCTCCTGCAACTTCCCGCAGACCGAAGCCATCCGCAGCGAGACCACGTACGACTATACCAAACCCGAGGGTTCCTACTGGCGCTTCGAACGCTGGAACCAGCTGAAAAAGCAGTACTACGGGAAGATCACCGTGGAGCTTGGTAAAGAGTTCCTGGCCGACCACTACGACGCTATGAAAAAAGAGTACGGCCCGGACGTGCGCCGTACCCTCTGCGGTCACGGCGAACTGGGCGGCGGGACCTCCGGCGCCGTGGACGGCAAGGTGACCTCCGCCAGCCTAGCCAAGGAGATGAAATTCTGGGCGCGCTTCGGTCACCCCTGCGGCACACCCATCTCCAGCACCGAGTACTTCGCCCAGTATCCGGATAAGAACGCCTGGCTCAAGCCCTGGAACTTCAGCATGCCGGTCCAGGAGTGGACCGTGCTGGGGCCGCGGGGCGAAGGAGGGAAATTGAAAGAGACGCCGCACAACCGCTGAACCATGCTTCGTGTCCTTAAGTAGCCCTCGGTTTGAGCAAAAAGTCCCAGCATAACATGGGGAAGCGCCATGAGCTAATGGCGCATCAAGCAAGACGCCTGCCGCCCCTACCTGCGGCAGGCGTTTTCAGCGTTCTCCACCTGATGAATGCTTCGACACGTTTCGATACAAAAGAGCAACAAGTTGATACCTGACTCCGCAATCAGGCGCTTCGTACTCTCCAACCCTAATCTTGGGGTGTAGTTCGATCCAACTGTCAACGTCACCAAGCTTATGCTTATTCAGACAGCTAGTTCCGAGTTGTCTCCGAGCAACAAGCGCAGGGCCTGGCGATGACCAGTGGAGCGGTAGACCTTGACGTTATGCCCGATTAAGCTGTCTTCAATAGGACCGACGTCCGAGAGACGGCAGTTTTCCAGAATGACAGAGTGCTCGACGCTGACGTTTTTCAACGTACTGCCGGCACCGATGGCGCTGAAAGGACCGATAAAGGAATCTTCGATAATCGTGCCGGGTCCAATGACCACGGGACCTCGCACAGTGCTCCTAAGAACCTGGGCACCCGGCGGTAGCTCCACGCGGCCCATTAGCTTACTTGCATCATCGGTCTCGCCCTCTATACGCCGGACCGCAAATTCATCGAGCACCACACGATTGGCCTCGAGTATATCATCTTTCTTTCCAGTATCCAGCCACCAACCGGATACTTCTTTGGCCGTAACAGGAAGTCCTTCATCCAGCAGTTCCTGTATGGCGTCGGTGATCTCCAGCTCGCCGCGCCACGAGGGTTTGATGCGCCCGATAGCCTGGTGGATGGCGGCGGAGAAGACGTATACGCCAACCAGGGCGAGATCGCTGGGCGGATTACTGGGCTTCTCAACAAGGCGAACAACGTGGCCGTCGCCGGCGAGAACCGCCACGCCGAATTGCCGGGGATCAGAAACTCTTTTAAGCAGAATGGAGGCGGCTACTTCATTCTCATTCCGGAAACTCGCCACCAGCTGTTTTATGCCGCCTTGAATCAAATTGTCGCCCAAAAACATCACGAAAGGCGCTGCCTCCAAAAATGGTTGGGCAGTCATCACCGCGTGGGCCAGGCCTGCAGGTGCCTCTTGCACTATGTAAGTGAAGTTGGCGCCCCAGCGGGAACCATCCCCCAGCGCCGCTTTGATGCTTCCGCCGGTTTCAGGAGAGATGATGATCCCGATTTCGGTAATTCCGGCCGCTACGATTTGATCAATGACAAAGAAAAGAATCGGCCTGTTGGCAACCGGAAGCAATTGCTTGGCGGTTGTATACGTTAGAGGCCGTAAGCGGGTGCCGCGCCCGCCGGCCAGAACTAAGGCTTTCATGGGTTATATCACATCCCTTTTGAAATCGTTACGGTTCAGGCGCTGCTCGTATTGCCGTGCGTAGTACTGCCGGTAGCTACCGGCCTTCACACGCTGCCACCATTCCCTATGTTCCTTGTACCAGCGTACTACTTCCGGGAGCCATTCCTGAAAACGATACTGAGGCTTCCAACCAAGGGCTGCTTTAATCTTTGAGGCGTCAATGGCGTAGCGGCGGTCGTGCCCTGGACGGTCAGGCACAAAGGTGATTAAGCTTTCCGGTAGGTCAAGGGTTTGTAGTATACTGCGTACCACTTCGAGGTTCGTCAGTTCACAGCTGCCGCCAATGTTGTAAACCTCGCCTGGCACGCCGCCAAGGAGCACTGCTTCCAAGGCCCGGCAGTGATCCAGGACATGGATCCAGTCACGAATGTTCAGACCGTCCCCGTATACGGGGAACGGTCGGCCTTCAAGAGCGTTAGTGATCATCAGCGGAATCAGCTTTTCGGGGAACTGGTAGGGCCCGTAGTTGTTGGAGCAGCGCGTAATGAGGACGGGGAGGCCGAAGGTATGGTAATAGGTGCGCGCCAGCAGGTCGGCTGCTGCCTTACTAGCCGCATACGGACTGTTAGGAGCGAGTGGGGCGTGCTCGGTGAAAGGAGGTTCATCGGAGCCTAAAGTTCCATAGACTTCATCCGTGGACACCTGAAGAAAGCGCTTCACGCCGTGCGCGCGGGCGGCGTCGAGCAGTACGTGGGTGCCCTGAATGTTTGTTTCGATGAAAGGAGTTGCGTCATGGATACTGCGGTCGACGTGGGATTCAGCGGCAAAATTTGCAATGGCGTCAAAGGTGTTAGCACTTAAAAGTTGGGTAATGAGGGTTTTGTCGGCTATATCCCCATGCACAAACGTATAACGCGGATCAGGCGCTATGTCGCTAAGGTTTTCGAGATTACCGGCATACGTCAGCTTGTCTAGATTTACTACGTACCAGTTTTCGTGAGCGCTGAGCACATAACGAATGAAGTTGCTGCCGATGAAACCGGCACCGCCGGTGACTAGGATACGCACTATCTTAACTCCTTTCTACGGGCTCCTGGAAGACTTCAAAAGAAAACCCTTGGCTAAGCCTTGAGGTACAAAAGAAAGCGGCTCAGGGCGTCTTGCCACGCTGGTAAAAGGTATCCCACGGTTTCCCGCAGAGGGAAAGAATTTAGGCAAGAGTTCATCGGCCTGCGTGCCGGGCGTAAAAGTTCCCCAGTCCTGATTGGAACCACGTCTACCTGCAAACCGGCCTGCCGGAAAACCTCAACCGCGAACTTAAACCATGTGGTGGAACCTTGATTTGTAACATGATAGATCCCAAATGCACCTGTCTCTACCAGGCTGGAACAAGCGCGCGCAAGATCAAGCGTATAGGTGGGGCAGCCCAGCTGATCGTCGACCACGCGCAAAGGAGCTTTATTTGCAGCCAGGTTTAGCATGGCCGAGACGAAGTTTTTGCCGCCGGGGCCAAAGAGCCAGCTGGTGCGTACCAGGTAGTGGTGGGCTGTGAGCGACCGTACGTAGTTTTCTCCCCAGAGCTTGCTTTTGCCGTAGATATTGAGGGGGTTAGGGGAGTCCCAGACCTCATAAGGTTCGCCTTTTTCGCCATCGAACACGTAATCCGTGCTGATATGAAGAAGTGCGCACCCGGATTCAAGGCAGGCCAAAGCCAGGTTACGGGGCCCCAGCGCGTTTACAGCAAAGGCCGGTCCCGGTTCTGTTTCAGCCTTGTCCACAGCGGTGTAGGCGGCACAGTTAACGACGAGTTGAGGCCGTTGCGCTGCAACGGCTGCTCTAACCGCAGGGAAGTCGGTTATGTCGAGAGTGCTGTGGTCGGTTGCTAATACGTTCCAACCCTTTGCCATAAACTCGTTCACCATGGCCTGCCCCAGCATTCCTCGGGCGCCGGTTATGAGCACGTTCATGGGGCTACCTCATTTGCGTGGCCCAGTTGAAGCCAATGCTGGGGTCGTTGTAGGGCAAACGTTTTTCGTCTGGTTCATTAGGATTGTAAGACCGGGTGGTAAAATAGATGATGATAGCGGGTTTTTCACCCAGCGTCCGGTAACCATGAGCAATGCCCTTGGGGATAAGGAGGAGCTCCGGATTGTCCTCCCCAAGGTAAAACACGTTCGTTTCCCGGTAAGTCGGGGAGTCGGACCGCAAATCGTGCAGCACCACCTGGGCGTTTCCTACGGGGAAAAACCAAAGGTCATCCTGATTCTCGTGGTAGTGAAAAGCCTTGATTACCCCAGGGTAGGTTTTCGACATCGACGCCTGACCGAACCGCTCCAGCAGCCCTTCATCGTCACGCAGGATCTCTTGAAAGAACCCGCGATCGTCGGGGCGGCGAACAAGCTTCTTTGTTTTTACCCCGCTAATCATGGGGTCATAACCCTCCTTCTTGTTTTCCCTCAGTGCCCGTTAAAGCGTTTTGTAGTTCTTGGACCGCGGGGTGGCAAAGCGTTAATCCACACGCCTGGGCTTCCTCGGCGTACCGGTTAAAGACGCCCGCGGGAGCCGTGTCAATGAAGGCGTGGGCCGTGCGATAAACTGCTGCCCCAGCCCGCGGCGGTACAACATCGTTTACTACCAGAAGGAGGCGACCTTCCTCCTCCAAGTCTATTCCTTCACGTGTGGCCCAAGTTTGGAGGCGCTCTAGAATTGAACCGACATCAGGCCAAAGCAGGGGATCGATACGGATCAACAGCCCCACATCAGCTCTGGCCGCAAAAGCTTCATAAAAGGCCTTTACGGCTTCAGTCCAGCGTTCGCCCGGGCGTTCCCAGTCGGGGATGATTAAAAAGTGGTATGAACGCTTATCCAGCAGAGGCACAGGAGCGTCGTTTTCTTCGGCCAATTGCCGAGGGGTTAAGGGACAGTAGTGCCAATCCTTTGAGAAACCCTGGCACAGCATTTCTCCGTAGGGGATTCCGTCCTCTATTTTGGTTTCAGGGGCAACCTGCCATTTTGCTTTCAGAAGCTCAAAGTTCCGCCGCATCAGTTTGGCGTAATCGATGCCCCCGTTGCGGAACGAAACGCTGCCAAAATGATGAACAAAAGCATCATCTGCTATCCAGATCTTGTAACCAGCCAGTTGAGCACGGACACAAAAATCATCGTCCTCAAAATTACCGATACCGAAACGCGGGTCGAATCCGCCGATGGCTTCTATCACTGCGCGTTTGACCAGCATACAAAAGCCGATGGCGCGGATGGCGAAGGAACCCTGGTAAGCATTTTTGCGGGCCAGGGCCCGTGCAAAGCCTTCCATTAGACTCAGGTTGTTTCCATAGGAAGCGGCGGTGCACTGGCTCCCCGAGACGTTGTTGGCACGTGGCCCCACGATGCCCACCTGCGCCGCTTGGGCTGGTCGCAGGAGTAGACGCAGCCAATTAGGCGAAAGCACTATGTCATTGTTCAGGATTACCACGTAGTCGCCCGCGGCAGCGGCCAAGCCTTGGTTACACGCGTACGCGAAGCCTGTGTTGAGCTTATTGCTTATTACCACGACATTCGTATGTTGTTTTTGCAGGCTGGCGAAATAAGAAGCCGTACCGTCTGTAGAGCCGTTGTCAATCAGTATAAGCTCAAATGGTTCCTCAGTGTTACGAAAAACGCTGTCGACGCACCGCCGGGTGTATTCAACATTGTTCCAGCAGGGAATGACAACTGAGACAAGCGGTTGTTTCCTGGTGTCCTCCGCCAGACTGAACATGGCAAGAGGCTTACCTTCGCCATATACCAAGGGGCGCAGGGTTTCACGAAGCCGGAAGGTCACGGCTTGGGGACTGTAATGCTGTGCCACATGTTCAAGCCCTTTTTTACGCAGGGTTTCCCAAGCGGCAGCATTCGAGTATAGTTCCACGACTGCTTGGGCAAAGGCTTGCGGCGTTTCGGCTTCGCGAACATTGACGCGGTCTGTTAACCCCATCCCTTCCGTTCCGATAGGGGTCGTCACCACCGGAAGCCCGGCAGCAAGCGCTTCTGCAACTTTCCCTTTCATCCCTGCCCCAAACCGCAGCGGGGCAATTGAAAGGCGGGCTGAGTTTAACAAGGGACGCAAGGTTGGTACGTGGCCCATTATCTGGACATGTCCGCCGAAGCGCAGAGCGCCGGCTACGGCTTCCCTCAGCGCGTTCGGTACGGGATCGCCGACAATGTACAGGGAAATGTCAGGGATTTGCTGTACAATTGTTGGCCAGCAGTTCTGTAAGAACCATACGATACCGTCGAGGTTGGGTGGGTGCCGGAAGTTACCGACGAACAACAGGCCCTTTCGCTGGTGAAATGAATTTAATGTTGGCTCAGGTTGATGGACGTTGGGCACCACAGAAATCATCTTTGAAGGAAGTTCCTGCATCAGGATGGCTTTTTCTTTTTCGGTAACGGCAATCACCGCGTCGGACTGCCTGTATATCGCCAGCTCTTTCTCTTTCGTGTCCGTCTTTGGACCGCCTTCCAGGTCTGACATGCGCTGCTCGCGCAAGAAGTGGAGATCAACGGTATCGGTAAGGAGAGAAGCGTGCGGGGCAAATGAGCGGACCGTATCCGCAATTGCGGTAGCTATCGCGTAACCCTCAGCCCAAACGACATGAGGTTGGTAGGAAGATAGGAGTACGGCTAGTCTGGCCTTGGCTTCAATAGCAGTCTGCACTGTATTTCCTGTGACAGCGTTTCCTGTACTGGCAATGACGTACACACCGGTAGATTGCAGGATTTTCATGTATTCCTGAAAGCCATGCTCAAAGAAGGTGAAAAAGCAGACGGCATGCCCTTCTTTCTTTAGCAATTGCATTACTTGAAAAATGCGCTGGCTTCCGGAGGCGCGGTCAAACAATGGCGGAAGCTGATCAACAATCAGAATTCGGAGGGGCGGTACCCTGTGCGCCGCCCTCTCTAAGAAGGTTCGGTTCATCGGGTACTGTTGCCGCAACTCATTATTCCACTTTGAACGGAATTTGGCCTGATTAATGGCCTGGTAAGACTTTATGCCTTGATCAAGGCTCTTTCCAGCCGTTGCCCCTTCCAAGTGTACAACTACCGCCCGCGGTTGGTAAACAACACGCCAGCCGTGTTGTCGCAGGGAAAAGCAAAGGTCTGTGTCTTCATAATATGCCGGCGCGTATTGGGGATCGAATCCTCCGACAGTCCAAAAGGCACGGGCTTTTACCAGTAACGCAGCCCCGCTGCAGTAATCAACATCGCGCGGGTAAAGGAACCGAGGATCGTCTTTGTCTTCCCCTCGCCCATAGTTCCAGCCTGAACCATCGGCGAAGACAATGCCTCCTGCTTCTTGGAGTTTGCCGCTCGGGTATATGAGACGTGCTCCGACTGCCCCTACATTTTCAGGTGAAGCGGCCGCCATGAGAGCAGCAAGCCAGCCCTCTTGTACTTCGGTATCATTGTTGAGAAAGATGAGGTATTTGCCACGAGCGCCGGCAGCCCCCTGATTTGCCGCCAAAGTGAACCCCATATTGCCGGCGTTGGAGATGCATCTCACGTCTTGATGCTTTTCCAGGAACTCTCTTGAGCCATCGCTGGAACCGTTGTCGACCACGATTATTTCATAGGCTGAGGCGGGGCCGGAGTTCTTGCGAATGGCTTCAAGACAGCGGTTGATAAGCTCCAAGCGGTTATAATGAGGGATGATGATGGAAACTTGCGGTTCTGTCAGTGTTCGCCGGCCCTTCCGCGGGCCGGCAATGAAAAGTATCTGATAGGCCGTCAGCTCATCGAGTTCTTCTTTCGGTACCTTTCGGGGCAGTTTTAGCCCAGGCAACTCTATTTCTTGGGGCAGGTACAACTCGTGGCCGGTGCCTTGGGCGATGCGTACCCTGGAGTCTGCTACGAAGCGGGTCGAGTATACCTCTAGTCCAGCGTTTTCGATCATCTCTCTGGCACTGTCCAAGGTAAAGAAGCGCAGGTGAGTTCGGTCGAAAATGCCGGCTTCCGTATAACTCCAAGAGCCAGAAAGAAGAAAACCGAGCTCAACGATGTTCCTGAAATTAGGCAGGCTGATGACTACTTGACCGCGATCGCTGAGCAGAGCGGTGAGTTGATTTAGGGTGCTCCATGGATCAACCAGGTGTTCTAAAACATCCGCGCATACGATCACATCAAAGCCGCCGTCAGGGGATTTTATTTGCCCTCGCTTCAGCAATTCTTCAACATTGCCTAGCCAGACTTTGTCTAAAACCTGCCTAGCTTCATTCAATGCCGGCGGAAAGATGTCTACTCCGGCTACAAAACACGCCGAATTCCGCCTTTTGACAGCAGCCCCTAGAGCTCCCGTCCCACATCCTACGTCGAGTACGGATGTAACCCAGTACGGTATGCACGCGAGGATTTCTTCGCGTACCAACCCGTAATAGTTGCTGAGCTGTGACATCAAAGGCCTCCTCTGTTTTTCTACACTTATCTCTACTTGCCCTTACTGCTACATTTATCGACAAAGTGAGCTCTTGGGTAAAGGAAAGTGAGTAAGCTAACTCTAAAGTGCTGTCTCTTTGATGTCGATAAGAAAAGCGGAACCCTGAAATCTCCGGGGCGGCCGACCGGGGGTGAGGGGCAGGCAAGGCCCACCGCATGGAAGCGGGGGCCGAAGAATCAAGGAGGAGGAATAAGAATGGGACTTCGGATCAATGCGAACCTTGAGGCTCTCAATGCGTGGCGGAACCTCACTGTGACCTCGACCAACCTTAGCAAGGCGATGGAAAAGCTTTCGTCTGGTCTCAGGATCAACCGGGCCGGGGACGATGCCGCAGGGCTGGCCATCTCCGAAAAGCTTCGTGCGCAGGTACGCGGCTTGAACCAGGCAGTTAGGAATGCGCAGGATGGCATCTCTCTGATTCAGACGGCAGAAGGTGCTCTTACCGAGACCCACAGCATCCTGCAGCGCATGCGGGAACTGGCGGTCCAGGCGGCAAATGATACGCTAACCACAGCGGATCGCAACGCTATTCAGACAGAAGTTGACAAGCTGCTTGAAGAAATCGATAGGATTGCCAAAACGACGCAGTTCAATGCGCAGCTTCTTTTGGATGGTGGGACACTTGCAACTACGGGCCTGAACTTACAAATTGGTGCAAATGCCGGCCAGAATATTAACGTGAAAATCAGTGCGGCCGATACCGCCGCCATGACGATTTCTGGAATTAGCGTTGCCGATGCTGCTGCTGCTAGTGCTGCCATTGCTTCGCTGGATAGTGCTATCAATTATGTTTCCATCCAGCGCGCCAACCTTGGTGCTGTTCAGAACCGCCTCGAGCACACCATCGCCAATTTGAGCGTGGCTTCTGAAAACTTGACTGCTTCCGAGTCGCGCATCAGGGATGCAGATATGGCCCAAGAGATGATGAACTTCACCAAGACGCAGATCCTACAGCAGGCGGGCGTTGCTATGCTGGCGCAGGCGAATATGGCCCCGCAAGCGGTGCTGCAGCTCCTGCGGTAAGCCAATACAGCGTCAAAGGCGTCCAAATGGGCGCCTTGCTTTTTTCTGCAGCTTTCCCGCTAAACCAACCTTGGGTTTTTACCGATGAATAGAGCAAAAGAGAAGTGAGGAAGGAGAGGCACCGTGGCTGAAGCGTGCTGGGGACGACCATTGCTTTCCCTGTGCATGATTGCAAAAAATGAAGAAGAGAATCTTTCCCGCTGCCTGCGCAGCGTGCAGGGAGCTGTGGACGAGATTATCCTCGTCGATACGGGATCAGAAGATCAGACTAAGGAAATAGCTGCAGCCTACGGTGCGAAGGTACTTGACTTTGCCTGGAACGGCGACTTTGCTGCAGCGCGGAACCGCTCGCTGGAAAAAGCGAGCGGCGAGTGGATACTCTTCTTGGACGCGGACGAAGAGCTGGACCCGGAAAGCAGAGCTGAAATCCGCTCTTTTCTTCAGACGGCTACAGCTGAAGGTTATTACCTGGAGATAATCAGCTACGTAGGGGATAAGCCAGGCCTGGACGCCACAAACCACGTCTTTCCCCGCCTCTTTCGGAACCGGCCTGAGTACCGCTTCAAGGGGGCGCTCCACGAGCAGATAAGCTGCGCAATAAGCGCACAGGGCGGAAGAATTGAACTCAGCCCCTTTAAGGTTTACCACTACGGTTACCTTGACAGGGCGGTTTCAAAGAAAGACAAGATAAGACGTAACATCGCCATACTGCTTCAGGAAGTAAAAGAGAAGCCTGCGGACCACTTTACCCGCTACAATTTGGGTGTAGAATACATCCGGTTGGGCGAGCACGACCAGGCCCTGGTTCAATTTAAGAAAGCTTTTGTCGGCCTTCCCTCGCTGGACGTGGGCTATGCCTCGGTGCTAGTCAAGAACATCGTTGTTTGCTTGAAAGAGCTCAAGCGGTACAAGGAAGCACTGCAGGTTTTGAACGATGCTCTCCTCGCTTACCCCGACTACACGGACCTTACTTACCTTAAGGCGACGGTACTGGCCGCCCGGGGCGAGTACTCGGCAGCGATACGGGCCTATGAGGAATGCCTCGAGCAGGGTAAGTCGAGCTGGCGGCACATCAGCCTGCGCGGTACAGGCGGCTTTCGCGCCCGCTACGGGCTGGCCCAGGTGGCAGAGAGGATCGGGGACGAGGCCACGGCCGTTCAAAATTACACCCGGGCGTTGGATGAGAACCCTCTCTTCCTTACGCCGGTTTATGACTTGGCTCGCATCCTGCTGCCGCGCGAAGAAGTAGAGGCAGTGAAGGCCTTCTTTAGCCGGCATACGAACCTTGAGGATCCAGAGGTCCTCTTGGCCTTGGCTGGGGCTTTTGCGGCGGCAAAGAAATACGCCGAGGCCCTGGAGTATGCGGAGCAGGCTTTGCAAAAAGAAGGTTTTTCGCCGCAGGGGGCCTTTGTTAAGGGAGAAATTCTCCTCAATCTGAAAAGGTACCGGGAAGCCATCGCCGCCTTCGACTCCATCAGGCCAACCGCCTCGCTTTATGAGCCTGCCCAGCTGGATGCTATGTTCTGCCTGTCACTCTTGGGCGAAGAGAAGGCGGCGCAGGAACGGCTGGCTCGAGTGAAGGGCGAGGGCCTGGCCGCGCAAAAGGCAGTGTTCGAGGCGTTTCTCAGCCTCCTGTTTGGTGCTGGGACTGAACTGAAGGCGGAGCCTGGTGAAACGGAAGGTAGGATTGCGCTTGACCTACTGGGAAAGCTGCTTGATCTGCAGGAGTTCGATGCTTTTGCCAAGGCGTTACCCTTGAGTGGATTTGTTGCAGCCCCTCAAAAGGGGCTTCTTCTCGGCAAACTCTACTTCGAGCACGGCTTCAAGGAGTCTGCCGCGGAAGGGCTCCTGGCTGCAGCGCAGGCGGGGCAGGCGGACGCCGAGGCCTTCCGCATGCTGGGGGACATTGCAGCCGAAGCCGGTCAGGATGCGGGACCTTTTTACAGCGAGGCCATTCGCCTGGAACCGCAGAACAGAAAGTATTATTTGGCCTTGGGGGGCTTCCTCACGAAGGAAGGTCGGTTCGGAGAAGCAGAGGCTGTTCTTCTGGCGGGGGTGCGCCACTTTCCTAAGGACGAGGTTATACGGACGACCCTGCGGCTGGTGCGAGCGCTTGGGGGACACGGCAATGAGGGGAATCAAACGGGGGAACCGATCGCACGGTTAGGGTTGCACTAGCGGCCAAATTCGGGAAAGGAGGACAAGCTGTGGAGATTGCAGCGATCCAGGGACAGGGGGCGACCGGAACACGGAGTGAAGGAACGCCGCCGGCGGTAGGCGGAACTGGCGCGCTGACTAAGCCTGCTGACGCGGCAGTTGAAAAAGCGCGTATGGGTGAGGAAACAAAGTTTAACCCCCAAGACGTTGAAGATGCAGTGGCAGCCCTGGATCAGACCGTCCGGGCATTCAGCGAAAGAATTAGTTTCGTACTTCACCGTGAAAGCGGCCGGATGCAGGTGCAGGTAATTGATAATGCGACCCAAGAGATTGTCAAGGAGATCCCACCTACCGCTGTTCTCGAAGTTATTGCCCGTATACGGGAAATGGTAGGGCTTCTCCTCGACGAGAAAGTATAAGGGGGTAAGACCATGTCCTTAAGTCCCATAACCTTTGACGGCCTGGCTTCAGGGCTAAATACAACGGATATAATCAACAAGCTCATGGAGATCGAACGGCGTCCGCTGGTCCTGCTACAAGGGAAAGAGGACCAGCTGAAAGCCAAGCAGGACGCCTGGCGGCAGATCCGCACCAGTCTGTCTACCTTGCAGAGCAAACTGGCAGACCTGAAGCTCGAGAGTACGTTCTTGAGCAAAGCTGCTTCGTCTAGTAACGAGCAGGTAGTAAAAGTTGCGGCAGGATCAACGGCAGCGCTGGGGACGTATACCTTCAAAGTCCAGCAACTGGCTACTGCCCAACGCAAGTGGTCGGTGCGGGTGGGCAGTGCAACAACTACGCTTGCCGATTTAGGAGTAACAGACTTAACTATCACTATTAACGGCAAGAGCATTACCGGTGTCACGAGCGGTGATACCCTGGACGCCCTGGCGGCTAAGATTAACAACACGGCCGCAGTAGGAGTGACTGCCTCGGTGGTAGACAACCGGCTTGTAATCACGGCGAATCAAACTGGTGCCGCTTCAGACATTACTTTAAATGGTAATGTTGGGAATGGGAACGTGTGGGATAAACTTGGCTTATTGAATCCTACCACCGCAGATTATCCGGTAAATGATACTGAGGCATATGTCGTGAGCGGCAAGGATGCTATTTTCTATGTTGACGGTGCCAAGATAACGCGCTCTAGCAATAACTTGACCGATGTCATAAACGGGGTAACTATTGATCTCGTTGGTGTAAGTAAACTTGTTGGAACGGCAGGCACTTGGGAGGGTTACGAAGGCACTACCGTCACTGTTGCTGCTGATACGCAAAAGGTAGTAGATGCTGTAAAAGCCTTTGTGGATCAATACAATACCACCTGGAACGCGATCAAGGAAAAGATGTCCTACAACGCGGCAACCAAGGAAGCAGGAGTGTTGTTGGGCGACAGCGGCTTGCAGGGTATTCAGGCACAGCTACGCCGCTTGGTTACTGACCCAGTTACCTCGGCCACGGGCCCATTGAACAGCTTAGCGGACATAGGAATAAGCACAGGAGCTATAGGGACTGGTGTTTCCGCAGACGGAACGCTGACGCTGGACGAAGCGAAGCTGAGAGACGCGCTCACCCAGGACCCCGGTGCCGTAGTTTCTTTATTTACCTCGCAGACCGACGGTGTAGCTACCCGCTTGGATGGCTACCTTCAGCGCGTGACCTCCAGTGACACGACCGGCCTCATCACGTCCCGCGAAAATTCACTGGACGCGCAAATCAAGGACCTTCAAGACCAAATCGACCGGATGGATCAGCGGCTGGCACTGCGGGAGGACAACCTGCGGCGGCAATTCACGCAACTGGAAGTCATACTGTCCCAGGCGCAGGCCCAAGGAGAGTGGCTGGCGGGACAGCTCAAAACCCTGGGGAGTTGATGGGTAAGGCGTGCGGGTTCGCTCGGACAGGCGGCATATCAGGGTTGAACTGGTCAACAGGTGGATTATGCAGTTGAGACGACTGAACGGGCAAGCAGTGTATTTGGAGGAATGCAGACGTGTTGGGGGAAAACCCTTATGCCAGATATCAGGAGACTCAGGTGAATACAGCCTCGCTGGGCCAGTTGCTACTCATGCTGTACGATGCAGCCATTCGACTGGCGCGCGATGGAAGCGAGGCGCTGAAGGCCGGGCGGACAGAGGAAGCCCACCGGGCTTTGCTTAAGGCGCAGGATATGGTGGCCGAACTTACGAGTTCTTTGGACCTCGATGCGGGGAGCGTGGCGCTCAATCTCTACCGCCTGTACGACTACATGTCCCGTCGCCTGATAGAAGCCAACATCAAACGTGATCCCCAGCCGGCCGCCGAGGTAGTGACGCTTCTATCCGGCTTACGCGAAGCATGGGCTGAGGTGATGCACCAGGGTGTAGCTGGCCCTGTTGCCGGAGGAGGTCTCAACGTTGGCGGCCGCTGAAGCGGCTCCCGCCCAAGACGGCTGGAGCAACTTGGCTAAATTCTGGCATAACCAGAAGACTATTACCGATCAGATGGTCGCATGTACTGAAGCAGCGCTTACCGCCATCAAGGAAGGTGCCCTTGAGACGGCTCTGGGTGCCTTGGCCGATCGCGCTAAACTGATGGCCGAGTCAGAACAGCTGGAGAAGCAGGCAGGGACCCTTAGACTGGCGCTGGGGCGCACCGCTGCGGGGCCGGGCGGGCTTTTGGGTGCAGCGCCGGCCCTTTGGAAAGAGGAACTCAAGGCGGCCTATGAAGGGCGGCTCGGCGCCTTGGAACGGGCACTTGCTCTTAACACGGAGTTGGTAGAGGCACTGACAGGCTTTAAACGCAAGCTCCAGGGAGACATGGAACAGTTGGTCAAGCTCCGGCACACAGCCTTCCAGTACCGGCCGAAGGATGTAACGGGCGAAGGACGCTTCATCGATTCGCGTGGATAAGAAGAAGGGGTCAGGCTCAAAATCTTCCCAAAACAGCTTGCTTTTTTCTGCCAGCTGCTCTATAATGAGGCTACCAATGGCTTAGGTCTGTGGTTGCAAATCGATGCCAGCCGCGGGCGAAACGATCCACGTAAGGCAGTTGAAGGACTGCTGAGCATGGGGCGGCTTAGGGGTAAGTCCTGCCCGGGAGCGCGGGAGGGGCCTGAGGACCGGAGGGTGGCCGGTTCTGAACAGGGCTTTCCGAGCGGCCCGGAGAGAAGGAGTAGTGAGGGGCGAAGGCCCGGAGCGAGACTTCCAGCAGGCGGGTGTGGGGGCAAAGACCAGGTCAGCTAAGCTATGGTAATCAATCCAAAGTGAGGGGATTTTTTCGCATGGCCTTTGAGGACAAAGTGCTAACCTGTCGGGATTGCGGCAAAGAGTTCGTGTTTACGGCCGGTGAGCAGGAGTTTTATGCGGAGAAGGGCTTCACCAACGAGCCCTCGCGCTGCCGCGAATGCCGACAGGCGCGCAAGCAGGCCAATGCCAACCGTACTGGCGCTGGCAGGCCCCCGCGGGAGATGTACGACGCTGTGTGTGCGAACTGCGGCCAGCCCACCCAGGTGCCCTTTAAGCCGCGCAACGACCGCCCTGTGTACTGCCGCGAGTGCTATGAAGCAATGCGGGCGGCCAACGTGAGGTAACCGGACGAAGGACAAATTACCCGGGCAGGTGGTGCCCGGGTTTTTGTATTAGAGGAGAGGGGACAGGTCGGCAATTCTGGGTAGAGACGAGGGCCCGACCTGTCCCCATGGCAACCCTGGAGGCGTTTCTTTTGGAAGTCGGGTGTGCCGTGGAGTTGCACAAAGGCTTCCGGAGAGGTGACAGGTCGGCAATCTGGGGAGGAGACGAGGGCCCGACCTGTCCCCATGGCAACCCAGGATCCGTTACTTTCGGCGGGTAGGTGTGCCGTGTGCGTAGTAGGAACTGGCGCAGGGTGGGACAGGTCGGCAATTCGGGGATAGGAGTGGGGGACAGGTCGGCAATCCAGGGTGACCATTGAGGGCCCGACCTGTCCCCATGCCCGACCTGTCCCCATGGCAACCCAGGGTACGTTTCTGTCGGAAGGTGGGTGTGCCGTGAGGCCCGACCTGTCCCCATGGCAACCCAGGATCCGTTGCTCTCGGCAGGTGGGTGTGCGTGTGCGCAGTGGGGACCGGCGCAGGATAGGACAGGTCGGCAACTCCCACGGCAATAGGCGACAGGGACCGGGACCGTTCGTGGGACTTCGACACGGTGCGCGGAGCTCTCCCCAGGTTTGCCCACAGGACAAGCCCCTGAGGCGGAAGTTTTCAACAGGTTTATCCACATTATCCACAGGAAAGTGGCCCGCCGGTGCAGGCATAGGGACCGTAGGAGCATGCAACCGGGTCTGTAGCCGGTGCCGCAGGTGACATAAGGCGCTGCACCTGTCCGCGCAGCGGGCAGCCGGCACACGCGGGCCATCGGGGCCGAACGGGGACCGGTGAGAGTCGAAGCTCAGGGAGAGGCACCGGCATAAATATGCATAAAGATGCATACTGATGAGGCAGCGGAGCGTAGGCGCACAACACGGCTGAAATTGGGACTTGTAACATTATGCCTCGGCGTGTATAATGATGAACATGAAGGACGGCAATAACGCGGACAGGGGGTTCAAGTGGTGAAAAAGTTCTTCACTCTCGGCCTGGTTGTTCTCCTGGCGGTGTCGCTTCTGGTGACGGGTTGCAGCTCGAAGCCGGCGGCGGAGCCGCAAAAGCCGGCGGAGGGCGGTCAGCCGGCGGAGCAGGGCCAGGCGCAGCAGCCGGCGGAGCAGCCGGTGCTCCGGGTAGGTTTTAACGCGGCGTTCCCACCCTTTGAAAGTGTGAACGACAAGGGAGAGTTTGAAGGCTTCGATGTCGACCTGGCCAACGCCCTGGGCAAGGAGCTGGGGATGAAGGTGGAGTTCACCGATGTGGCCTGGGAGACGATCTTCGCCGGGCTGCTCGCCAAGAAGTACGACGTGATCATCTCCGGCGTAACGATCACCGACGAGCGCAAAGAGAAGATGAACTTCTCGGACCCGTACTTTGAGGCCGGCCAGGTGATTATGGTTCGCAAGGACTACGATGGGATCAAGAGTGAGAAGGACTTCGCCGGCAAGAAGCTCGGCGTGCAGATCAGCACCACCGCCGATGAGGTCCTGACCCGCATGCAGGAAGGCACCGGTGAGTACGCAGGCAAAAAGGTGGACATCAAGGAGATCAAGCGCTACGACAACTACCCGCAGGCGTTCCTGGACCTGCAGAACGGGAACCTGGACGCCGTGGTGGTGGACCTGCCGGTGGGCGTGCCTTACGCCAACAAGCACGCCGACAAGGTTAAGCTGGTGAGCGACAAGCCGTTCGTGGCCGAGTACACCGGTATCGCCCTGCGCAAGGAGGACACCGATCTCCTGAACAAGATCAACGCCGCCCTCAAGAAGTTCAAGGAAGACGGCACCTACCAGCAGATTTACGATAAGTGGTTTAAGTAAAGCACTACCACCGGGGAGCACAGGTGGCGGCCAGCGGGCGCTTTGCCCGCCGGCCGTCGTGTGTCTCTTTGTCATCCTGGGGAGAGGAGAAATTGACAAGGTATGGATTGGGGAGTAGTCCCGCAGATAATGCCGCTCCTTTTGATCGGCGTCCGCGTCACCATTCTGATCACGTTTCTTTCCGTTCTTACTGGACTTATGATCGGTACTTTCGGCGGCATGGCGCGCCTGTCCAAGAACTCCGTAATCTATGGCATCGCCACCTTTTACGTGGAGGTTATCCGCGGCACGCCGCTTATGGTGCAGCTTTTCCTGGTGTATTACGGGCTGCCGCAGGTGACGGGCGTAAATCTCCCCCCGGAGCTCGCCGGCTGGCTGGCCTTCAGCATCAACAGCGGCGCCTATGTTTCGGAGATTGTGCGCGCCGGCATCCAGTCCATCGATCGCGGCCAGCGCGAGGCGGCACGTTCCCTGGGTATGACCTTTGGTCAGTCCATGCGCTACGTTATCCTGCCCCAGGCCTTCCGCAACATCATGCCGGCCTTGGGCAACGAATTCATTACGCTCCTTAAGGATTCGGCCCTCATGTCCACCATCGCCGTGCCGGAGCTCATGCGCTACGGGCAGATGATGGTGGGGCGCAAGGTAGAGCCGTTTCCTATTTACATCACCGTAGGCGTTATCTATCTAATCCTTACGCTGTCCCTCAGCCAAGTGGTGCGGCGGGCGGAGAGGAGGTTGGGTACAGGTGATCGAGCTTAGGAATGTGCACAAGCACTTCGGGCACCTGCACGTCCTTAAAGGCATTACGAATAAGGTGGACCAAGGCGAGGTTGTTGTGATCATCGGCCCGAGCGGTTCGGGCAAGTCGACGCTCCTTCGCTGCATCAACTACCTGGAGGAGCCGAGCGAGGGCGAGATTGTGGTGGACGGGATCAAGCTCAACCACTCGGCCACCAACATCAACCGGGTGCGGCAGGAGGTGGGGATGGTGTTCCAGTCCTTCAACCTCTTCCCGCACATGACGGTGCTGGATAACATCACCCTGGCGCCGCAGAAGGTGCGCAAAATGGGGAAAGCGGAGTCGGAGGAGATCGCCCGCGACCTCTTGGCGAAGGTGGGGCTTTCCGAGAAGGCGGACGCCTACCCGCGGCAGCTTTCCGGGGGGCAGCAGCAGCGCGTGGCCATCGCCCGGGCGCTGGCGATGCAGCCGAAGGTGATGCTCTTTGACGAGCCCACGTCGGCGCTCGACCCGGAGATGATCGGCGAGGTGCTGGATGTGATGAAGCAGCTCGCCCGCGACGGGATGACGATGGTGGTGGTGACCCACGAGATGGGCTTTGCCCGCGAGGTGGGTGACCGGGTGCTGTTTATGGACGACGGGAAGATCGTCGAGGAAGGCAAACCGGCCGCCATCTTCCAGAACCCGCAGAATGAGCGCACCCAGGCGTTTTTAAGCAAAATCCTCTAAGCTGGACCTTCGGACCTTCGGAAGCTCACCGAAGGCCCTTTTGGTTTGCGCGGGGCGGGAAGGATTTTCCTCGGGCGCGGGGAATAATGTATGGGGACAGGTCTGTTTAGCGGTATGGGGACAGGTCGGCAATTCAGGGTTGAGACGAGGGCCCGACCTGTCCCCATGGCAACCCAGGGTACGTTTCTTCCGGCAGGTGAGTTTGCCGTGAGGCCCGACCTGTCCCCATGGCAACCCTGGGAGACGTTTCTGTCGGGAGGTGGGTGTGCCGTGTAGCCGGGATGACCGGCGCAAGCAGGACAGGTCGGCAATTCGGGGTAGAGACGAGGGCCCGACCTGTCCCCATGGCAACCCAGGGTACGTTTCTTCCGGCAGGTGAGTTTGCCGTGAGGACTGACCTGTCCCCATGGCAACCCGGGAGACGTTTCTGTCGGGAGGTGGGTGTGCCGTGTAGCCGGGATGACCGGCGCAAGCAGGACAGGTCGGCAATTCGGGGTAGAGACGAGGGCCCGACCTGTCCCCCCTGGCAACCCAGGGTACGTTTCTTCCGGCAGGTGAGTTTGCCGTGAGGACTGACCTGTCCCCATGGCAACCCGGGAGACGTTTCCTACGGGAATCGGGTTGCCGTGCGGCCCCACGCACGCAGGCTTTCGCGTAGAAAGGAGTGGTCAGGATGCGGATCACTGTCCGCGGGAAAAACATCGAAATCACGCCTGCCTTGCGCGACTATGTCGAAAAGAAAATGGGCAAGCTCCCGAAACTCCTGGACGACATTACAGAAGCCACGGTAACGCTCGGGGTGGAACGGGACCGGCACATGGTGGAGGTGACGGTGCCGGTGGGCGGCCGGTTGCTCCGGGGCGAAGTGGCCAGCGGCGACATGTACGCCTCCATCGACATGGTGATTGAAAAGCTGGAGAAGCAGATTGAAAAGTATAAAACCCGCCTCGCCCGTAAAGTGAAAAACGGCAGCGTCCTGGACCTGGCCGCCGGAGTCGGCGGGCGCCCGGCCGATGAAGAAGAGCCGCACCTGGTGCGCACCAAGCGCTTCGCCGTAAAGCCTATGCCGGTGGACGAGGCCCTCCTCCAGATGAACCTTTTGGGTCACGATTTCTTCGTGTTCCGCAACGCCGAAACGGAAGAGGTGAACGTGGTCTACCGCCGGCGCGATGGGAACTACGGGCTCATCGAGCCGCTGCGTTAAGAAGCTCGTGCGGGCACCCGGCACGGCCGCCGAGGCCGACCCGCCGGCCTGTTTCCCGCACGGCGGTGACGACCGGCCTAACTTGATAAGAACGTAGGCGAGCCGGCCGCCGCGCCGCCCGGGGGCGCGGGGCCGGCCTTGCTTTCTGACACTATACAACACTACAAATATATTGGCCCGTGCCTGTCCCGGGTTACAGGCATAGCAGGAAAAATCTCTCTGAGGTCGAAAATAATAGCAGGTAGGTAAATTACATGGATTATTCTGTACGTGGGTTTCCTTCGGCCTTTTTCTTGCTTCTCCCTCCTTGTCCGACAGCAATGCCAGAGCCGTTTGTATGCCACCATTTTCTTGTGCGCGGCCCGGGGATGATGCCTGCAACTTAGAAGAGAATGGAGGAAGAACTTTGCCCGACATCAAAAAAGGGGTTTCGGCAGCAGAGCTGGAGGGCATCCTGCGCCAGATACGGGACGTAATCTCGGCCCGTGTGGTTCTCGACGAGACAAGCGCCATTCAGGAGATCCACGTGCTGGCCGGGGCAGGGCGCAGCCCCAAGCAGATCGTCCGGGACATCGAATCCGCGTTCATGGCGCACTTTAACCTTCCCATCGATCACAAAAAGGTGAGTGTCGCGCAGCTGGATTGGGAGGCGGGGCTGCCGGGGGCGGCCGCCTGGGTGCGCGTGGTGGATGTCAATGTGAAGGTGAGCGGGGCCCGCGCCAGCTGCAGCGTGGGCCTGGAGATAGAGGGAGAGCTCTTTACCGGCGAGGCGCAGGGGGCGGCGGCCACGCACAACCGCCTGCGCCTGGTGGCCGTAGCGACGTTGAGCGCCGTGGAGCAGTACCTGAAGGGCGAGGTGGCGCTGGCGCTGGAGGGGCTGCGGCTCCTCGACGTGGGCGAGCGCCCGGTGGCGGTGGTGACCGTGGCGGCGGTGACGCCGGCGCGCGAGGAGAGCCTGGCCGGGGCCAGCTTTATCCCGGGGGACATGGCCATGGGTGTGGCGCAGGCCACGCTCAAGGCGGTGGAGAAATGCCTGCCTGGGGCTAATAGGAGTGGGGGACAGGTCGGCAATCCGGAGTTGAGATAAGGGCCCGACCTGTCCCCATGGCGATCGCACTCTCCGCTTGCGGCGGTGATTGAGCGTGCCTGGGAGCTGCGCCCCGCGCGGGCGCCTTTTCTATTGTCTTGACGCGGGCGAAATGCTAAAATAAAGAGACGGCGCTTACGGAGGAAGGGGCGCCCTGGTTTCATTGCTGCCGCTGAGAGACCCATAAAGAGGGTGTTTTGATGATCGGGTTACTCAAGAAAATCTTTGACGATAACGAACGTGAAGTACGTAAGCTTGCCCGGCAGGTGGAAGAAGTAAACGCCTATGAGCCTCAGGTGCAGGCCCTGTCGGACGAGGCGCTCAAAGGCAAAACGACCGAATTCAAGGAGCGCCTGGCCGCCGGGGAGACGCTGGAGGACCTGCTCCCGGAGGCCTTCGCGGTGGTGCGGGAGGCGTCCCGCCGTACCCTGGGTCTCAGGCACTTCGACGAGCAGATCATGGGTGGGATTGTGCTCCACCAGGGGCGCATCGCCGAGATGAAGACCGGTGAAGGTAAAACCCTGGTGGCGACGCTCCCGGCCTATCTGAATGCGCTCACCGGCCGGGGCGTGCACATCGTCACGGTGAACGACTACCTGGCCAAGCGCGACAGCGAGTGGATGGGGGCCGTCTACAAGTTCCTCGGCCTTTCCGTCGGCCTCATCGTCCACGACCTGGACTTTGCCGCCCGGCGCCGGGCCTACAGCGCGGACATCACCTACGGCACCAACAACGAGTTCGGCTTCGATTACCTCCGCGACAACATGGTGCTCTATAAGGAACAGATGGTGCAGCGCGACTTCAACTACGCCATCGTGGACGAAGTCGACAGCATCCTCATCGACGAGGCGCGCACGCCGCTCATCATCTCCGGGCAGGGCGAGCAGTCCACCGACCTCTATTACAAATTCGCCCGCATCGTCCCGCACCTGAAGCCGGAGGAAGACTACACGGTGGACGAGAAGGCGCGCACAGTGGCGCCCACGGAGGCCGGCGTGGCCAAGGTGGAGCGCATGCTGGGCGTGCCCAACCTGTACGATGAAAGCTTGGGCGGCGACCTGGCCCACTACCTGATGCAGGCCCTGCGCGCCCACACCCTGATGCAGCGGGACCGCGACTACGTGGTGAAGGACGGCCAGGTGATCATCGTGGACGAGTTCACCGGCCGCCTCATGTTCGGCCGCCGCTACAGCGACGGGCTGCACCAGGCCATTGAGGCCAAAGAAGGCGTCAAGATCGAGACCGAGAGCCAGACCCTGGCGCGCATCACCTTCCAGAACTTCTTCCGCATGTACAAGAAGCTGGCCGGCATGACGGGCACGGCCGCTACAGAGGAGGACGAGTTCCGCAAGATCTACGGCCTGGACGTGGTGGTGATCCCTACCCACGAGCCGATGATCCGCGTGGACCACCCGGATGTGGTGTACAAAACGGAGGCTGCCAAGTTTAACGCCGTGGCGGACGAAATTGCCGAGTGCCACAAGCGCGGCCAGCCGGTGCTGGTGGGCACCATCTCCATTGAGAAGTCGGAGCGCCTGAGTGCGCTCCTTAAGCGCCGCGGTATCCCGCACCAGGTGCTCAACGCCAAGTACCACGAAAAGGAAGCCGAGATCGTGGCCCAGGCCGGGCGCCTGGGGGCGGTGACCATCGCCACCAACATGGCCGGCCGCGGCACCGACATCCTGCTGGGCGGCAATCCGGACTTCCTTACCCGCGCCGAACTGGTGCGCCAGGGCAAAGATCCCCAGGAAGTGGACCGGGAGACCTACCAGGCCGTCTACCAGGAGATGAAGAAAAAGACCGACGCCGAGCACGAGCAGGTGGTGGCGTTGGGGGGCCTGCACATCATAGGCACCGAGCGGCACGAGGCCCGGCGCATCGACAACCAGCTGCGCGGCCGCAGCGGCCGCCAGGGCGACCCAGGCTCCTCGCGCTTTTACCTCTCCCTGGAGGACGACCTGCTGCGCCTTTTCGGGGGCGACAACATCTCCAAGATCATGGACCGGCTGGGCCTCGAGGAAGACCAGCCCATCGAGCATAACCTGCTCTCGCGGGCGGTGGAGAACGCGCAGAAGAAGGTCGAAGCCAAGAACTTCGACATCCGCAAGCAGCTCCTGGAATACGATGACGTAATGAACACCCAGCGCGAGGTGATTTACCAGCAGCGGCGCGAGGTGCTCACCAGCGAAAACCTGCGCGACACCATCCTCACCATGGCGCGTGCCGTGATCGACGACCTCCTCACCACCTACTGCAGCGAGCACGTGGTGCCGGACGAGTGGGACTTGAAGGGGCTCCTGACGGCCCTGGAGCAGACCTTCTTCCCGCCGCGGATGCTCAGCGAGGCCGACCTGAGCGGTAAGACGCGCGCCGAGCTGGGCGACTTTCTCAAGGAGAAGGCTGAGGCCTTTTACGCCGCGCGCGAGGCCGAAATGGGCCTCGAGACCCTGCGCGAGCTGGAGCGGGTGGTGCTGCTGCGCGTCGTCGACAGCAAGTGGATGGAGCACCTGGACAACATGGACGACCTGCGCGAGGGTATCGGTCTTCGGGCCTACGGCCAGCACGATCCGCTGGTGGAGTACAAGCGCGAGGCCTACGAGATGTTCCAGGGCATGGTGGCCCGCATCCAGGAGGACGCCGTGCGCTACCTTTACAAGGTGCGCGTGGAAAAGGAGAGGCGCGCGCCCGAGCGCCGCAGCGCCTTCCGCAACGTGAGCACCAATGCCGGGGACGAAAGCGGCCCGCGGCAGCCCTTCCGGCGCCAGGGCAAAAAGATCGGCCGCAACGACCCCTGCCCCTGCGGCAGCGGCAAGAAGTACAAGAAATGCTGCGGCCGGGGTCAGGTATAAACTTTTCACTGTTTTTCTCAAACCTGCGAAGAAGGATCGAGTGGGAGTGATGGTAATGCTGCTTTATGAAGACCTGAAGCGCGAGCTGAACGTGCTGGAGGACAGCATCCGCGAAATGGGGGTCTCTCTTTGACATCGCAGGCAAAGAGGCCCGCATCCGCGAACTGGAAGCGGAAATAGCCAAGCCTGGCTTCTGGGACGACCCGGCGCGGGCGGAGAAGGTGATGCCGGAGCTTTCCGCCCTCAAGGAAAGGGTGGAGCGCTACCGGGCGCTGGCCAAAGAGGCAGAGGACCTTGCCGTCCTCTGCGAGCTGGGCGCGGAGGCGGAGGATGCCGAGACGGCGCACGAGGTGGCGGCGGGGCTGGCCGAGCTCAAGCGGAACTACGAGGATTTGCACCTGGAGGCGCTGCTGGCCGGCCCCTACGACCGCCTGAACGCCATCCTCTCCCTCCACGCCGGCGCCGGCGGTACCGAGGCCCAGGACTGGGCGGAGATGCTGCTCAGGATGTACACGCGCTGGGCGGAAAAGAGCGGCTTTAAGGTGGAGCTCTGGGATGTGCTCCCGGGCGAAGAGGCCGGTATCAAGAGCGCCACCTTCCTGGTGAGCGGGCCCAACGCCTACGGGTACCTCAAGGGCGAGCGCGGGGTGCACCGGCTGGTGCGCCACTCGCCTTTCGACGCGGCCGGCCGGCGCCACACCTCCTTTGCCTCCCTGGACGTGATCCCAGAAGTAAACCAGGACATGGCGGTGGAGATCCGGCCGGAGGACCTGAAGATCGACACCTATCGCTCCGGCGGGGCGGGCGGCCAGCACGTGAACAAGACCGATTCCGCCGTGCGCATCACCCACCTGCCCACGGGGATTGTGGTCACCTGCCAGAACGAGCGCTCCCAGCACGCCAACCGCCTCACGGCCATGCGCATCCTGCAGGCCCGGCTCTTCGACCTCAAGCGCAAGGAGGAAGAGGCCAAGCTCAACGCCCTGCGCGGGGAGCAGCAGGAGATCGCCTGGGGGAGCCAGATCCGATCGTACATCTTCGAACCCTATACCTTGGTGAAGGACCACCGTACCGGCGAGCAAATGGGCAACGTGCAGGCGGTGATGGACGGCGAGCTGGACCCGTTTATCAAGGCGTATCTGAGAAGCCAGGTTAATTAGGTATGGGGACAGGTTGGCAATTCGGAGTTGAGGCGAGGGCCCAACCTGTCCCCATGGCAACCTGGGAGACGTTGCTGTCGGGAGGTGGGTGTGCCGTGTAAGCTGGGATCACCGGCGCAGGAAGGACAGGTTGGCAATCCAGGATGGAATGGGGGACAGGTTGGCAATCCAGAGTTGAGATGAGGGCCCAACCTGTCCCCATGCCCGACCTGTCCCCATGGCAACCTTGGGGGGCGTCGGTCTCGGGAGGCGGGTGTGCCGTGTGGCCGGGATCACCGGCGCAGGAAGGACAGGTTGGCAATTCGGAGTTTGAGGCGAGGGCCCAACCTGTCCCCATGCCCGACCTGTCCCCATGGCAACCTGGGAGACGTTGCTGCCGGGAGGTGGGTGTGCCGTGTAAGCTGGGATCACCGGCGCAGGAAGGACAGGTCGGCAATCCAGGATGGAATGGGGGACAGGTTGGCAATCCAGGGTTGAGATGAGGGCCCAACCTGTCCCCATGCCCAACCCGTCCCCATGCCCGACCTGTCCCCCTGGCAGCCCGAAGTACGTTTCTCACGCTGATCGGGTGTACCGAGGGTGGGGAGATCACAGAATGCAGGCGACGGCGTAAGGAGGGTGGAAGGTGAAACGCTGGTATCTGGTGGGAGCTTTGCTCCTGGCAGCCGCCCTGGCCGGGGCGGGGACGGTCGCAGGGCACCTGGTGGGGGCGGCGGCGCCCGAGCCGGGCAGCGATGCCGACCCGCTGGTGGCCAAAAGCTACGTGGACAGGCTGGCGGTGCTGCAGGTGCTGGAGCTTGAGAGCGGGCAAACGGTGCGCGCCGCGGCCGGGACGGAGCTTATCCTCCGGGCCGGCCGGGCTGCAGCGGTGACCAGCCCGCAGGGCGGCCTGGCCGACCTGACGGCCGGGCGGGACATCCAGGCCGGCGAGGCGGTGCCGGTCAATCACCTGCTCCTCATCCCGCGCGGGGACGGGCGCGGCCTCAAGGCGCTGACGCCGGCCGTCATCCTGGCGCGGGGCGGGGCGACGGTAGAGTAAGTAATGGTGGCAAGCGGCGAGGAAAGGGGAACAAAGATGCCCGGGCTGAACGTGCTGCTGGCGCTGATGACCTTGGAGACGGGCGGCGCTGAGACCCACGTGGTAGGCTTGGCGCAGGAACTGAAAAAGCGCGGCCACCGGGTGGTGGTGGCCTCCCAGGGCGGTTGCCTGGAGGAGGAGCTGCTGAAGGCCGGCATAAAACACTTCCAGGTGCCGCTGCACAGCCGTGCCCCGTGGGACATGCTGCGGGGTTTCCACCTGATGGCGCGGCTGGTGAACGAGGAAAAGATCGACGTGATCCACGCCCACGCGCGCATTCCCGCTTGGGTGGGGCACTTTGTCTCCCTGGTGACGCGGCGGCCCCTGGTGACCACGGCCCACGGGATCTACAGCGCCAACCTGGGCATGCGGGCCTTCACCGCCTGGGGGCGGCACGTGATCGCGGTGAGCAGCGACGTCAAAACGCACCTGGTGAAAAACTTCGGCGTAGAAACGGACTGCGTCACCGTGATCCCCAACGGGGTGGACACGGCGCGCTTTGCCCCCGCGGCCGATCCGGAGCCGGTTTTGACGGAGTTTCACCTGGCGCCCGCCGACCCGAAGGTGGTGTACATAAGCCGCCTGAGCGGGGCGCGCGGGGAGATTGCCCTGCGCGTGATCGAGGCGGTGCCGGAGCTGCTACGCCGCTGTCCCAACCTGAAGACCTTTATCGTGGGCGAGGGCGACAAGCTGTCCGAGGTGCGGCGCTGGGCGGAAAAGGTGAACCAGGACTTTAAGACGGGCGCTATCTTGGTGACGGGTGCCCGTACCGACACGGCCGCCCTGATCGCTCCGGCGACGGTGGTGATCGGCGTGGGCCGGGTGATCCTGGAGGGGATGGCCTCGGCCAAGCCGGTGGTGGTGGCGGGCGAGGCGGGCTTCATGGGGCTTCTTACGCCGGAGAACCTGGACCTGGCCAAGCGGCACAACTTCAGCGGCCGGGGCACAGAGCAGCCGACGCGGGCGGACCTGATCACGGCGGCGGTGGAGCGCGTGCTGAAAAACCCGAACTATGCCGCGCAGCTGGGCGAGTTCGGCCGCGGGGTTGCCCTGGAGGAGTTTTCCCTGCCGCGCATGGCGGCGGAGGTGGAGAAGGTTTACTACCAGGTTTTAGGGAGGTCTACAGATGCCCTGGCTAGATGACCGCGGACGGCTGTTCGGCCGCATCAACATCATTGACCTGGCGGTGCTGCTCCTGGTGCTCTTGGTGGCGGCGCGGCTGGGGCTGCGCTCCCGGCTGCTTCGGGCGGTGAATCCCAGCACGGCCAAGCCGGTGGAGGCGGTGCTGGTGGTGGAGGACGTCCGCCAGGCCACGGCGGACGCCATGCAGGAAGGGGAAAATGTTCTTAATACCAAGTCCAACGCCGTGCTCGGGAAACTGGTGAAAAAGGAAGTGCGTCCGGCGCTCAAGGAAGTAGAGACCGCGGACGGCCGCCTGGCCCAGGCGGAATCTCCTTTTAAGAAGGACGTGTACCTGACCGTCCGCGGGCCGGGGCAGGTGACGCCCAACGTGATCCTCATGGGCGGTTACGAGATGCGGGTGGGTGCCTCCCTGGCCGTGAAGGGACTGAAATTTGCCGTCAATACCACGGTGCTGAGCGTAAAGGTGGAGGAGTGACGTGGACGTAACCCGCAGCTGGGAGGACAGCTTGACAGGCCGGTTGCTTAAGGGGCTTATGCGCTGGGCGGCCGGGAGCGTTACGGCGCGGCTGCTCGCCGGGACGGCCGGCTTCCTTACGGCTGCCGGGCGGGGGAGCCTTGCCGGCCGGTTCTTGGCGCAGGACCTGGCGGGAAGCCGGCTCCTGGCAGGCAGCCGGGCGGCGGCGTGGAGCGGCCGCTGGGGGCGGCGGCTGGAGGCTGCAGCCCTGGCGGCCGGGCGCTGGGGCCGGGCGGCCCTGGCCTCTTCCCGGGTGGCGGAGGCCGCCCGGGGGCTGAAAGCGAGCGCGGTGCGCGGCGGCGCTGCTTTCCTGGCGGGCGGGGCGCTGGGCCTTTCCGCCGGCGTGGTGCTTCTGGGCTGGGCCCGGGGCGGGCTCACCCCGCGCCGGCTGGCTGCGGCAGCCCTGCTGGCCCTTGCCGGCGGCGTGCTGGCCGTGTCGCCCGGCGAGCCGGCCCGCTGGTGGGAGGGGAGCCTGGCGGTGCGCCTCGGCCGCTGGCTCGTAAACTTAGGGAGGGGCGAGGAGGAGTCCAGGTGAGCACACCGACCCTTATGGCTGTACAACCGAAGAAGAACCTGCCGCCGCTTACCGCCGGCCTTTTGACGGGGCTCTTGGTCGCTCTCCTGCCCGGCCTGCTGCCGGCCCAGGTGGCGGCCAAGTACCTGGCGGCGTTGGGAGCGGCGGTGCTCATCTGGCAGCGGCCGGCTGCCGGCCTCTACCTCTTCCTGGCAGGCCTGGCCTTTTTGCCTACCCTGTCGGCGGGTGAGCTGCTCCTGGCCGTGGCTGCAATCTGGGCGCTGCGGCGCCTGCTGGCGGGCGAGCGCGTACTTGCGGCCACCGGAGTGGAGCTGCCGCTGTTTGCCTTCATCTTCTTTGTGCTGATGGGCGTGGCCTTTTCGGTAACGCGGCGGGCCAGCCTGAGTGTGCTGCCGCTTTACGCGCTCGATTTCCTGGCTTTTTACCTCATGGCGGTGCTGCCGCGCCCGAAAGAGGCGGGGTGGCTCTTGGGCGGCCTGCTGCTCGCCGGCGCCCTCACGGGGCTCCTGGCCTTGGCGCAGTACAGGAGCGGGGTCCAGACGTCTCTCTCCTGGATTGATGCCCGGCAGGCGGAAGATATCAAAACCCGCGTGTTCTCCACTTTTGACAACCCCAATATCTTTGCAGAGTACCTCACCTTTGTACTCCCGCCGGCCCTGGTGTTTTTCCTGCGCGAGCGGCGCTGGGGCGCGCGCCTGGTGTGGCTTTTGGTGCTGGCCTGCGCCGGGGCCGGGCTTATCCTCACCTTTTCGCGCGGCGGGTGGCTGGCGGTGGGCCTGGCCCTCGTGGTGCTAGGCATCCTCTGGGACCGGCGGCTGCTTCTCCTGGTGGCGGTTGGTCTGGTGCTTTTGCCGCTCGCAGCCCCGGGCCAGGTGCTTACCCGGGCCGCCAGCATCGGGAGCCTGGAGGACAGCTCCAATACCTTCCGGCTTTCCATTTGGCTGGCGGTGCTCCGGATGATCGCCGCCTACTGGTCCACCGGCATCGGGCTGGGCAGCGCCGCCTTCAACCAGGTTTACCCGCAGTTTATGCTGGCGGGCACGCCCGCCATGCACAGCCACAACCTGTACCTGCAGCTGGCGTTGGAGCTGGGCGTGCCGGGCCTCGTGGCCTTCTTATGGCTGCTTGGGGCGGTGGCCGCCCGCGCCCTGAGCGCCTTGCCGCGCCTGGCCGGGCGGCGGCAGGGGCTGCTGGCGGCGCTCCTGGCCTCCTTGGCCGGTTTTCTCCTCCACGGGGCGGTGGATAACGTTTGGTACAGCCCCAAGCTGACGCTGCTTTTCTGGGCCGCGCTCGGGCTGGTGCTGGCCGTGGGAAGGGAGGCGGGCGGCCCTGCGCGTACTGCACGTGGTGAGTGACCGGAACGTGGGCGGGGCGGGGCGCTACCTCCTCAACCTGCTGCCCGGCCTGGCGGCAGAAGGGATGGAGGTGGCGGTAGCCTGCCCGGGCGGCGGCGAGTTGGAGGCGGAACTTAAGCGGCAGGGCTGGCGGCCGCTCCTCCTCAGCCGGGGCGACGTGTCCTTCAGCGCGGCGGCGGTGCGCGAGGTGTACGGTTTTCTGGCCGGCGGCCGCTACGATGTGGTGCACACCCATGCCAGCCTGGCGGGACGGGTGGCGGCGCGCCTGGCGCGGGTGCCGGTGCTGGTGCTGACGCGCCACGGGTTGGGTGGCGGCCGCCCGGCGCCCGCCTGGAAACGCCGGCTTAACCGCTTGGCCGCCCACGCCTTAACGGATGCGGTGATCGCGATCTCGGAGGCGGTGGCCGCCCAGGTGCAGGCCGAAGGGGTGGATGTCCGGCAGATCGAGGTGGTGCCCAACGGCATCGACGTGGATGAATTCGCCCGCGCCAGCGGAGCGGCGGTGCGCCTGGAACTGGGGGTGGGCGGTCGCCCGCTGGTGGGGATGGTGGCGCGCCTGGTGCCGGAAAAGGCGCCCCAGGATTTCATCCGAGCAGCGGCGCTGGTGAAGCGCCGCTGCCCGGAAGCCGCCTTTTTGCTGGCCGGGAGCGGGCCGGCCGCCGGCGAGCTCAAGGAACTGGCGAGCCGGCTTGGGCTGGGGAGTGAGTTTCACTTCCTGGGCTACCGGCGCGACGTGGCCGCCGTTACTGCCGCGCTGGATGTGGCGGTGCTCACCTCGCACCGGGAGGGCCTGGGGCTGGTGCTCCTGGAAGCCATGGCGGCTGCCAAGCCCGTGGTGGCGACGGCGGTGGGTGGCATCACCGAGGTGGTGGAGCCGGAGGTGACGGGGCTTTTAGTGCCGCCCGGTGAGCCGGAGCAGGTGGCGGCGGCCGTGGAGCGGCTGCTGCGCGATCGCAAGCGCGCGGCCCAGCTGGGGCGCGCCGGGCAGCAGCTGGCCTGGAGCCGCTTTTCCCGGGCGGCCATGGCCAGGGAAACGGCGGCGATTTACGAGGAGCTCTTGGCGAAGCGGAGGAGGGGCAGGGCTTGAGCGAGCGGGGCAGGCGGCGCGGTTGCAGGCGGGCGGCTCTGGTTTTCTTGGTTCCTCTCGTCTTAGCGGCAGCTTTTATCGTGGGCCGCAATGCCGTGGCCGTCAAGGCCAGTGACCGTGTAGGGGTGGCGCTCGACTGGAACGAGGTTCAGGGAGTGGCGCAGGCGGCGCGCCTGCCGGCGTCGGAACTGGCCAGTGCCCTCCACCAGGAAGGGGCAGGCTATGCTGTGCTGCGCGAAGACACCCTGGGCCGGCTCGCCCAGACGGGCCGGCTGCAGGCGTTCAGCGGCTGGGAGCTGGCACGGGCGGGGCGGCTGCTTGCGCCGGCCGACCCGACGGTGCGGGCGGTTCTGGCCGGCCCCGCCTTCCGCGGGGCGGACACGTACCTGGTGCTGGACGATGCAGGCCTGTTCGCCCGGCTTGAGGAGCGCCTCAGACTGCGCTACCCGGGCAAGTTGCACACCTGGGCCGGGGATAATACCTATGTGCTGGGGGTGGCGGCGCGCTGGGCCGATCTGGAGCACGTGGGCCTGGGCGTCGACCCGCGCCAGGTCGCTGCGGTGCGACGCTTGGGCTTCGAGCCGGTCCCCGCCTGGCTGGACGGGGCGAAAACGCGGGCGGAATTCGCCCTGGACATCGCGGCCCTGGAGGAGTTTGGGGCGCACCTGGTGCTGCCCGGACCGGTGCCGGCGCCGCTCAGGACATACGTCGGCGAGGGGCTGGGGGCCCAGGGCATTGTCCAAGGGGTGCCGGAGTTCAACCTGCCGCCCGGGGCAGAGGCGGTGGCGGCTGCCGGGGGCTACCGCGCGGTGCGCGTCTATGAGCGGCCGGTCCACACGGTTTACCAGGAGTACCTCCTGGCCGTGCGGGATCGCAATGTGCGCCTGGTGATTCCGCACCTCCTCTGGCACCCGGTGCCGTCCCCGGCCAAGGCGCACGCCTGGACGACCCGCGGTGCCGACGCGGCCCTGGCGGACAGCAACCTGGGACACCTGGCGCGCGCGGTGGCGGCGGTACAGGCGGCGGGTTTTCAGCTGGGCGCGCCCCAGCCGTTTCGCCCCTATGAAGTGGACCGGCACCTCCTGGCCCTGCTCTTTTCGGCACTGGCGGGCCTGGCCGTGAGCGCAGCGGCCTGGGATGTCCGGAAACAGCGTACAGCGGTCATCCTGGCGGTTACCCTGCTCCTCATTTTTCCGCTGGTGCTCCCTGCCGCGGATCTGACGCTGCTGCGCAAGGCGGCGGCCCTGGGGGTGGCCGGGGCGGCCCCGGCCCTAGGGGTGGTCTGGGGACTGGCCGAGGCGGAAGAGCTGCGGGCACGCCGCCCGCTGGCGGCCGGCCTTACGGCGCTGGTGCTGGCCGGGGGGCCGGCGCTCGCAGGGGCGCTCGTCATCCAGGCCCTCCTGGGCGATACGCGCTTTCTGCTGAAGCTGGATGCCTTCGCCGGGATTAAACTGGCGTACGCCCTTACCCTGGCAGCGGTGTTCCTCTGGGCGCGCCGCGCGGACCTTATGCGGGCCGGCTGGTGGCGGCGGCCGTTCTTTGCCCCGGCGGAACTCTTCGCCCTGGCTGGCTTGGCGCTGGTTGTCTGGGTACTATTTAACCGCAGCGGCAACGTATCGGTGATCCCCATCCCGGCCTGGGAGCTCAAAGCCCGCAGTTTTCTTGAGAGCACACTTTTGGTGCGGCCGCGCACCAAGGAGTTTCTCGTGGGCCACCCGGCCCTCTTCCTGGCGGCAGCCGGGTGGGGAGGCGGGCGCTGGTGGCGGCCCTACCTGGTGACGCTGGCGGCAGTGGGTCCTGCCTCGCTCCTTAATACCTTCGTTCACCTGCACACCCCGTTCCTTATCTCGCTGGCCCGGGCGCTGCTGGGCCTGGCGCTGGGCGGGGTCCTGGGCTGCCTGGCGGCGGTGGCCGGGCAGTTGATGGGAGGAGGGAAGAAGCGGCATGCCTAAGGTGGTGCTGTCCGGCTACTTCGGGTTCGGTAACGCCGGGGATGAGGCCATCCTGGCGGCAACGGTGGCGGCACTGCGGCGGGTGGTGCCGGCGGTAGAGATTACCGTCCTTTCCGGCAATCCGGCCGAAACGGCAGCCGCCTACGGCGTGGCCGCGGTGGAGCGGGGCAACCTGAGCGCCGTGCGGCAGGCCTTAAGGCAGGCGGATCTTCTGGTGAGCGGCGGGGGGAGCCTGCTGCAGGATGTCACCAGCAACCGCTCCATTCCGTATTACTTAGGAATTGTGGCGCTGGCCAAGGTATATGGTAAAAAGGTGATGCTTTACGGCAACGGAGTTGGTCCGGTGCGCGGGCGCCTGAACCGCCTGCTGGTGCGCTGCCTGGGTAACCTGGTGGACCAGATCACGGTGCGCGACGCCGGCTCGGCGGCCGTGCTGGCGGAGCTGGGGGTGACGCGCCCGCCCATTGAGGTGACGGCGGACGCGGTGTTCACCCTGGCGCCGGCGGGGCGGGAAGCGGCCGAGGCGGTGCTGGCCCGGGCCGGGGTGCCGGCCGGGCGACCCCGCCTGGGCATCTCGGTGCGGCCCTGGCAGCGCCTCGAGGGCTACAAGGCGGCCCTGGCGCGGGCGGCGGAGCTGTTTGCCGCCGCCGAAGGGGTGGAGGTGGTCTTTCTTCCCATGCAACACCCGGGAGACCTGGAGGTGTCGCGGGAGGTGGCGGCGCTGATGCGGCGGCCTGCCTGGGTGGTGGCGGAGCGCTGTGCTGTACCCACGGTGATGGCGCTCTACGGAGCCATGGACCTGGTGCTGGGTATGCGGCTGCACGCCCTCATCTTTGCAGCGCTGCAGGGCGTGCCTCACCTGGGCGTGGTCTACGACCCGAAGGTGGCGAGCTTCCTGCAAATCGCCGGCCAGCCGGTGGCAGGCACGGTGGAAGACCTGGATCCCGAGCGGGCGGCGGCAGCCCTCACCCGGGTATGGCGGGAGCATGAGGCCACCCGCGCGCACCTCCTCGAGGTCTCGACGGCCCTGGCGCAGCGCGCCTGGCGCAATGCGGAGCTGGCCGCGGCCCTTCTCAGGGGGGAGGGGCGGGCATGAGGGAGCGGGTGTGGGTGCTGGGGGTGCCGCTCTGGCCGGTGGGCCTCCGGGAGGCACTGGCGCTGGCCGCGCGCTGGCTGCGGGAGAGCGGTGCGGGGCCGCGCCTCATCTTCACCCCCAACGCCGAGATTATCGCCCGCGCCCAGCAGGACCCGGCCCTCAAGGCGGCGCTGGCGGCGGCCGATCTTACCGTGCCGGACGGCATCGGGGTGGTGTGGGCGGCACGCCTCTTGGGTACGCCGGTGCCTGAGCGCGTCCCGGGCATTGAGCTTTTGGAGGCCGTCCTGGCGCTGGCCGCCCGCGAGAGCTTTACGGTGTACTTTTTGGGCGGGCGCCCGGGGGTGGCGGAAGAGGCGGCACGGCGGCTCAAGGAACGCTGGCCGACGCTTCCGGTGGCCGGCACGCACCACGGGTATTTCAGCGCGGCCGAAGAGCCGGCGGTGCTGGCTGAGATCCAGGCGGCGGCTCCCGACATACTGGTGGCGGCCCTGGGGGCGCCCAAGCAGGAGCTCTGGCTCACCCGGCACCGCCGGGAGCTGCCGGCGCGCCTGGCCCTGGGGGTGGGCGGCAGCCTGGATGTTTTCGCCGGCCGGGTGGAGCGGGCGCCGCAGCTTTTCCGGGGCCTGGGGCTGGAGTGGCTCTACCGGTTGCTCCGGCAGCCGCGCCGCCTAGGGCGGGCGCTGTTATTGCCGCGCTTCGTCCTGGCGGTGCTGGGGGAGGCCTTGGCCGGAGGCCGGCGCCGGGAGTAAAGTAGAGGCGGATGAGCGCGAACGAAGGAGGAAGGTCAATGGACCTGGATGCAGAGATCAGAGCGCGCCTGGAAGAGAAGGCGCGGGCCATCCGGCGCGACATCATCCGGATGGTGGGGGCGGCCGGAAGCGGCCACCCGGGCGGATCGCTTTCCGCCGTGGAGGTGCTGACGGCGCTCTATTTGCACGTCATGCGGCTGGACCCGGCGCGGCCGGACTGGGCGGAGCGGGACCGCTTCGTCCTTTCCAAGGGACACGCGGCGCCGGCCCTCTACGCCGTGCTGGCCGAGCGCGGCTACTTCCCCGTGGCGGAGCTCACCACGCTTCGCCGGCTGGGCAGCCCCCTGCAGGGCCACCCGGATATGAAGAAAGTGCCCGGCGTAGAGATGTCCACCGGCTCCCTGGGCCAGGGACTTTCCGCCGCCTGCGGCATGGCCCTGGCGGCGCGGCTCGACAAGGCCGACTGGCGGGTGTACGTCCTTCTCGGCGACGGCGAAAACGAAGAGGGTCAGGTGTGGGAAGCGGCCATGGCGGCGGCCCACTACCGCCTGGACAACCTCACCGCTTATCTCGACTACAACCGCCTGCAGATCGACGGGCCCATCCGCAGCGTCATGAACCCCGAGCCCCTGGCGGACAAATGGAAGGCCTTCGGCTGGAACGTCCTCAGCGTGGACGGGCACAACTTCAAAGAGATCCTGGAAGCCACCGAAGCAGCGCGGGCGGTGAGCGGCCAGCCCAGTATCATCATCTGCCACACAGTCAAAGGCAAGGGCGTCTCCTTCATGGAGAACCAGGCCGACTGGCACGGCAAGGCGCCCGGCGCGGAAGAAACCGAGCGCGCCCTGGCCGAACTGGCGTGAGGAGGCAGTAACATGGCACAAAAAGTGGCTACCCGCGACGCTTACGGCGAGGCCCTGGTGGAGCTCGGGCGCGAGCGCAAAGACATAGTGGTGCTGGACGCCGACCTCTCCAAGTCCACCAAGACCGCCGGCTTCGCCAAGATCTTCCCCGAGCGTTTCTTCAACATGGGCATCGCCGAGGCCAACCTGATGGGCACGGCGGCCGGCCTGGCGGCGGCGGGCAAAGTGCCGTTCGTCAGCACCTTCGCCGTCTTCGCCGCCGGGCGCGCCTTCGACCAGGTGCGCAACTCCATCGCCTACCCGCACCTCAACGTAAAGATCTGCGCCACCCACGCCGGCATCACCGTGGGCGAGGACGGGGCCTCGCACCAGTCCATCGAGGACCTCGCCCTCATGCGCGCCCTCCCCGGGATGACGGTGATCGTCCCGGCGGACGGGCCGGAGACCAAACAGGCCGTGCGGGCGGCGGCGGCGCACAACGGGCCGGTGTACATCCGGCTGGGACGTTCCAGCGTGCCGGTGCTCTTCGATGCGGATTACGAGTTCACCATCGGGCGGGCGGCCGTTCTGCGCCGGGGCGAGGATGTGGCGCTTTTCGCCTGCGGCATCCTGGTGGCCGAGGCCCTGCAGGCGGCGAGGCAACTGGCGGAGAAGGGCATCCGGGCCGCCGTGCTGAACGTGTCCACCCTCAAGCCCTTGGACGAGGAAGCCGTAGTTGCACTGGCCCGCCAAACCGGGGCGGTGGTGACCTGCGAAGAGCACAACATCATCGGCGGCCTGGGGAGCGCCGTGGCCGAGGTGCTGGGCGAAAAGTGCCCTGTGCCGCTGGAACGGGTCGGCGTGCGGGACGTATTCGGCCAGTCGGGCAAGCCGGCGGAACTCCTGGAGCACTACGGCCTCACCGCCGCGCACATCGCGGCGGCGGCCGAGCGCGCCCTGGCGCGCAAGGCGGGGCGGGCATGAAAAAAGCGCCCCTCCTGGTGAGCGCCTGCTTGGCCGGGCAGCGCTGCCGCTACGACGGGAAAGAGAAGGGCTGCCCGCCGCTCAAGGATCTGGTGGCGCGGGGCGCGGCCGTGCCGTTTTGCCCGGAGGTGGCGGGGGGCCTGAGCACGCCCCGGCCGCCGGCCGAGATCCAGGGCGGCGACGGGGCGGACGTGCTGGCAGGGCGGGCGCGCGTGGTGAACCGGGAAGGGAAGGACGTTACCGCCGCCTACCTGGCCGGCGCCCGCGCGGGCGTCGAGCTGGCGCGGCGCCTGGAGGTGCGGCAGGCCGTTCTCAAGGAGCGCAGCCCGGCCTGCGGGGTGAAGGTTGTCCACGACGGCAGCTTCAGCGGCCGGCTGCGCCCTGGCCGGGGCGTGCTGGCCGCCGCCTTGGCCGGTGCCGGCATCGCGGTGCGCTCTGAGGAAGAGAAGAACCCCGAGCAGCGCGACGATGCCGAGGGTAGATAAAAGGGCGGCCCGTGAGGGCCGCCCTTAAGATTTATCGGCGTGGGGCCCGCGTACAACGGCCGTGGGGGCGTTACCTACAGCAGCCTTTGGATGATCTCCGCCGCCCGCACAGGGTTAAAGACCCCGCAGACGCACTGCTTGGCCAGCTCCTGGGCCGCCTTTTCCACCGTGGTGCGCCCGGCCTTCACCTCGTCCACCAGGTGTTCCACCAGCGAGAAGGCCACCATGCCGTGGCCGCACATCGTGCTGATGTCGAGCACCGCCGGGGCCGGGAGCTTCTCCCTCGCCCCGTGGATCCCCAGCGAGTGCTCCACCGTGTGCGCCGCCGTCCCGGCGGCGCAGCAGGCCTCGCCCACCTCGTGCACCAGGCCCGAGACCACGATGGAAAGCCCGATGTCCGCCTCCTTCACCTCTTTCAGGCACTTGAGGACAGTCTCTTTATCCGTGAACACCGCGTGGACGATGGAGTTCTCCCGGAAGTTCCCCAGAATCTCGTCCTTCCCCACGGTGAACATGTTCCCGCTCTTCATGTCGCCGAAGTTCACCGGGTTGTACTTCAAAGCGATGTCGGCGAACCGTTTGAACTTGGGGGCCGCGCCCTGGGAGTTGATCCCCTGGGCCGCGATGGCAAAGATCACGTAGTCGTGGGCCAGGCCCGCGGGGTCGCCGCTTCGGTGCAGGGTGTGGGTCATGGGTTAGTCCTCCTTTGCCAGGGGCCGGCCGAGGCCGGCGTTGGTTTTGCCGTTGATGGAAGGGGTGAACCCGGCCCGGCGGGCCAGCTCCGCCGTGGGGATGGTGCCGTCCTCCGCCACGCGGCTGCAGATGTCCAGCGAGAAGACAGTATCGAGCTCGGCCGCCACCTTCTTGATGGCGGTGAGGATGGGCACCACCTGGTCCTCCCGGCAGTCGAACTCCACAATGGCGGAAAGGACCTTCTCGTTCAGGCAGTCGTCCTTTAATTTCCCGGTGCTCTGGTCCACCATGAGCTGGGTGGTGGGGTTCTTCGGCTCGAACTTGACGCCGAAGGGGGCCACCGCCTGGGCCACCTTCTCCACGTTGTAGAGGCGGGTGCCGGTGCCGGGCCGGCCGAGCTCCACGGCGATGCCGGCGTGACCGCGGCGGAAGCGGCCGGTGACGTCGTTGGTCTTCATCTCCTCGGTGCCGCGCCCGGGGACGTTGGTGCCGGGGTGGGTCACCAGAGGATCGGAGAAGACCTGGCGCAGGATGCGCGGGTACTCGAGCTCAGGCGGCTCGAAGGCGTCCACGGGGCAGACGCCGGCGCGGATGCAGATGCCACACTCCACGCACTCGTCCTCGTTCACCACGGCGTGGTCTTTCAGGCTGATGGCGCGCATGGGGCAGTACGGGACGCAGGAGCCGCAGCCGATGCAAAGATCGGGGTTGATGCGCATGGGACTACCTCCTCATTAGATGATGTGGAGCGCCATGAGCAGCAAAGTAAACCCAAAGGAGACGGCACCGGAGATGACGGTGGCCGGGGTGATGGTGCGCATGGCGATGGGCAGGTCCATATTGGAGAGGGTAGTTGTTACCCAGAACCCGCTGGAGTTAGGGATCTTGATCCACTGGCCGCCCGAGGCACAGGCCAGGAAGGTGGCCAGGGGGCTCAGCCCGAGGGAACCGATCATGGGTTCCATGAGCGCGGCGCCGGTCAGGACGCCCACGGTGTTGGAGCCGGTGATGGTGCAGACCACGGCGCTGATGACGAACGGCACCACGATGGGCGGCAGACCGGAGCTGACGATCATCTGGGCCAGTTCCTTGGAGAGCGGCCCGTCTTTGAGCAGCGCCGCGAGTGCGCCGCCCAGGCCGGTGACGATGATGGGCATGGCCGAGCCGGCGATGCCTTTTTCTACCCAATCGTTAAGCACCGTCTTGTCCCAGCGCCCGGCGAGCGCCATGGCCAGAAAGGTGCCGATAAGAAGAGCCACCATGGGATCGCCCAGGAAGCTCATCACGCCGGCTGCAGTCGTCCCCTTGAGGGCGCTCTCCATCAGGCTGGCTGCGGTGATGAAGACCACCGGGAGCAGGATGGGCATAAAGGACCCGAAGGAGCCGGGCAGCGCCGTCCCGGCTTCTTCCGCCTGTTTAGCGGCGGCGACATGTTCCGGCTTGGGCTCCACCCAGTACTTTTTCTCCAGGTACTTGCAGTAGAGCCAGGTGACGATGACGGTGGGGATGGATACCACAATTCCCCAGAAGATGGACGTTCCCAGGTCCAGCTTCAGAACGGCCGCAGCGGCCAGCGGCCCCGGCGTCGGCGGGACCAGCGAGTGCGTGATATAGGCGGCCAGGAAGAGCAGGGTGCCCAGGCCGCTCATGCTGCGCTTGGTGTAGTAGGCGATGGTGGCGACGATAGGAATGAGGATGATCACGACCGAGTCGGCGAAAACGGCGATCCCCAGGAAGGCCGCGCTGATGGCGACGGCCAGGTCGACGTTTTTTTCGCCCACCAGGCGGATGATGGTCTTGGTGATGGAGACGGCGGCGCCGGTTTCCTCAAGAATTTGGCCCATCACCGTACCGAGGAAGATCACGATGCCGATGGATTTAAGTGTGCCGGCAAAGCCTGAATAGGTAAGGTCAAGGGTTTTCTTCGGCCCCAGACCGATGACCAGACCTAGAGCCAGGACGACCAGCAGGATGGCCAGGGACGGGTGCAGCTTGAATTTCCCGATGAGAAGGACGAGGAAGAAGATGGCCAGGACAAAGGCAACGATCAGCCAGGTGCCGCCCACTTGTTTAACCCCCTTTTCTTATCGCGGGTGTTGAGATAGAGGTGAGGCGCAGCTCCGGTTTTTTGTTCACCACCCCTTTTCCGGAACAGGTTGTTCGACTTTCTCCCCGGCTTCGCCTGTTTATGAAACTTAAGTAATTAACGTAAATAAAGTTCACAAGCGCGGGCGGCTGCCGAATTTTTCCTGCGAAAGAAACTGTAGTTAAAAAAGGATTTCCATGACGCATTGTCGAAGACCTATGGCGCCTGGCGAAGGGACAGGCTTTCTGGCAGTTCAAGGACGAGGAGTGTCGGCGGGTGATCGAGTTTCGCGGGGTCACCAAGGTGTACGCCAAGGGCATTACGGCGCTGACGAACGTCTCGCTTACCATAAAAAAAGGCGAATTTGTCTTTCTGGTGGGGCCGAGCGGCGCCGGTAAATCCACCTTTGTCCGCCTGCTCTTGCGCGAAGAACGGCCGACCGAAGGCCAAATCGTGGTGGACAGCGTGGATACGGGGCGGCTGCGGCCGGTGGACGTTCCCTTTTACCGCCGCAAGATCGGCATGGTGTTTCAGGACTTTCGGCTGCTGCCGGAGCGGACGGTGGCTGAGAACGTGGCCTTTGCCCTGCGGGTGGTGGAGGCGCCGCGCCGGGAGGTCTTGCGCCGGGTGCCGCAGGTGCTGCACCTGGTCGGTCTGGGGCACAAGTCGCGCGCCAAGCCGGCGGAGCTTTCCGGCGGGGAGCAGCAGCGGGTGGCGCTGGCGCGGGCACTGGTGAACAATCCGCCCATCCTCCTGGCGGATGAACCCACCGGCAACCTGGACCCCGAGACGTCGTGGGAGATTATGAAGCTTTTGGTGGAGATCAACCAGCGCGGGACCACAGTGGTGGTGGCCACCCACGCCCGCGACATCGTCGACCGGCTGCGGCGGCGGGTGATCGCCCTGGAGCACGGGCGCGTGGTGCGGGACGAAGAAAAGGGGGGCTACGACCGTGAGGTTTAGCACCTGGGAATTTTACCTGCGGGAGACAGGGCGCAGCCTGGTGCGCAACCGGCTCATGAGCCTGGCCTCCATCAGCACGGTGGCCCTTTCGCTGCTCATCCTAGGCGTTTTTCTTTTGGGTGTCGCCAACCTGAACCACATCGCCGGCACGCTGGAAAACCAGGTGGAGGTGACCGCCTACCTGGACGACAAGGTGAGCGGCGCGGCGCAGGTGGAACTTATCGACCAGGTCAAAGGGCTGCCCGGCGTGCGCGAGGCGCGCTTTGTCAGCAAGGAGGAGGCGCTGCAGCGCCTAAAAGAGCAGTTCGGTGAGCGCCGGGACCTCCTGGCGGCGGTGGAAAAGAACAACCCGCTGCGCAACGCGGTGGAGGTGCGAACCTTGACGCCCGGGGACGTTAAACCGGTGGTGGAGGAACTGAAGAAGCTTCCCGGGGTAGCCAAGGTGAGCTTCAAAGAAGAGATTATCGAGCGGCTGTTTGCCCTTACCCGCGCCATCCGCTACGCCGGGCTGGGGATAGTGCTCCTTTTGGTGGCGGGGACGGTGTTCCTCATCTCCAACACCATCCGCCTGACGGTCTTTGCCCGGCGCCGGGAGATCAGCATCATGAAGCTGGTGGGGGCAACGGACTGGTTCATCCGCTGGCCCTTTCTCTTGGAAGGACTCTGCCTGGGCTTCATCGGCAGCCTGCCCGCCGTGCTCCTGGTGGTACGCTTTTATGCCTGGCTGGCGGCGAACGTTTATACGACGTTGCCCTTCGTACCGCTCCTGGCTCCCGGCGACCTCCTGGGGCGCCTGAGCCTGCTCCTTGTGGGGCTGGGGCTGCTGGTGGGCGGCCTGGGGAGTGCCATCTCGGTGCGACGGTTCCTGCGGGTCTGACCTGGGACATCGTCCAGGGAAATGAAAGGAGAGGAGAATGGCTGTGAAGCGTGCGACGGGAAGGTGGAGGCTGGCTGCGGCTGCCGGACTGGCCCTGCTCCTCACCCTGCTGGCGGGCCTGCCGGGACAAGCCACGCCGCCGCTGCAGCAAAAGCAGCAGGAACTCAAAAGGGTAGAGCAGCAGAAACAGGCCACCGCGCAGCAGCTGAGTCAAACGAAAAAGGTTGAGCGGAACCTCACGGCGCAGTTGAATGCCCTGGAACAGGAGCTGGAGCAGGCCCAGAACGACCTGGCCTATCTTACAGCGCGGCTGACCGGTACGGAAAAGAGCATCCGTGAAACCACGGCCGCCCTTCAGGCGGCGGAAAAGGACCTGGCCGAACAGACGGACATACTGGGGCAGCGCCTGCGGGCCATGCAGGAAAACGGACCGGCTACATACCTGGAGGTACTTTTGAGCTCGCAGGATTTCAACCAGCTGCTGGACCGTTTTGATCTCATGAAGGAGATCGTGGCGCAGGATGTCAAGCTCATGGAAGCCATCAAGGTAAAGCGCGCCCAGATTGAGGACAAGAAAGGGGAGCTCGAACAAAAGAAGGCGGAGCTGCTTGAACTGCAGGCGGCCACCCAGGAGAAGAAGGCGAGCATAGAAGCCAGCAGTAAGGAGAAGGAGCGCCTGCTGGCTGCGACGCAGAAGCAGAAGGAGGCCTATGAGCGCGCCCTGGATGAACTGGAGCAGACCTCGCGGGAACTGGAGTACGCCATCCGCCAGCTGCAGTCCAAGAGCGGGCCCGGCACGGTTTCGCGCGGCAAAGGCGCGTTGGCTTGGCCCACGGCGGGGCGGATCAGCTCCTACTTTGGCTACCGGGTGCATCCGATTTTTAAGACGAAGAAGCTCCACACGGGGCTGGACATCGCCGCGCCGGCGGGGCAAACGGTGGTGGCGGCCGCCGACGGGACGGTGATCATGGCGGACTGGTACGGCGGGTACGGTAAAACGGTGGTCATCGACCACGGCGGCGGGATCGCCACCCTGTACGGGCACAACTCGGCCCTCCTGGTTTCCGTGGGACAGAAGGTACGCCGGGGCCAGGCCATCGCCCGGGTGGGCAGCACCGGCTTCTCCACCGGCCCCCACAGTCACTTTGAGGTGCGGGTGAACGGTACGCCGGTGAATCCGCTCAGCTACCTGTAAGCCGGGCGGCCGGACGGCGCCCGGCCGGGCCCGTGGGGGGCTCAGGCGGTGCGGCCGCCCTCGCGTGGGAGCATAAAAAGTGAACGGCCGAGCGGCCGTTCTTTTTTATGCTTCGGGGCGCACTAATGTTAAGGAGCAACAGGGTTTAAGGCGGTGAACGGCGAAAAGAATAATATAAATAGAACAAGAAGATGAAAAGGACGCGCAATACCCGGAAGGGGGGCGCAGGGTGCGCAGAAAGCGCTGGCAGCGGCGGCTGGGGGGACTCGTAGCGGCCATGCTCCTGGGGTTGGTGCTGGTGGTGGTTATACGGCGTTACTGCGGCCTCCAGAGCATCCTGCTGCAGTTCGGCGAGTTGAAGCCTGTGGTCGAGGCCATGTACCTTCTGGAACGCAACTACGTGGGGCCGACCGGCCGGCCGGCGCTCCTGGCGGGAGCCATCCAGGGCGTAGTGGAGGAACTGGACGACCCGTACAGCGTTTACTTTGAGCCGGCGGTGCTGGCCGGTGCGGCCCAGGAACAGGGGGGCGGGTGCGGCGGCGTGGGGATTCTGGTGACGGTGCGCCAAGGAAAGCTGGTGATCGCCGAGGCACCGGTGCCGGGTTCGCCGGCTGCCGAGGCCGAGCTTGCCGCCGGTGATGTCATCGAGGCCATCAACGGGAAAAAAGTGAGCAGCCTGACTTTTGAGACCGCCGTAGAACTGTTGCACGGGCCGGAGGGGAGCCGGGTGGTGCTCACGGTGGCCCGGGCGGGGGCCGGCCGCGCCTGGGATGTCACCCTCACCCGGGCGCGCGTGGAGCTGCCCACGGTGCGCTGCCGGCTCCTCGGCGATTACCCCGGGGTGGGCTACATCCGCCTGACCATGTTCACGGAAACATCGGGGCAGGAGCTGAAGGAGGGCCTGGCCCGCCTGCGCCGGCGGGGAGTGGGGTACCTGGTGTTGGACCTTCGGGGCAACCCGGGCGGCTGTCTGCCTGCCGCCGTGGAAGTGGCGGAGGTGTTTGTGCCCCGGGGAAAACCGGTGCTTCACATCAAGGAGCGGGGCAAGGCACGCTTTACCATAACCTCGCGCGGCTCTCCGTACCTGGACCTGCCCCTGGCGGTGTTGGTGGACAAAGGGAGTGCCAGCGGTGCCGAGATAGTGGCCGGCGCCATCCAGGATGCCGGCTCCGGTGTGGTGGTGGGACAGCGCACGGCCGGCAAGGGCTCGGTGCAGACCCTTTTCCGCCTGCAAAACGGCGGCGGGCTGAAGCTCTCCACCGCCCGGTACTTTTTACCGTCGGGGCGCAGCTTGGAAGGGCGCGGGCTGGTACCGGATGTGCCGGTGGAGCAGGGAGCGGAAGGGGTGGACGACCAGCTCCTGGCGGCTCTGCGCAAGCTGCCTGAGGCTGCGGCGGCGAAAACAGGTGGGTGGTAGCGGCTGTCGAGAAAAGGCAGAATAGCTCGTGAGGAAAGCTGCCACAATTGGGAGGAGTTTTAGCCTTTACCTAGAATTAACACTAAAGATACATTATAACTCAAGGGGAGGGTTTTGGGTGCAAAGGTTAGTACGCAAAGGGTTCTTGGTTCTAGCAGCAGCGCTTCTGGCAGTAACCCTGGTGGCTGGGTGCAGCTCACAGCCGGCACCGGCGGGAGAGCAAAAAGGAGGCGAGCCGCAACCGGCTGCGGAAAAGAAGTTCGTCAACATCGCCACCGGCGGTACCGCGGGGACTTACTACCCGCTGGGCGGTGCCATTGCCGACATCCTGAATAAGAATGTTCCCGGGGCCAACGCCAGCGCCCAGAGCACCGGCGCTTCCGTGGCCAACGTGAACATGCTGCAGGACGGCAGCGTGGAGATGGCGTTTATCCAGAACGACATCGCTTACTATGCCGCCAACGGCACCGAGATGTTTAAGGACAAGAAGGTCGAGGGACTGCGGGGCATTGCCACCCTCTACCCAGAGACTATTCAGATTGTCACTCTGGCCAAGACGGGCATTAAAGATGTCGCCGGTCTCAAGGGCAAGAGGGTGGCCGTGGGGGCCGCCGGCAGCGGCACCGAGGCGAACGCCCGCCAGATCCTGGGGGCTTACGGCATTACGTACAATGACATTACGGTGCAGTATTTGTCCTTCGCCGAGGCGGCCAACAACCTGAAGGACGGCAACGTAGACGCGGCCTTCGTCACCGCCGGGTTCCCCACTGCGGCCATCCAGGACATTGCCGCCCAGCACGACGTGGTGCTGCTACCGGTGCCGGAAGACGTGGCCGACAAGCTGATTCAGCAGTATCCCTTCTACACCAAGGTGACCATCCCGGCGGGGACCTACCCGAAGCAGGATGCGGATGTCAAGGCCGTGGCCGTGCGGGCGATGCTGGCGGTAACCGACAAGATGGATGAGCAGCTGGCCTATGACATCACCAAAGCCATCTACACCAACCTGGACCGGCTGCAAAGTGCGCATGCCGTCGGCAAACTGATCACCAAAGAGACGGCCCAGGATGGTATGTCCGTTAAGCTTCACCCCGGTGCAGAGAAGTTCTTCAAGGAATAAGCGAAGCACCTGCGCGCCGAGCGGGGGAAGCGAGCACGGTAGCAAGCAGCTGAGGGGGGTGGCTGGGCGCCGGGTCTTGCCCGGTGCCCAGCTTGTATGAAGAAGTCACGGCAGCGTTTGCTTTCGAGCGTGGCGGCGGGACTGGCTTTGCTGGCGCTCCTGAATTGGCGGCTACCTTGTCTGGTAGTCACGGGTGCGGACGGGCGGCCGCTTTTGCGTTTTCCTCTGTGGCCCGAAAAGCAGTTCACCCTGACCTACGTGCACTCGGTTCAGAAGACACCCTGCTACGAAAACATCGAACTGGGGCCGGACGGCGACCTGGTGCTGACGTCCACCGAGTACGAGTCGCTGGGGGTAGGGCTTCCTTTTTCAGCAGGGGAAGGGAAGCTGGTAAACAGGGATGGGCACTTCATCTTAACCGGTCTCAACCGGCACTTTGCCGAAATTGACCTGCGGGCCGTGCCCGTGGCCCGGCAGGCTCTTATCGTCCGCGGGCACCGTTTTGACCTGAACAATACGTTTGCTCCCGGTACCTTGATCCGCCTTAAGGTGAGGCCTGTCACGTTGTTCCAGATCTTCCGGGAGAAACTCTGCAAGGGGGAGGATTAGCCTGGTGCCGAAGGATGCTGTACCGAAAGAGGAAACCCTCGACCTGGATAAGTTCATGGCGCAGTACGACAAAGAGTCGGACTACCGCCGCCTGCAGGGTCCGGCGGCCCGGGTGGTGGCAGCTGTTGCCATTGCTTTTTCCGTTTTTCAACTGTATACGGCCGTCTTCGGTGTTCTGGACGCTCACCTGCAGCGTTCCATCCACCTTTCCTTCGCCATGGCCCTGGTGTTTCTCCTCTATCCGAGCCGCAAGAACTGGTCGCGCACGCAGCTGCACTGGTTTGACGTCCTGCTGGCGATGGCGGCGGCCGCGACACCGCTTTACATCGTGGCCTTTTATCAGGACTTGGTCCTCAGGGCCGGGCGGGTGACGCCGACGGATCTGCTCATCGGCGCCCTGGGAGTGTTTTTGATCCTGGAAGCGGCACGGCGCGTGGTGGGCTGGCCTATCGTGATCGTGGCCAGCGCTTTCCTGGTGTACGCCTTCCTCGGCCCCATGATGCCGGGCATTCTCGCCCACAAGGGGCTTACCCTAGGGCAACTGGTGGACCACCTCTATTTCACCACCGAAGGCGTGTTCGGCATCCCGCTGGGTGTATCCTCCACCTTCATCTTTCTCTTCATCCTCTTTGGCGCCTACCTGGAGAAAACCGGGATGGGCAGGTTCTTCATCGACCTGGCCAACGCTTTGGCCGGCTGGGCCAGCGGCGGCCCGGCCAAGGTGGCCGTGCTTTCCAGCGGGCTCATGGGTACCATTTCCGGGAGTTCAGTGGCCAACGTGGCCGGAACGGGCAGCTTTACCATCCCCATGATGAAGAGCCTGGGGTACCGGCCGGAGTTTGCCGGTGCCGTGGAGGCGGCGGCCTCCACCGGCGGGCAGCTGATGCCGCCGATTATGGGTGCAGCCGCGTTTCTCATGGCAGAATTCATCGGTATCCCCTACATTCAGGTGGTGAAAGCGGCGGTAATCCCTGCCGTTCTTTACTTTACCGGCATCTGGATCGGCGTCCACCTGGAGGCACAAAAACTGGGGCTTAAGGGTATCCCGCGGGAGCAATTGCCGCGCATCGGCCGGCTTTTGCTGGAAAGGGGCCACCTGGCCATTCCCCTGATTGCCATCATTTATCTTCTGGTGTCGGGCCGCACGCCGATGCGGGCGGCGCTCTGGGCGATTCTCCTGGCGATCCTTGCTTCGCTCCTCAGGCGCTCCACGCGGATCTCGCTGCGGGATGTCATCGACGGGCTGGAACAGGGTGCCCGCAGCGCCCTAGGGGTGGTGATTGCCTGTGCGACGGCCGGCGTTATCATCGGCGTGGTAACCAAGACCGGGCTCGGCCTTAAGCTGGCCACGGCCCTGGTGGACCTGGCCCACGGCGCCCTCCTGCCCACGCTGTTTTTCACCATGATCTCCTCGCTGATTCTAGGCATGGGGGTACCTACCACCGCCAACTACGTGATCACGTCCACGATTGCGGCCCCGGCGCTCATCCGCATCGGGGTGCCGGTGATTGCGGCGCACATGTTCGTTTTCTACTTTGGCATTATCGCCGACGTTACGCCGCCGGTGGCCCTGGCCGCCTATGCCGGCTCGGGCATCGCCAAGAGCAACCCGATGCAAACAGGTGTGAACGCCTCTAAGCTGGCGATCGCCGCCTTCCTGATCCCGTACATTTTCGTCACCTCGCCGGCTTTACTGCTGGTGAACGCCACACTGCCCCTGGTGGTGAGGATGATAGCCACCTCGCTCATCGGCATGGTGGGGGTGGGAGCAGCTGTCAACGGATTTCTGGTCACGACAGCCAACCCGGTGGAACGCCTGCTCTTCTTTGTGGGCGGGCTGCTCCTCATCCAGCCGGCGGTGCAGACGGACATCATCGGCATCGCCCTGCTTGTGGCCGCCTGCCTGAGCCAGCGCGTGCGCCTGGCCCGGAAGCGGGCGGAGGGCGTCCGGATGCAGTAACAGCGCCCGACCTTTTTCAAGGTTTTGTGAAGAATAGCTGCGGCTCCTGGACAGAGCGCCCGGCCGGGTAGTAAAATCTACTTGCGAAGGGAAGCTAAGCCCGGACGATGTTCAGGAGGTGCAGAACCATGGGTGGGCTCTGGCAAAGGCTCGCACATAATAGGATTTACGTTTTGGTGGCCCTGATCGCGCTGCTGGCGGGGGCGACTCTGATGGCCGGTGGGGTGGCGGCGTACAGTTACTACCTGGCCACAAACGCCGGTTACAGTACCCAGGCGCAGGCGGCACCGCTGCCGAGCGCCGCCCCGGCAGCCGTACCGGCCCTGCCGGGAGTAGGTGCGAACAGCATCGCCGACATGGTGAACCGCGTGGGGCCGGCGGTGGTGATGATCAACACCACGGTAGTGGAAAAGACATCGGGAATAGATCCCTTCCTTAACGACCCCTTCTTCCGCCAGTTCTTCGGCAACCGGTTGCCGCTGCCCCAGGAGCGGCAGAGCCACGGCATCGGGAGCGGCTTCATCACCAGCGCGGACGGTTACATCCTCACCAACGAACACGTGGTGGACGGTGCGCAGGACGTTGAAGTGACGGTGGCGGGCTACGATAAACCTTTCCCGGCCAAGGTGGTGGGCACGGACAAAGAGCTGGACCTGGCCATTCTCAAGATCAACGCCCCGAAGCCGCTGCCGACGGTGCCGCTGGGCAACTCCGATCAGACGCGGGTGGGCGAGTGGGTGGTGGCCATCGGTAACCCCTACGGGTTGGACCACACGGTGACGGTGGGTGTAGTGAGCGCCAAGGGGCGCCCGGTGCCGGTGCAGGACCGCATTTACAAGAACCTGCTGCAGACCGATGCCGCCATCAACCCGGGCAACAGCGGCGGCCCGCTCCTTAACCTAAAGGGTGAGGTCATCGGCATCAACACGGCGGTGAATGCCCAGGGGCAGGGCCTCGGTTTCGCCATCCCCATAAACACGGCCAAGGACGTTATGGAGCAGCTGCGCACCCAAGGCAAAGTGGTACGCCCCTGGCTGGGGGTCTCAATCCTGGACGTGACGGCCGACCTGCAGCAGTACTTCAAGCTGCCCGACCGCAAAGGCGCCATCGTAGGCGAAGTGATGAACGGCAGCCCGGCGGAGAAGGCCGGCCTTCAGGTGGGTGACGTGATCCGCAAGGTGGATAACCAGCCGATCGACAATGCCCAGGCGCTGGTGGATGCCATCGCTAAGAAGAAGATCGGCCAGAGCGTAGGCCTTGAGATCTACCGCGGCGGCCGTACCCTCTTCCGGTTGGTGACGATTGCCGAGAAACCTTAATAGGTTGGCAGAGGTTGGGACAAGGGCGGGGCCTGCCGCTTCCGGCAGGCCCTGCGTGCTTGCCGGCGGCCGGCGGGCGCGTTTGCCAGAGCATCGCTGCCTGTGCTACAATGGCGGTAGTGGTAAGGCGCCGCTGGATCAGCGCAGCGAATGAGGTCAGGGGGCGGCAAGGGCAGAGGAGGAGTCGCGTGGCGAAAGCAGCGCAAGGGAGCCGGCCCAGTGAGCTGAGCCGGCGCATTTGGTACCTGGCCTGGCCGGCCATCCTGGAGATGGGCCTCCACCTGCTGGTGGAGGTGGTGGATACCGCCATGGTGGGCCGGCTGGGGGCGCGGGAGCTGGCGGCGGTGGCCTTGGGCGGCCGCGTGGTGTTTTCCGTCATCTTCGTGTTCGCGGCCGTAGGCACCGGGGCGGCCGCCCTGGTGGCGCGCGCCGTGGGGGCCGCGGACCGTGAAGAGGCGCAGCGCACGGCTGCCCAGGCCGTCACGCTGGCCTTTCTCCTCGGACTCATCATGGCGGTTGGCGGCCGCGTCCTGGCCGGCCCGCTCTTCCGCCTTACCCAGGCCGAGCCTGCGGTGCAGCGCCTGGCCCGGGAGTACTTGGGGATCGTCATCTTGAGCAGCGTGCTCATGCTGCCCCTTTTTGTGGTAAACGCCCTCCTGCGCAGTGCCGGCGACACGCGCACGCCGCTTATCCTGGCGGCCTTCACCAACAGCCTGAACATCGCCGGCGACTACGTGTTGATCTTCGGCGGGGGGCCTTTCCCCGCCCTCGGGGTGCGCGGCGCCGCCGTGGCCACCGCCGGGGCGCAGCTGGCGGGGGCGCTGGCCGCCCTGGCCCTGGTGTTCTCGGGGCGAGGAGCCATCCAGGTCCGGCCGGCGCGGCTCTTGACCTGGGACGCGCCGCGGGTGCGGCGCATCCTGCGCCTGGGCACGCCGGCCGCCCTGGAGGAGCTCACCTATACCGTGAGCAGCCTGGCGCTCCTTTTTCTGGTCAGCCGGCTGGGGACGGTCTCCCTGGCGGCGCACCAGGTGGCGCTCACGGTGGAAGGGCTGTCGTTCATGCCCGGCTGGGGGTTTGCCATTGCGGCCGGCACCCTGAGCGGCCAGTACCTGGGGGCACGGGACCCGGAGGTGGCCTTCCAGAGCGGCTGGCTCACTGCCCGCTACTGCCTGCGCGTCATGGGGAGCATGGGCCTTGTCTTCTTCCTGGCACCACGATTCCTCGCCGGCCTGTTCACCGCTGAGCCCGGCGTTGCGGCCCTGGCCGCCGCCTGCATTCGCATCGGGGCGCTGGAGCAGGTGCCCATCGCCTTTGAGATGGTGCTCTCCGGCTCCCTGCGCGGGGCCGGCGACACGCGTTTTCCCTTCCTGGTTTCTGCGTTCGGCAACTGGGTTTTCCGCCTGCCGCTGGTGTACCTGATAACGGTGGTATGGGTGCTCCCGGTATGGTCGGTGTGGGTGATCACCGTGCTCGACTGGCTCATCCGCGCCGGCCTGCTTTTCACCCGCTACCGCGGCCGCCGCTGGATGGCGGCACGGGTGTAGCGGACGCGACGGAGGTAGTCCCTTTGCGGGTAGGCAAAAGGGGGTGAGTACATGAAGGAATGCTTTCACCTGGTTTCCGAGTTCAGGCCGCGGGGCGACCAGCCCAAGGCCATCCGCGAGCTGGCCGCCGGCGTCGAGCGCGGCCATAAATACCAGACGCTGCTCGGGGTGACCGGCTCGGGCAAGACCTTCACCATGGCCGGCGTGATCGAGGCCGTGCAGAAGCCCACTTTGGTGATCGCCCACAACAAGACCCTGGCGGCCCAGCTCTGCGGCGAGTTCCGCGAGTTCTTCCCGGAAAACGCCGTGGAGTACTTCGTGAGCTACTACGACTACTACCAGCCCGAGGCCTACATCCCGCAGACGGATACGTACATCGAAAAAGACGCCTCCATCAACGAGGAGATCGACAAGCTGCGCCACGCCGCCACCAGCGCCGTCCTGGAGCGGCGGGACGTCATCGTGGTGGCCAGCGTCTCCTGCATCTACGGCCTGGGCTCGCCGGAGGAGTACCGGGAACAGGTGCTTTCGCTCCGCAAGGGTGCGGCGCGCGACCGCGACGAGGTGCTGCGCCGCCTCGTCGACATGCAGTACGGCCGCAACGACCTGGAGCTTACGCGCGGGAAGTTCCGCGTGCGCGGCGACGTGGTGGAGATCTTTCCTGCCGGGTCCACCCAGCGCGGCATCCGGGTGGAGTTCTTCGGCGACGAGATCGACTCGCTCCTCGAGTTCGACACCCTTACCGGCGAGATCATCGGCGAGCGCAGCCACGTGGCCATCTATCCGGCCAGCCACTACGTCACCTCGGCGGCGACGCGGCGGCGCGCCATCGCCGGCATCGAGGCGGAACTGGCGGAGCGCCTGGCCGAGCTCCGGGCGCAGGGCAAGGCCTTTGAGGCCCACCGGCTGGAGCAGCGCACCCGCTACGACCTGGAGATGCTGGCCGAGGTGGGCTACTGCCAGGGAATCGAGAACTACTCCCGCCACCTCACCGGGCGGGCGCCGGGCGAGCCGCCCTACACGCTGCTCGACTACTTCCCGGACGACTACCTGGTGCTTATCGACGAGTCGCACATGACCCTGCCCCAGCTCCACGCCATGTACGCCGGGGACCGGTCGCGCAAGGACAGCCTGGTGGAGCACGGCTTCCGCCTGCCCTCCGCTTACGACAACCGGCCCCTTACCTTTGACGAGTTCATTGAGCGCGTCCCGCAGGTGGTCTTTACCTCAGCCACCCCGGGGCCGTTTGAACTGAAGGTGAGCAGCCAGGTGGTGGAGCAGGTGGTGCGGCCCACCGGCCTGGTGGATCCGGAGATCGAGGTGCGGCCTACCAAAGGGCAGATCGACGACCTCCTGGGCGAGATCCGGCAGCGCGCCGCCAAAAACCAGCGCGTGCTCGTCACCACCCTCACCAAGCGCATGGCCGAGGACCTTACCGATTACTTCACGGAGATGGGTGTGCGCGTGCGTTACCTGCACTCCGACATCGGCACCATCGAGCGCATGGAGATCATCCGCGACCTGCGCCTGGGCGAGTTCGACGTGCTGGTGGGGATCAACCTGCTGCGCGAGGGCCTGGACCTGCCCGAGGTGTCGCTGGTGGCCATCCTGGATGCGGATAAGGAAGGGTTCCTGCGCTCGGAGCGCTCGCTCATCCAGACCATCGGCCGGGCGGCGCGCAACGTGGAGGGGCGGGTGCTGATGTACGCCGACACCGTCACCGACTCCATGCGCCGGGCCATCGACGAGACGAACCGGCGGCGCCGGGTGCAGATGGCGTACAACGAGCGGCACGGCATTACGCCGCAGACGGTGCACAAGGCGGTGCGCGACGTGATCGAGGCCACCAAGGCGGCGGAAAAGCCGGAGGAGTACCTGCCGGAGGCCAAGAAGGTCAGCGCCATGAGCCGGGCCGAGCTCCGGGCCTGGGTGCGGGACCTGGAGGAACGCATGCACGCTGCGGCGCGGCGACTGGCTTTCGAAGAGGCGGCCGAGCTGCGTGACCTGCTCCTGGAAGCCAAGCTGCTGCTGGAGGGCGATACAGCGCCGGCGAAAAAAATGAGTAGCCGGGCCCAAAAGGAAAAAAATAGCTGTACAACGGCGGGCCGTCTGGATAAAATAGAAGCAAAGGCAAAAAGGAGGAAGCGCGCATGACCGTGCCGGAGGTTATCGTTTACACCACCCCGACGTGACCCTACTGCACCTTGGTGAAAGAGTTTCTTTCCCAAAACAACGTTGCCTACCAGGAAAAGAACGTGGCTGTGGACCGCGCCGCCCGCCAGGAGATGCTGGGCCTCACCGGGCGCTCGGCGGTGCCTACGGTGAAAATCGGCGACGAAGTGATCGTGGGCTTTGACAAGGCCCGCATCTCCGAGCTTCTGGGACTTTAGCGCCGGCGGTGGACAAGGCCCGGACCTACAGCAGGTCCGGGCCGTCTTTCGGGGAAGCTGCCGCAGAGGACGTTGCTATGGTATACTTAAGGCGGGTGATGAGGTATGCCGGAGATTTACCCTGGAATTGTGGTCGATGAGGGGCTCAAGGGCGGCAAACCGGTCATCAAGGGGACTCGTGTGCCGGTGGAAATCGTGCTGGCCAAGGTAGCCGGCGGCGCGACCTTTGAAGAAGTCATGCGCGAGTATGATTTGCAGCGCGAAGATCTTCTGGCTGCTTTTCGCTGCGCTGCGAGCGTGTGAGGCGGAGAAAATAGGCCTGGTCAAGCCCAACGGAACTGGCTTGTTGTTCTTTTCTATTCTTCAAGCGCGAACAGCCCGCGGTGGGAGGTCAGGTATAGACGGTCGGCGTCGGCGGTGAGGCCGAGGAGACCGCCGGGCGGGGTGTAGAACCAGCGGCGCTCTCCGGTGCGCCGGTCGTAGGCGGCCAGGCCGGGGCCGTGCGGGATGAGGATGGCCCCGCGCCAGGAGAGAAAAGTTTCATAGTAGCGAAAGTGACCCGCGGCGCCGGGTTCTTTTTCTTGCCCTGTTTCCCAGAGCAGGGCGCCGTCCGAGGCGCGATGGGCGCGCACGCCGCTTCCGCAGGCGACGAGGAAGAGACCGTCCAGGTACTGCAGCGTAAACGGCTCGGAAGCGGGAAGGGGCAAGGTGTACCGCACGGCGCCGTCGTCGCCGATGAACTCTGCCGGCGCCGCCTCAGGCGCGCGCAGCGCTACGAGGAGCCCGCCCGGGCCGGCCGCCCAGCTGAGGGCGCGGCAGTTCTGGGGTAAGGTGCGCTGCCAGGCCGTCCCGCCGTCGGCACGAAAGGCCCGCAGCCGGGGGCCGGCTTGCTCCACCTCGGCGATGTAGACCATGCTGTGGTCCGGGGCGACCGCCATCCCGGAGCAGCGCCCCGACGCTTCCTTTTGCCAAAGGAGCCTGCCCGTGGCGCCGTCGACAGCATAGAGCCCCTCAGAGCTCAGGCAGAAAACCCGCCTTGGGCCCGGCACGAGCCGGGAGGAAAAGCTCTCCTGGAGGAACGGGTTGACCTCCAGCCACGGCGGCTCCATCGGGCCGGGCTGTACCGGCGGGAAGTCGGGGGAGCATGACCAGAGGAGGTCCCCGTCTGCACTGAGCCGTTCCAGGGCTTGGGGGCGCAAGATGTAGAAACCGTCCGGCGCGGGTGCGGCCGCGAGCGCGGCCTCGCCGGGCAGGTGCCGTAGCGTCCCTTCGGCCGGGTCGAGGAGCTTCAGCTCGCTGCCGCCCCGGCGCCTGAGGAGGAAATGCCCGGCCGCACCCAGGGGCCTTTCCCAGCAGCCCCGGGCCGTATCTCCGGGCAGGAGCCGCTGCGGTGCGGGAAGGGCAAAGGTGGCCAGGCGGCCGCCGTCCTCAGCCTGCAGCACATCCACCCGGCCGGGCAGGTCCAGGAAGACCACGCGCCCGGCTTCTACGGCCGGATCGGCCGGAGCGTAATCGGCCCGGCTCCAGGGGAGCGGCGCCCAGGCGGCCCAGGTGGCCTGCCAAGGGGTGACGCGCCAGGCCGGGGCCGGTACGTCCCCGGCAGACGGGATGGGTTTTCTGACCGGCAGAGAAGCCAGCCAGGCGCTGAGCCCGGCCAGGAGAAAAGCCGAGAAAAAGGCCATGGCGGCCGACCCGCGCTGCTCTGCCGGCCACCTCCCCAGGAGGCGCCGGCCCCAAGGCACCAGGAAAACAAGCACTTCCCCCGCGGCCAGGTAAAGGAGAAAGGAGTAAAGGTCCGGCGCCCAGCAGCCGTGACCGTACCAGAGGGGCACTGCCAGGAGCACCAGCGGTACGGTGATGAGAGAAAGGAGAAGGGCCAGGATCCTCCTGTTGCCTGTGTCCTTCTCCGGCTCCGGCGGGTGCAGCAGACCTGGCCACAGAGCGGCAGCTGCCAGGAGCACAAAGGGCAGGAGCAGCCGGCGCGCCAGCCCCAGGCGCGCCGCCGGCCCGTGCAGCAGCACCTGGGCAACCAAGCCCGCCAGCAGCAACACCAGAAGCGGCACCCAGCGGGCGAGCCGGTCCCACCTTCCGGGCTTAAGCCGTCCGCCCATCAAATCACTTCCTTTCACCCAATTTTGTGTCTGCCTGCAAACTTAAGACGAACCCAACGCCCTTATCGCCGCCTTCCTGCCCACTGATTTTCGCCGGCGGCCGGCCCATTTCCTCTGAGGGGCTGCCCGGCCACGTTGCGCTTGGCCGGCGAAAAACGTGTGGTATAATAACTTGAGGGCAGTACCCCGGGAGGTGCCAGCAGTATGGCCGAAGAATACATCCGGGTCCGAGGGGCCCGCCAACATAACCTGAAAAACATCAGCGTGGACATTCCGCGGGACAAGCTGGTGGTGATCACCGGCCTCTCCGGTTCGGGTAAGTCTTCGCTGGCTTTCGATACAATTTATGCGGAGGGGCAGCGCCGCTACGTGGAGTCGCTTTCGGCCTATGCCCGCCAGTTTTTGGGCCAGATGGATAAACCGGACGTGGACTCCATCGACGGACTGTCGCCGGCCATCTCCATCGACCAGAAGGCGGCCAGCCACAACCCGCGCTCTACGGTGGGCACCGTGACTGAAATTTACGACTACCTGCGCCTGCTCTTTGCGCGCATCGGGCAGCCCTTCTGTCCACGCTGCGGCGGAGCCATCGCCCGCCAGACGGTGGACCAGATGGCGGACCAGCTCGCGGCCCTGCCTGAGGGGACGCGCTTTATGGTGCTGGCGCCGCTGGTGCGCGGGCGCAAGGGCGAGTACCACAAGCTCATCGAGGAGACGAAAAAGAACGGTTTCGTGCGCATGCGCATCGACGGCGAGGTGCGCGACCTGAACGAAGAGATTAAGCTGGCCAAGAACAAGAAACACACCTTGGAAGTGGTGGTGGACCGCCTAGTGGTACGCCCGGGCGTGCGCAAGCGCCTGGCGGACTCCCTGGAGCTGGCCGTGGGCCTGACCGGCGGCCTGGTGGTGGCGGCCGTGGTAGGCGGAGAGGAGTTCACCTTCTCCCAGAACTTCGCCTGCCCGGTGTGCGGCTTCAGTTTTGAGGAGCTCACGCCGCGCCTCTTTTCCTTCAACAGCCCCTACGGGGCTTGCCCCACTTGCACCGGCCTGGGCATCACCATGGAGATCGACCCGGACCTGGTGATCCCGGACAAGAACAAGTCGCTGGCCGAAGGGGCGGTGGCGCCCTTCAGCCGCTCGGCCAACTACTACCCGCAAATCCTGGAGGCCCTGGCGCGGCGCTACGGCTTCAGCACCGAGGTGCCGGTGCGGGAGCTGAAGCCCGAGCACCTGGACCTGATCCTTTACGGCAACCACGGCGAACGTTTCCGGGTGAACTACGAGAACCGCTGGGGTGAAACGCGCATCTTCGACACCGACTACGAGGGCGTGATCCCGATCTTGCAGCGCCGCTACCGCGAGTCGCAGTCGGACGCGGCGCGAAGTGAATACGAAGAGTACATGAGCTCGCGCCCCTGCCCGGCCTGCGGCGGGAAGCGCCTGAAACCGGAGGCCCTTGCGGTGCGCATCGGGGGGCTCAACATCGCCGAGGTGGCGGCCTTTTCCGTGCGGGAGGCGCAGCAGTTTTTCGCCCGGCTTGAGCTCAGTGAGCGCGAGCAGCTCATCGCCGAGCGCGTACTCAAGGAAATTCAGGCCCGCCTGGGCTTTCTTGTGAACGTCGGGCTGGACTACCTGACGCTGGACCGGGTAACGGGCACCTTGTCCGGCGGCGAGGTGCAGCGCATTCGCCTAGCCACGCAGATCGGCTCCAGCCTCATGGGCGTCCTCTACATTCTGGACGAACCCAGCATCGGGCTGCACCAGCGCGACAACCAGCGCCTGATCCATACCCTGGAGAAGCTGCGTGACCTGGGCAACACCGTGCTGGTGGTGGAGCACGACCAGGAGACCATGGAGGCGGCCGACTTCCTGGTGGACATCGGCCCCGGGGCCGGGGAGCAGGGCGGTGAGGTGGTGGCCGCCGGGACCCTGGAGCAGGTGAAGGCCTGCCCGCGCTCACTCACCGGCCAGTACCTGAGCGGCCGGCGCCGCATCCCCGTGCCCGTGGAACGCCGGCGGCCGAACGGGAACTGGCTCACCGTCCTCGGCGCCAGCGAGCACAACCTCAAGGACATCGACGTCAAAATTCCCCTGGGGGTCTTCGTCTGCGTCACCGGCGTCTCCGGCTCCGGCAAGAGCACCCTGGTGAACGACATTCTCTACCGGCGCCTGGCCCAGGACTTGAACGGCGCGCGCACGCTGCCCGGCCGCCACGCGGGCATCCAGGGGGAAGAGCACCTGGATAAGGTGATCGCCATCGACCAGTCGCCCATCGGGCGCACGCCGCGCTCCAACCCGGCCACCTACACGGGGGCGTTCGATCCCATCCGTGAGGTCTTCAGCCTGACACCGGAGGCCAGAATGCGCGGCTACAAGCCGGGACGCTTCAGCTTCAACGTGCGCGGCGGGCGCTGCGAGGCCTGCCGCGGCGACGGCATCCTGAAGATCGAGATGCACTTTCTCCCCGATGTCTACGTCCCCTGTGAGGTCTGCAAAGGAAAGCGGTACAACCGCGAGACGCTGGAGGTCAAGTATAAAGGCAAAAGCATCGCCGACGTGCTGGAGATGACGGTGAGCGAGGCGCTGCCCTTTTTCACCAACATCCCGCGCATCGCAGGCAAGCTCGAGACCCTCTACGACGTAGGCCTGGGCTACATCCGCCTGGGACAGCCGGCCACCACGCTTTCCGGCGGCGAGGCGCAGCGGGTGAAGCTGGCGACAGAGCTTGCGCGCCGCTCCAATGGGCGCACGCTCTACATCCTGGACGAGCCGACCACCGGGCTGCATTTCTGCGATATTGAAAAGCTGCTGCAGGTGCTGCAGCGGCTGGTGGAGGCCGGGGACACGGTGCTGGTAATCGAGCACAACCTGGACGTGATTAAGTGTGCGGACTACATCATCGACCTGGGTCCGGAGGGCGGCGAGGGCGGCGGGCGCGTGGTGGCCTGCGGTACGCCGGAGGAAGTGGCCGCCTGCCCGGCGTCGTACACAGGCCAGTTCCTGCACCGCGTGCTGGAGCGCGAAAAGGCCGAGCCGGCCGGACGGTAGGGGTGAGAAACGTGGACCTGGAGAAAAAGCTGGAGCTCCTGCCTGAGCGGCCCGGCGTTTACCTGATGAAGGACCGGCGGGGCGAGATCATCTACGTGGGCAAGGCGGTGAACCTGAAGAACCGCGTGCGCTCCTACTTCAAGTCCCATGACCATGCTCCGAAGGTGCGCGCCATGTTGGAGCACGTGGCCGACTTCGAGTACATCGTCACCGACTCCGAGGTGGAGGCCCTGGCGCTGGAGTGCAACTTCATCAAGAAGGAGCACCCGCGCTACAACATCCTCCTGCGCGACGACAAGCAGTACCCTTACCTCAAGCTGACCGTGAACGAGGAGTTTCCGCGCCTGCTCATTACGCGTCGGCTCAAGGAAGACGGTGCCCGTTACTTCGGCCCCTACACGGACGTTGGGGCCTTGAACGACACGGTGCGCCTCCTGAAGAAGGTCTTTCCCCTTCGAACCTGCAGCCCGCACGATTTTGCCCACCGGGACCGCCCCTGCCTCAACTTCCACATCAAGCGCTGCCTGGGGCCGTGCACCGGCCGGGCGGACCGCGCGGCCTACCAGGAGATGGTAAAGGAGCTGACGCTCTTTTTGGAGGGCCGGCAGGAGGTGTTGGTAAAGCGGCTGAAAGGGCGGATGGAAGCGGCGGCGGCCGGGCTGCGGTTCGAGGAGGCGGCAGAGCTGCGCGACCAGGTGGCGGCGCTGGAGCGGGTGCTGGAGAAACAAAAGGTGGTTTCGCTGGACGGGGAAAACCAGGACGTAGTGGCCCTGGCGCGCGGGGTAACGGAAGCCTGCGTGCAGGTCTTCCAGGTGCGGCACGGCAAACTCGCCGCCCGCGAGACGTTTTTCCTCAAGGGTACCGAGGGACACGAGCGGCCGGCGGTGCTGGCGGGCTTCCTCAAGGACTACTACTCCCGGGCGGCGGCGCTGCCGCCGACGATCCTGTTGGCCGAACCGGCCGAGGACCAGGAGCTTTTGGCCCAGTACCTGAGCCGACTGGCCGGCCGGCGGGTAAGCATCCGCGTGCCGCAGCGGGGTGCAAAGAAGGAACTGGCGGCCCTGGCGGCCAACAACGCCACGCTGGCCCTGCGCGAGGAAGAGGAGCTGTGGGCGCACCGGGAGGCGCGCACAGAGGGTGCGGTGGCGGCGCTTAAGGCGGCCCTGGGGCTGGAGAGGCTGCCGCGGCGCATCGAGGGCTTCGACATTTCCAACATCCAGGGGCAGGAGGCGGTGGCTGCCATGGTGGTCTTTGAGGACGGCCGGCCGCGCAAGGGCCACTACCGCCGTTTCCGCATCCGCACGGTCCTGCAGGCCAACGACTTCGCCATGATGGCTGAGGCAGTGCGCCGGCGCTACAGCGGCAGCCTGCGCGACAAGCTGCCGCTGCCCGACCTTATCCTCATCGACGGCGGGAAGGGCCAGCTGGGCGCGGCGCGGGCGGTGCTGCGCGAGCTGGGGCTGGCGGGTATTCCCACCTACGGGCTGGCGAAACAGCACGAGGAACTCTACGCGGAAGGAAGCGTGGAGCCGCTGCTCCTGCCGCGCGACTCGGTGGCGCTGCAGCTTTTGCAGCAGGTGCGGGACGAGGCGCACCGCTTCGGCATCACCTACCACCGGTCGCTGCACGGGAGGGAGGCCCTGCGCTCAGAGCTGGAGGAGGTGCCGGGTATCGGCCCGCGGCGCCGCAAGGCGCTCCTCAAGCACTTCGGGTCGCTGAAGCGGCTGCGGGAGGCCACCCTGGAGGAGCTCCTGGCCGTGCCCGGCCTCACCCGCCCCGCCGCCGAAGCCCTCTACGCCCACCTGCACGGGTGACCGGTATAGAGTCTGCGCCCCTGGCACGTGGTACTGCCCTCTCGGTCCAACCGAGGGGGCAATTGTTTACTCTCTAATGATGCTCCAGCCCGGTCGAGCCGGCCGGCGCCCCGTTTGCCGGGTTTGGCTACTCCCACAGGGAATGCTGCGAAGCTGAAGGAATGCGAGGCTGGGGGATGAGTAGCTGTGTACCTGAAGCCGGAAGGCAACTGGCGACTGGGCCGGGCGGAAAAAATTGTTCACGGTTATTGACTTATGCCCAGAATTACGGGTATACTAATAATGGACATATGACCATAAGTAGCTGTTTACACGTTGGGTTGTCGAGGGTTGTGCGGGCAGGCGTATCCGGATGGAAATCCGCGGGAGGTGGGTGCGTGGAGCGGAAGTTTCGCTGTGCAGTTTGTGGGTATGAATTCAGCCTTCCTTACGGCACAGGGCGGCAAGGGGCAAACCTGCGTTGCCCTAAGTGCGGCGGCCTTGTGCACCGCGCCGATCCGGGCGGTGCGGGCGGCCGCGGCCCAGGTGGAGGAGGTGGCGGTTGGGGAAGAAATCGCGCCGGGCAAGAATAGTGTAGATGTTTGCGTCTTATGCAAACTAACAGGAATCACTCGCGAGAAGAAAGGAGAGATTGTCATGCCGTTTGGTGACGGAACCGGACCGCTTGGTATGGGACCGCTCACGGGGCGTCGTTTGGGATACTGCGCCGGTTATCCGGGGCCGGGAGCCTACAATCCCATCGGGTTCCGGGGGTTCGGCTCAGGTTTTGGCCGCGGACGCGGGTTTGGGAACAGGTACTGGTACTGGGTGACCGGTCTACCCGGCTGGGCACGCGGGTTTTACGGCTTTCCCTATGCTTACCCGCCCGCAGTACCTTTTGTCCCCGGAGGTCCTGCACCGGCTGAAAGCGAGGTTCTCAAGGCGCAGGCGGCCTACCTGGAAGAACAGCTGGCCGCGATTAAAGAGCGGCTTGCCGAACTCGGTAAGCAGGTTGATGCCGAGAAGAAAGAATGATGCCAGGCGCAGCTGAAGGTGGTAGTAAGATGAAGATCGCCGTTACCGCCCAGGGGCCGACCCTGGACAGCGCCATCGATCCCCGCTTCGGCCGCTGCCGGTATCTCATCCTGGCTGATACTCTAGCGAATGACTGGACGGCGATTCCGAACCCGGTGCTCGGCGAACCCGGCGGCGCAGGGATCGCCATGGCTCAGCGCCTGGCACAGGAAAAAGTGGAGGCGCTGATCACCGGTAATGTCGGCCCGAACGCTGCACGGGCACTGTCGGCCGGCGGAATCCCGGTTTACATTGCCGGAGGCGGCACGGTGCGACAGGCGCTGGGGGACTTCCGCGAAGGGCGGCTGGCTGCGGCTTCCGGCCCCACGGTGTCAGCTCATAGCGGCACGTGAATTAAGCTGCACAATCCCCTTAACCCCAAGGCGTCAGGGTAAGGCGCCCCGTATAAGAGCGAAGTGCGGCCTGCGCTGAACCCTGGCGCCGTTTGTTTTTGGGGCTTCTGACGTTGCCGGACGAGAAGGAGGCAAGATGCATGAGGATTGCCGTTGCAACCGAAAACGGGCAGGTTGCCCAACACTTCGGCCGTTGCCAGGAGTACACGCTGTTTGACGTGGACAACGGTCAAATTCAGTCCAAAGTGGTTATCCCCAACCCTGGGCACCAGCCGGGCTTTCTGCCCCGCTATCTGGCGGAAAAAGGGGCGGACTGCATTATTGCCGGCGGGATGGGACCTTCGGCCCAGGATCTTTTTGCTGCGCAGGGCATAAAAACCGTCATCGGGGCAAGCGGCCCTGCCGATGAGGTGGTTAAGGCTTACCTGGCCGGTGACCTCACCCTGGGCACCAGCGCGTGTGAACATGGAGGACACTGAAAAACGCAAACTAAAAGGCGCCCTCTGGTGCTCGCCGGATTGAGGAGTGGATGGCAATGCAGGTGGCGGTGGCGAGTGGTAAGGGCGGGACCGGGAAGACTACGGTGGCGGTGAACCTGGCGCACGTGCTTGCCGAAGAAGGCCCGATCCAGCTTCTCGACTGCGATGTGGAAGAACCGAACGCGCACCTCTTTCTTCACCCCACCCAGCATGAAGTGCGCGAGGTTAACATAAGGGTTCCGACGGTGAAAAGAGCCCGCTGCTCCGGCTGCGGAAAGTGCGTCGAGGCCTGTGCCTTCCATGCCGTGGCCGTGCTTGGGGAAAAGGCGCTCGTTTTCCCCGAGCTTTGCCACGGCTGTGGCAGTTGCGTGCGGGTTTGCCCGGCGGGAGCGCTGCACGAGGAACCGCGGCGGCTCGGCGTAGTGAGCCGCGGGAGCGCCGGGCGCACAGGTTTTGTTCAGGGCAGGATAGACGTAGGTACGGCCCTGGCGGTTCCGGTGGTGAAAGCGGTGAAGAGAGCAGCCTGGGCGGGTGATGTCATACTCGATGCGCCGCCGGGGACTTCCTGCCCGGTCGTGGCCGCCATTGCCCGGAGCGACTACGTCCTTTTGGTTACGGAACCGACTCCGTTCGGGCTGAATGACCTCAAGCTGGCCGTCGAGCTGGTACGGGAGATGAAGCTACCGCATGGGGTGGTTCTGAATCGAGCAGGAATAGGGACGGACGACGTGCAGGCATACTGCCGCCGGGAAGGGATACCCCTCCTGATGCGTATACCCTTCGACCGCCGTTTTGCCGAAACCATCGCCCGCGGACGGCTCATAGTTCAGGAATTTCCCGACTGGCGGATGGAGTTTCGCCGCCTATGGGAGAGGGTACGGGGAGGCGGTAGGGGATGAAACAGCTGCTCGTCCTGAGCGGCAAAGGCGGGACAGGCAAGACGACCGTAGCCGGGGCTTTTGCCGCCCTGGCTTCCAAGAAGGTTCTTGCCGACTGCGACGTTGATGCGGCCGACCTGCACCTTCTCCTCGCTCCCGAAGTAGTGGAAACCCATGACTTCAAGGCTTTGCCCAAGGCTGAAATTGATTCCGTCAAGTGCACCGGTTGCGGAACCTGTGCGGCCGTCTGCCGCTTTGCTGCCCCGGCCGCTCAACCTGACGGCCGGTACCGGATCGACCCTTTCCTCTGCGAAGGCTGCCGCGCCTGCGTTTCAGCCTGTCCCGGCGGGGCCATTTATCTTTCCGAAAGAGTGGCGGGAGAGTGGTTTCTGTCTCGCACCCGCTTCGGGCCGTTTGTGCATGCACGCCTCAAGCCGGGAGAGGAAAACTCAGGCAAGCTGGTGGCCCAGGTGCGGCGGGCGGCAGCTGAAGTGGCGGCTGAAGAGGGGTGCGATCTCATTATCATCGATGGTCCGCCGGGTATCGGTTGCCCGGTGATTTCTGCGCTTTCCGGTGTGGATCTGGTCCTTGTTGTAACCGAACCATCCGCCGCCGGCCGGCACGATCTTGAGCGGGTGGTTAAGCTGGCGTGCCATTTTGCTGTTCCGGTCCTGGCGGCCGTGAACAAGTGGGACCTGGAGCCGGCAGGCACTGAAGCCATCGAGAGGTACTTAAGAGATGAGGAAATCCCGCCGGCCGGGCGAATTCCCTTCGACCCTGAGCTGGTCGCAGCTGCGGCGGCCGGGCTGCCGGCGGTGGAAGGAAGGCGTGGGGAAGGAGCAAGGGCGCTTATGGCTCTGTGGGAGACGGTGCGCCGCACTCTTGAAATCTGATTTGGATGGAAGTCGAGAAGAAGGCGGCCGACAGCCGTGAGGCCTGTACCGGCCAAGAAGACATTCACGCGCAAAAACAGCATACTGCGCCCGAGAAACTGCCGCAGCCCGAGCAGAGCGCCGGCGGGCACACCGTTGCCGTTATGGGGCCAAAAAAAGAGCGGGGAAATCCACCCTGGCGGCGCTTGTGCCGCTCAGCTTGCTAGGAAGCTTAAAGCTTCCGCCGGGCACAGCCCTCTTACTCTTTTTCTTTTGCGGCGGCCGCGGCGCCGGCGAAGAAATGCTTCAGAGCGTTAAAGAACGTCTGTGCCACCTTTTGCTTGAAGTCGATGTCTCTGAGCAGCCCTTCGTCCACCCGGTGTGACAGGCAGCCCACCTCCACCAGCGCACCGGGCGCCGGGATCTCCCGCAGCAGCCGGTCGCCGGCTTCCGTCTCGGCAAGGAGCGGCAGGGGCAGCTTGCGGGTGATTTCCGCCGCCAAGAGGCGCGCGAGGCGGAGGCTGGCCGCATCGCCCGGCCGGCGGCGCACCGTGAAGCCGGAGCGCGGGTGGCGCGGCGCGTACGCCGTGGCGATGCCGAGGACCGCGTCGCACCTTTGCCCGCTGCGCACGGCGCGCGGCGTGAGCACCGGCAGCGGCCCGCCGCTTACCAAGTGCGGCTGCGCCCCGGCGCTGGTGAGAAGGCGCCCCAGGCGCGCGGCGATGTCCCGCGTGGGCACGCCCTCGAGGAGCTGGGTGGGGCTGAAGGCCCGCGGCCGCGCCCAGGGATCCAGGAGCACAACCTTTCCGTCGAGGATCGGTTTGAGCGGTGCTGGGTCAAGGTAAAGGGTGAAACGTTGGACGAGCCCTTCCTCCTTTTTCACCTCCCAGGGGCCGGCCAGGTCGCGCTCTACCTTAACCACAACCCGCTCTCCCTCCTCCCGGACGACCACCGTGCTCACCAGGGAGTCGTAAACGGCGTAGGTTCCGGCCGGCATGTTAAGCGCGGCACCGGTAAAGGTAAGGCTGAGGCAGAGGCCCTCTTCCCTGGCCGCCAGCTCCGGCGCGCCTACAAACTCCAGTACGAGCACCGATCCACCGGCCAGGGTGGTGTCACCGGCCTGCGAAAGATGACTGCGCAGGTTGACAAGCAAGGCAGGTTGAACCACACCCGTCACCTCCTGGTGATGTTCTTATACATACTTATTCCGGCCCCGGTGGAAAGCTGCCGCCCGGCGGAAGGTCGTGAGCTCCACTCAGTGCAGGTTGCTAACGAAGGCTTAATAAAAAAACTTCAAGAAGTGCGGTAGGATACCTGACATAGAGGCTTGTCGGACGGGCGACGGAGGAGTATAATGAGTCCATGTTTAAGAGGTTACAGCGCGCTGTAAGGAAACCTAACATGAACCAGGGAGGGATGCGCGTGGGTGACGTGGACCAGCACACACCAGTTTACCCCATCGGGGTAGTGCGGCAGCTTACGGGTCTCACGGACAGACAAATCCGCTACTATGAAGAGACGGGCCTGGTTATTCCCGCCCGGACCGCCGGCCACCAACGCCTTTACTCGCCCTGGGAGGTTGAACGGCTGAAGGAGATCCGCGATCTCCTGGCTGATGGTTTCACCATCAAGACAATAAAGGCCCTCTTCAATCGCCGGGGAGAAAAGCAACCGGCCCGGCACACCAGCCTGCCTTATGAGGATGCCGAGGTCTACTTCCGCGCCGCCGGCCAGGCGGGACGCTCGGTAATCACACGCGAAGCACGCCTGCCGGGTGCACTCACGTCCGGCCGTACCACGGCCACTGCCATGGTGCGGCAACAAGAGCGCGTGAGCCGGAATCCCGATTACGGTCGGCGGACGCGCAATCCGTAGGCTTGAGTTGGATCAGCGCTGGCCACCCTAAAACCTGCATTTTATTGTTGAGGAGGAAAAAAGCATGGCTAAATTGACGGAGGCGGACGTACTGCGGATTGCCAAAGAGGAAAAGGTAGAAACCATCTTCCTGCAAATCACCGACATCCTGGGAACCACCAAAAACGTAGCCATTCCTTTTGGTCAACTCGAAAAGGCCCTCAACGGCGAGATCCAGTTTGACGGTTCCTCCATTGAAGGCTTTGTCCGGATCAACGAGTCCGACATGAACCTCAAGCCGGACCCGGCCACCTTCGTTATCTACCCTTGGCAGAACGGCAACCACGTCCGCACGGCCCGGCTGATCTGCGACGTGTATAACCCGGACGGCACCCCCTTCGCGGGTGACCCGCGTTACGTGCTGAAACGGGTGATGGCGGAAGCGGCGGAGCTCGGCTACACCATGAATGTGGGACCAGAGCCGGAGTTCTACCTCTTTGAGCGCGATGAGAAGGGGCGGCCCACCACCATCACCATGGACCAGGCCAGCTACTTCGACCTGGCACCCATCGACCTGGGCGAGCATGCCCGCCAGGACATGGTGCTGGCGCTGGAAAACATGGGCTTTGAGATTGAAGCGGCGCACCACGAGGTGGGCCCCGGCCAGCACGAGATTGACTTCAAATACGCCGATGCTCTGACCACGGCCGATAACATCGCTACCTTCCGCTTTGTGGTGCGGATCATCGCCAGGGAGCACAACCTGCACGCCACCTTCATGCCGAAGCCGATCTTCGGTATTCCCGGGTCCGGCATGCACTGCCACACCTCCCTCTTTAAGGACGATGTGAACGCCTTTTACGATCCTCAGGGCAAGTACGAGTTCAGCCCGACGGCCCTCAGCTTCCTGGCCGGGCTCATGGAGCACGCGCCCGGCTTCACCGCCATCACGAACCCGTTGGTTAACTCGTACAAACGCCTGGTGACCGGTTATGAGGCGCCGGTGTACATCGCTTGGTCGCTGCGTAACCGCAGCCCGCTCATCCGTGTCCCGGCCCGGCGCGGTATCGGCACTCGCCTGGAACTGAGGAGCCCGGATCCTTCCTGCAACCCCTACCTGGCCATGGCGGTGATCCTGAAGGCCGGCCTGGACGGCATCAAGAAGGGCCTGACCCCGCCGGAACCGGTGAACACCAACATCTACGACCTCACGGAAGAGGAGCGCCTGGAGCTGGGCATCCCCAGCCTGCCGGCCAACCTGGGGGTCGCGCTGGAAGCCCTGAAAGCGGACAACGTGATCAAAGAAGCCCTGGGCGACCACGTGTTCAACCGCTTCATCGATGCCAAGGAGATCGAGTGGAACCTGTACCGCACGCAGGTTCACCAGTGGGAGCTGGACCAGTACCTCAACCTGTTCTAGATGGCGTTTGGCGGTTGGCGTTTGGGTGTTGGGCGTTGAGCAGTCAGCGTTTGACTTGAGGTGTTGGGTGAGAGGCAGGGACGCCCCGCACGCATGCAGAAAAAACGTGTCGGCAGTCCCCTGTGTTGACCGTGGAAAAGATGTCCAGAGGGGCGGCCCCCTGTGCCCGCTCACGAGACCGGAGCGCTGGTTGGTTAGGGATTATCCTGAACCCGCCGGCGCTCCTTTCTTGCCTTCCCAACTGTTTACAACCAACAACCAACTGCCACCACCGACTTCTTCGGCTTCCGACTGCTCGCGACTCAGAACCAACCAGCAATACGTCCCACTCTCCACGACCAACTGCCGACGCCCCACCACCGACCTGTCCCGCTCCCAACCACCAACCACCAACGACCCACCACCAACTTGTCCCGTTCCCAACCACCAACCCCCAACGACCCACGACCAACTTGTCCCGCCCCCAACGACCAACCACCAACGACCCACCACCAATTAGGGCAGGCACCAAACCACCCTCACCCACATAGCATGCGGGAGAGAGGAGGTGAGGCGGGTGGTGGTGAAAGTACCTCTACGGACGCACCTCATCACCGCACAGGACGACATCGTCCAGGTGGTGGAACGTTACGCCGGCCGGATCGCCGCGCCCGGGGACTTGATCGTGCTGGCCGAAAGCGTGGTCGCCATCAGCCAGGGGCGTATCTTCCGGCCGGAAGAGGTTAAGGCCGGCCGCCTGGCCCGCCTGCTTTGCCGCTATACCAAACGGCACGGCAGCCTCACTTCCCCCGCCACCATGCAGCTGGCCATGGACGAGGTGGGCACCTGGCGGATCCTCCTGGCCGCGGCCGCCGGCGCAGTGGGCAGGCTGCTGCGGCGTCCCGGCTATTTCTACCGGGTGGCGGGCCTGCCGGTGGCGCTCATCGACGATGTGGCCGGCACCATGCCGCCCTTCCATGCCCACATCGTCCTGGGGCCGCGCCATGCCGACCAGGTGGCGCAGGCGGTGGCAGACCGGCTGGGGGTGGACACCGTCATCGTCGATGCCAACGACCTGGGCAAGGTGGACGTGGTGGGCGCTTCCCGCGGCGTGCCGCGCCGTCTTGTTTCCTCACTCCTCACCGACAATCCGTGCGGCAACTATGAACAGCAGACGCCGCTTACGGTGGTCAAGGCTTACCGGCAGGCGGCGGGAAGGGAGGGAAGAACAGCGTGAAGGAAGATCGTGAGCGGGCCCCCCTGGCGGAGGCGGTGGCCTGCTACGCCGCCGAGCAGGTGACGCGCTTTCACATGCCCGGCCACAAGGGCGGTAAAGGGATTTCGGCGGCGGCGGCCCGGATCATGGGACGACGGGTCTTCGAGCTGGACATTACGGGCGTCGAGGGCATGGACGACCTGCTGCAGCCCACCGGCGTCATCCGGGAGGCGGAGCAGCTCCTGGCGCAGGCCTACGGGGCTGAGGCGAGCTACTTTCTCATCAACGGGACTTCCTCCGGCATGCAGGCCCTGATACTCAGCACCTGCAACCCGGGCGACGAGATCATCGTCCCGCGCAACATGCACAAGTCCATGGTCTCCGGCGTCATCTTAAGCGGCGCGCGGCCGGTGTTTGTCTCGCCTGAGGTCGACCCGGACTTCGGAATCGCCTTGGGCGTGACCCCGGAAAAAATCGCGGCGGCGCTGGCGGCGCACCCTCAGGCCCGGGCGGCGCTGCTCATCAATCCGACCTACTACGGCACCACCTCGGACCTCACGACTATCGCCGCCCAGGTGCACGGGCGGGGCCTGCCGCTCCTCATCGACGAGGCGCACGGCCCGCACTTTTACTTCCATGAGGGCCTGCCGCCGGGGGCGCTCACCCAAGGCGCGGACGCCGCGGCCCAGGGAGCGCACAAGATCCTCTGCAGCCTTACGCAGAGCTCCTGGCTGCACGTTAAGGGCGGCCGCATCGACCGGGGCCGGCTGCAGGCGGTGCTGGCGGTTCTCCTGAGCACCAGCGCCTCCTACCTGTTTTTGGCGGCGCTCGACCTGGCGCGGCTGCAGATGGTCAAAGAGGGGAGGGCCATCCTGGAGCGCACCATCGAGCTGGCCGAGCGGCTGCGCCGCGGTGTACGGCAGCTGCCGGGGCTGACCACCTTTGGGGCCGAGTACTGCGGCCGGCCCGGGGTGAAGGGGCTCGATCCCACCAAGGTGACGGTGGGCGTCAAGGGGCTGGGGCTCACCGGGCAGCAGGTCGAGCTTTACCTGCGCTACCGGCACCGGATTCAGGTGGAACTGTCGGACCTGTATAATGTGCTCTTTATCGTCGGGCCGGGCAACACCGCCGAGGATATCGATAAACTGCTGGCGGCGCTGGCCGCGCTGGTCAAGGACGAGGCCGGGCGTCGGGAGCGGACGGAGCTGCCGCCGGCCCTGCCGCCCGCGCCCCGGCAAATCCTGACACCGCGGGAAGCCTTCTTCGCCCCGGCCGAGAGCGTACCCCTGGCTGCGGCGCGCGGGCGCATCAGCACCGAGACTGTCACCTGTTACCCGCCCGGCATCCCCATCCTCTGCCCAGGCGAGGAAGTGACGGCCGAGATCATTGAACATATTGAAGTGATGAAAAGCAATGGTTATCGCATCCAGGGGCCCCAGGATGGTGGGCTCACTAGGTTGCGGGTGGTTAAAGAGTAAACCCAGGCCAGGCCTGGGTTCTTTTTTTCGCATAGCTTTGTTTTTGCCAGCGAAAGCTAAAAGTAAAGAGGTTAAGCAGCGTCAGGTCTGCGCCTGAGCAGAACCGTCGGCGCAGCTTCCTTTCCGGCCCGTTGCTGGCAGCTAAACAGTGGATCTTGCGTAGGGCGCGATACCTGACCCAATTGGTGTGCACAACCGTGAAAGGAGGTGAAGGAGGTGCGGAACAAGCAGCTGAGAATCCTCCTGGTTTCGCTCCTGGTATTCGTTGTTCTGGCGGCCCTTGCCGGCTGCCGCCCGCCGGCGCGCAAGCCGTTGCCGCCGCGGACACCGGCTCCGACCCGCCCTGCCCCCATGCGGACCACACCGGCGCCGCCGGCTCCGGCTCCGGCCCGGCAGCCCATGCCGACGCGGCCGGCCGACATTGCCCGGCTGCAGGATAAGCTGGCGACGGAGGCGGAGAAGGTACCCGGCGTGAAGCGGGCGTGGGTGGCCCTCTCTGGGACGACGGCCCTGGTGGGCGCGGAGCTTAAGAGCAACGTGCCGCGCGGCCAAGGCGATGCCGCCGGTTTGAAAAACGATATCGCCACCCGGCTGCGGCGCGCGGAGCCGCGGCTCACCGGGGTAGCGGTGGCCACCGATGCCGCCACCATAACGCGCGTCCGCCGCATCGCTGAGGGCATCCGCGCCGGGAAACCGGTCAATACCTTTACGCGGGACCTGAACGACCTGATGCGCCGGATGGCGCCCGGGGTCAAGTGAACTCCAATTGATGAACAGCGTCGGGTCTGCGAGAACTGAGCCCGGGGGATCCCGGGCTGCTTTGCTAGGAGCCGGCCAAGGCTGCTTCTGGCCGGCGGGCCGGCAGGAGCGCCGCCTGCTTCTCGGCCCACAGGTCCTGGAGCACTGCCCGGCCGGTGTCCATACCCTGGGCACCCAGGAGCAGGATGAGGTCCCCCGAGCGGGCGCAGCCGAGGGCGGCGGCCAAGGCGTCCTTCAAGGCCGGGAAGTGCCGCGCGGTGAGGCCGGCGGCGGCTAGCCCGGAGAAAAAGGCCGTCTCTTCCTCTGCGGTTACCTCGTCCAGGGGGCCCACGTCCCCGACGCTGCTCGTGGTGATGAAAGCGCTGAAGGTAAGACGCTGGGACCAGTGCGCCAAGGCCAGGGCGTTGATGCGGTTCACAGCCGGACTGCGGCTGCCGCGCAGGGCGTATACCACCACCAACCGTTGGTGCGGTAGGGAACTTACCGCCTGAAAGGCGGCGTCGAAGCTGGCGGGATTGAGCGCGGTGTCATCCACCACCGTGAGTTTACCTAGGGAGAACACCTCCAGGCGGCGTTCCACCCCCGAGAAGGTGGCCAGGCCCGCCTGGATGTCGCGGGGTTCGACCCCGAGAGCCAGGGCGACGGCGGCGGCCGCGGCCGCGTTGGCCATGTTATGCGTACCTAAAAGCTGCAGGGTGAGCGGCAGCGACAGGGCCGGCAAGGTCCCGCGGTGCGTCGTAAGCGGCCGGTCAATGCGGAGGAGGAATGAGCCGGAGCCGGACGCGGCCCGTGCTGGGACAATTTGAATGTCGCCGGCGGGATGGAAGCCGAAGGTGACGACCCGCGCCTTCAGTTCGGGAAGGAGGCTGCGTGCTCCCAGGTCATCGCGGTTGAGAAAGACGGTGCGGTCCGGAGCCAGCATGTCCAGGAAGCGTTTTTTTGTGGCGATGTACTCTTGAAACGAGGCGTGCGTGTCCAGGTGGTCCAGGGTGATGTTGGTGAGCACGCCGAAAGAAAAGTGCACGCCCGCCACGCGGCCGGTCTTGATACCCTGCGAAGAAACCTCCATCACCACGTGGCGCAGGCCTTCCGCCCGCATTCCGGCCAGGTGCTCCTGGAGTTCGTCGGCACCGGGGGTGGTGAGGTGGGCAGGGAAGGTGCGGGTACGGTACTTTACGCTCACCGTACCGATCAGCCCGCTGGGACGGCCCGCCGTACGCAGAATATGATCGAGCAGGCAGGCGGTGGTGGTTTTGCCGTTCGTGCCGGTGATGCCTATCACCTCCAGCGCACGGGAAGGATGGCCGTAAAAGTGAGCCGCGAGTTCGGCCAGCGCCCGGCGGCTGTCTGGAACCAGGAGGCAGGGTACAGGGGTAGCGTGCTCCTGGACCTCTGCTACCACCGCCCGGGCTCCGCGCAGGCAGGCCTCGCCGATAAAGGCGTGACCGTCACGGCGGCTGCCCGGCACTGCGACAAAAAGGAAACCGGCCTTCACTTTCCGCGAGTCGCAGGTGATCCCTGTGATGTCTACGGATGGCAGCGTCAGGGGATCATGACCGAGAACAGCAGCCAGCTCCGGGAGGGGAACTCCCATAACTTTAAGTCACCTCCTCTTGTCGACACACTGCTATATAGTATGGCGCCGGCCTTGTTTCGGCGCCCGCTGACAGGAATTGCCGTGACCGGGGGTAATCAAGGCGGCGGGAAAGGGGGCGGCGGGTTGAGGCCGCAGCGGCAGAGGCTTTTGACCCTGGGCTTTTTCTTGTACTTTTTACTTTGCTTCAGTGGTTGCTGGTGGCAGGAGCGGGTGGCCGCCGGGGTGATGCTGGAAGGAAAAGCGGTGGGCGGCTGGACGCGCCACCAGGTGGAGGAACATGTGCGCGACCTGGCCCGGCGGGAGCCGGGGCTCCAGGTGGACGAAACGGTGGAGGCCGTGCTTGCGGCGGAACCGGGTGCGCGGCTCCGGGTGGTGCGGCGGCCGCTTAAGGTGCTGGCTGCGTATGCCACGCGCCTCCTCGACCGCGATCCCGACCGGGTGCACAACATTCACCTCACCGTCGAGCGGCTCAACGGCCACGTCATCTTACCCGGGGAGGTTTTCTCTTTTAATGCCGTGGTGGGACAGCCCACCGCCGCCGCCGGCTTTCGTCCCGCCACGGTACTGGGCGATGACGGCCGGAAGTTGAAAGAACTGGGCGGGGGCATGTGTCAGGTGTCTTCCACCCTGTACAACGTCGCCCTCGGAGCGGGCTTCAAGGTGCTGGAGCGCCACCCGCATGCCAAGCCGGTCAAGTACGTGCCTCCCGGGCGGGACGCCACCATCTACACCGACCTCGACTTGAAGTTTCAGAACAACAGCGGGCGTCCTGTGACCATCCGAGGTGCGGTGGAGAAAGAACGGGTGCGCCTGTGGTTTCTAGGGTAAGCGCCGCCTGGACATAAGCGCTTCTTATCCTGCGTAAGATCAGAAGGAAAGAGCAGAGGGAGGCGCGGAAGCTTGTCCCTGACGCAGGGTGTTTTCATGCTGCTTATGTCCGGTGCTTTCACCAAGGTCATGGGTGTATTCTACCGTGTGCCGCTCAGCTACCTGTTGGGTGCCGAGGGCATCGGGCTCTACCAGATGGCCTACCCGATTTTTACGGTGGCGGCGATTCTGGCCACCGGCGGCCTGCCCCTGGCGATAGCCAAGTTCATGGCCGAACACCTGGCCCTGGGAAGGGAAGACGAGGCCTGGCAGTACTACCGCGTGGGCGGGCAGGTGCTCATTGTGCAGGGGCTGCTTTTGGCCGGCCTGCTCTTCGCTGCAGCTCCGTTCCTGGCAACCGCCGTCCTGGGTGACCCGCGGGCGGAACTGCCGCTGCGGGCCTTGGCGCCGGCGGTTTTCTTCCTGGCGCTGGAGGGAAGCCTGCGCGGCTGTTTCCAGGGGCAGCAGGCGCTCGGGGTTTTGGCCCAGGCCCAGGCCTTGGAACAGCTGATCAGGGTTTTAACCATGCTGGGGCTGGCTTTCCTGCTGCTTCCCCGGGGGCTGGAGCATGCTGCTGCAGGTGCTGCCGCAGGAGCGGCCGGGGGCGCTGCCGGCTCGGTGCTCTATTTTGAATGGCGCCGGTTGCGCGGGCCTCGTCCCAGGGCAAGGAGACGGGGGGCGAGCTGGTACGCGTCGCTGCGCCGCCTGGAGCACTTTGCCCTGCCGGTGATGTTCGGCTCCTTTATCATGCCCGTCATGCAGATGGTGGACGCGGCCATTGTGCCGGTACGCCTGCAGGCCGGGGGGATACCCATGCGCACGGCCACGGCTTTGTTCGGGCAGCACGCCGGCATGGCGCTATCCTTGGTGGGAATCCCCACGGTGGCTACGGCCGCCCTGGCCACGGCCCTGGTCCCTTCCCTGGCGGCGGCAGCGGCGCAGGGCGACCGCTCCGCCCTCTCCTTTCGGATGCGCCAGGCCCTGGGCCTTACCCTGGCGGTGTCAATCCCGGCCGCCGTCGGCCTCTATACGCTCCCGGAAGAGATCTGCCAGGTGCTCTTCAACACCCCCGAGGCGGCCGTTCCCCTGCGCTACCTGGCCTTTGGGACGGTGGGGCTTTGCCTCATGGAGACGAGCAGTGCGCTCCTGCACAGCCTGAATCTCGGTCCCTGGGCCGCAGTGTCGATTTTCGCCGGCGGTGCGCTGAACGCGCTGCTCGATTACCACCTGGCGGCACTGCCCGCCTTAAATATCCGGGGTGCGGCGCTGGGCACCGCCCTGGGCTTCACGCTGGCGGCCGCCCTGGGCCTTCTCCGCCTTATGCAGCGGGTGCCGGGCTGTTGGAGTGCCCGGCTGCTGTTGGTCCCGGCGCTGGGTTCGGCGCTGATGGTGCCGGTGGTGCGCGGGGCGCTGGCTTGGGGATTGGGACACGGCTGGCCCCTGGCCGCGGCCACCTTGGGCGCGGTGGCCGCCGGTGCGGCCTCCTACGGGGCTCTGGCGCTGGGCACCGGCATTATTCCCCGCAGCCTGCTCACCCGTCCGCCGCTGGGTCCGCGCGCATGAGGGGGACGCGGCCGGCCACAGGCCGAGAGAAATCCGCACCGCCGGCAGGAATTAGGCGGCGTTCAGCGAAGTTGTTCTTTAATAGGGGAAAGGCCCGGCGCCAGGCACAACGGATAGGGGGGTTGCCCGTGGAGTATGAACCGAAGTGGCGCAACGAGTTGACCGACCAGCTCTGCCTTGCCTTTTTGGCCCTGCGTACGCCGGAGGAATGCTGCCGGCTGCTCGAGGACATCTGCACTATCGGCGAGATCCAGGCCCTGGCCCAGCGCCTGGAGGCAGCCCGCATGCTCCGGGCCGGCTACACCTACGACCTCATCGCCGAGCGTACCGGTATGAGCACCGCCACCATCAGCCGCGTCAAGAAGTTTCTCTTCTACGGGGCCGATGGCTACAAACTGGTCCTCGACCGGTTGGAGGCGGAAGGAAAATTACCGCCGCTGCCGCCCCCAGAGCCCGAAACAAAGAGCTAAACGCCCGTCAGGGCGTTTTTTTCTGCCTCGGGGCCGTTGACACTGGAGGTGCTTTCATGCTAAACTGCAGCCAACTTCATTAAGTTGCCGTTTTAGCACGGTGAAGGATTAAAGGGGAGGAGAGAGAGGTGGAACAAAGCCGCGTGCAACTGCCGCAGGGAATAAGGGATCTGGGGCCCGCCGAGGCGGCGGCGCACCGGAGGCTCCTGGGGCTGTGGGCAGACTCCTTCGAGCGCTGGGGCTACCGGGAGGTGGTGCCGCCGACCTTCGAGTTTTACAGCACCTTTGCCTGCGGTTTTGCCGGGCGCGAGGCGGAGCGCGTGTATCGCTTTTTCGACCGGCAGGGGCGCATCCTGGCCCTGCGCTCAGACTTCACCGCCCAGGTGGCGCGCCTGGCGGCCAGCAAGCTGGCTGAGGAGCCGCGGCCGCTGAGGCTGTGGTACGGGGGTTCCGTTTTCCGCGTTCAGGAGGCGCGCAACGGGTACCAGAGCGAGTTCACCCAGGCGGGCGTGGAGCTTATCGGGGCGGCCGGCCCGGCGGCGGACGCCGAGGTGGTGGCCCTGGCCCTGACGGCCCTCGCGCAGGCGGGGCTCACCGGGGCGCGGGTGAGCGTGGGCCACACCGGTTTCCTGCGGGCGCTTTTGGCGGAGCTGGACCTGAAGGCGGAGGAGCGGGCGGCGGTGGCGGCCGAGCTGACGCACCGCAACCTGGTAGGGGTGAGCGGCATCCTCAGCGCGCTCGAGCTGGCGGCGGAGCAAAAGGAAGTGTTGCGCCGGCTGCCGCAGCTCTTCGGCGGGCGGGAAGCGCTGGCGGCCGCTGCGCAGGCGGCCGGGGAGAACGAGGCGGCGCGGGCGGCACTGGCAGACCTGGAGGCCATCGCCGGGCACCTGGCGGTTTACGGGGTGTCTGGGCAGGTGACCTTTGACCTCGGCCTGGTGCGGGAGCTGGATTATTACACCGGGATGGTCTTTGAAGCGTACGTGCCCGGGTTCGGCTACCCCTTGGGCGGCGGTGGGCGCTACGACAACCTCCTGGCCCGCTTTGGGCGGCCGGAGCCCGCTACTGGTTTTGCTCTCGGCCTGGAACGGGTGCTGGCGGCGCGGGAGCGCCAGGGGAGCGGGGGCGGCGGCGGCCGTGTCGATTACCTGCCGCTTGCGGATCCGCCCGGCCGCCTGCAGGCGATCCACTGAGAAGAAAGGAACGATACCATGACGGGACTGCTCTTGGCTTTACCGACGGGCCGGCTCCTGCCTGACACCCTGGACCGGCTGGCGGCTGCGGGGGTGGACGTGAGGGCGGTGCGGGCCGACGACCGGCGCCTCCTGGTACCGCCCCGGGGGGATAACCCGGGTTTTCTCCTGGTGAAGCCGGCGGACGTGCCGGTGTACGTGGAGGCGGGCTGTGCGGACGCCGGGATTGTGGGGAAAGACGTGCTCTTGGAGACGCAGAAGAGTGTGTGCGAGCTGCTCGATTTGGCGTACGGCTTCTGGCGCCTGGTGGTGGCCGTTCCCGCCGAAAACGAGGCACGCTGGCCGGCGGAGATGCCGCTCAGCCTGCGCATCGCCACCAAGTACCCGCGTTTGGCCGAGGCGTACTTTACCGGGCGGGGCCGGCCGGTGGAGCTGATCCACCTCAACGGTTCCCTGGAACTGGCCCCGCGCGCCGGCCTGGCGGACGGCATCGTGGACCTGGTGGCTACCGGTCGCACGCTGGCGGCGAACGGCCTGGTGGAGGTGGAGGAGATCACGCGCGGCAGCGCGCGCCTGGTGGCGAACAGCATCAGCTTCCGCACCAAGGCCGCCGCCCTGGCTGAGCTGGTGGAGCGCCTGCGGCTGGGGGCGGCACAGGGGGGTGAGGCCGGTGCTTGACATCCGCGAGTGCCGGGAGGTGCCGGCGGAACTTAAGCGTGGCGGGCGCAGCTTCTGGCGGGAGCAAAAGGAACTTGCGGCGCGGGTGACGGCCGTCATCGACCGGGTGGCGCAGGAAGGAGATGCGGCGCTCACGGCCTTAAGCCGGGAGCTCGACGGGGTGGAGCTTACGGCGGCGGAGCTGCGGGTGGCGCCGGCCGAACTGGCGGAGGCGGCGGCGGCGCTCCCGGCCGCGCTGAAAGAGGCGCTCCTTGTGGCGCGGGAGAATATCAGGCGCTTTTCGGCCGCCCCGCCGCCGGGGAGCCTCACCGTTAACGCCGCGGGGGCGGTTCTCGGTACCCGGTCGCTGCCGCTCAAGCGCGTGGGAGTGTACATCCCGGGCGGGCGGGCAGCTTATCCTTCGTCGGTACTCATGAATGTGGTGCCGGCGCAGGCGGCCGGGGTGGCGGAGATCGCCCTGGCCACACCGCCGGCGGGCGGGCACGGCCACCCGCTGGTGCTGGGGACGGCCTACCTCCTGGGCGTGCGCGAGGTGTACTGCGTGGGCGGGGCGCAGGCCATCGCCGCGCTGGCTTTGGGTACGGAAACAATTCCGGCGGTGGACAAGGTGGTGGGTCCGGGCAATGCCTACGTGGCGGCGGCCAAGCGCCTGCTCTTCGGCTGCGTGGGGATCGATGCGGTGGCGGGGCCGAGCGAGGTACTGATTTTGGCTGACGCCGGCGCGGCGCCGGCGGTGGTGGCGCGGGACCTCATCGCCCAGGCGGAGCACGACGCCGCGGCGCAGGCCCTGCTCGTGACCACCTCGCAGCGCCTGGCGGAGGAAGTGGCGGGGGAGCTGGAAAAGGAGCTGGCCACCCTGCCCCGGGCGGAGCTGGCGCGGGCGGCCTTGGCGTCGAGCGCGGCTTACGTGGTGCCGGACCTGGAGCTGGCGGTAGCCTTGGCCAACGCGTGGGCGCCCGAGCACCTGGAGCTGCTGTTGGCAGACCCCTGGGCGGTGCTACCCCGGGTGCAGAACGCCGGTACCGTTTTTCTGGGGCCGTACACGCCGGAGGCGCTGGGCGACTACATCGCCGGTCCCAGCCACGTGCTCCCCACCGGCGGGACGGCGCGTTTCGCCTCGCCGCTGGGGGTGGAGGACTTCTGTAAGCGCCTCAACTTCCTGGCCTACGGCCGGGAAGCCTGGCGAAAAGATGCGCCGGCGGCCGAGCTGTTGGCCCGGGCGGAGGGGCTGGCGGGCCATGCCCGGGCGCTGGTAGGGAGGGAGTAACATGGGACGGAGCGCAGAGGCCGAGCGCCGAACCCGGGAAACGCAGGTTAAGGTGCGGCTGGAGCTGGATGGTACGGGCGGCAGTGAGGTCAAAACCGGAGTCGGGTTTCTGGACCATCTGCTCACCCTCTGGGCCGCCCACGGGGGCTTTGACCTGACGCTTCAGGCCACGGGGGATACCTGGGTGGACGACCACCACACCGTGGAGGACGTGGGGCTCACCCTGGGGACGGCCTTGGAGCAGGCGCTGGGCGAAAAGCAGGGCATCCGGCGCTACGGGGCCTCGCTGCTGCCCATGGATGAGGCGCTGGTGCGGGTGGTGGTGGACCTGTCCGGGCGACCCTACCTGCATTATGATGTAGCCTTGGCAGCGCCCAGCATTGGGGACTTTGCGGTGGAGCTGGTGCCGGAGTTTTTGCGGGCCTTGGTGGTTGAGGCGCGGCTGGCGCTCCACGTGGACCTGCTCCATGGCGCGAACGGGCACCACATTGTGGAGGCAATCTTCAAGGGCCTGGGCCGTGCCCTGCGCGAGGCCGTGGCCCTGGATCCGCGGGTCCCCGGCATACCGTCCACTAAAGGGGTTTTGTAGGGAGGGCGAGACGGTGATTGCGATCGTGGACTATGGTATGGGCAACCTGGGGAGCGTGAGATACGCGCTGCAGGCGCTGGGGGAAGAGGTGCGCGTCACCGCGGACCCGGCGGCGATTGCCGCGGCGCCGGGGGTGATCCTCCCGGGCGTCGGGGCCTTCGGCGACGCCATGGCGGAGCTTAGGGCGCGGGGACTGGTGGAGACCGTGCGGCAGGCGGCCGGCAGCGGGCGTCCCTTCCTGGGCATCTGCCTCGGGATGCAGCTTCTTTTCACCGCCGGCGAGGAGGGCGGTTATCATGAGGGCCTGGACATCCTGCCCGGCGTCGTGCGGCGCCTGCGGGGGGAAGTGAAGATCCCGCACATCGGCTGGAACTCGCTCAGCTTCCCCCGGCCGACGCCGCTTTTTGGCGGCGTCGCTCCCGGCAGCTTCGTGTACTTCGTCCACTCCTACGTGGCCGTGCCGCAAGAGGAGGCCGTCGTTGCCGCTACGTGCAGCTACGGCGAGGAATTCACCGCCGCCGTCCGCCGGGGCAACGTGTGGGGCACGCAGTTCCACCCGGAAAAGAGCAGCCAGGTGGGGCTGGCCGTCCTCAGGAACTTTGTCAGCGAGGTGAGAGCATGCTCGTGATCCCGGCGGTGGACCTTCGGGGCGGCGCCTGCGTCCGCCTCTACCAGGGCCGCTTCCGGCAAGAGGTTTACCGCGGCGATCCCCTGGCGGCGGCGCGGCGCTGGCGTGCAGCGGGCGCGCGGCGGCTGCACGTGGTGGACCTGGACGGCGCCCGCAGCGGGCGGCCGCAGAACCTGGCCGTGGTGGCGCGCCTGAAAGCGGAGCTGGGGGTCGAGATCCAGCTGGGCGGCGGGCTGCGGCGGCGCGAGGACCTGGCGGCGGCGCGCGCGGCCGGGGCACGCTGGCTGATCCTCGGCACGGCGGCGGCCCGCGATCCGGCCGTGGTGGCGGCGGCCTGCCGGGAGTATGGGGACGGCACCTTGGTTTCCCTGGACGTGCGGGAGGGCCGCGTGCAGCTGGCGGGCTGGGAGGAGGAGAGCGTCCTGCCGGTGGAGGCGCTGGCGCGGCAGCTGGCGGCGCTGGGAGTCGAGACGTTCATCTATACGGACACCGGTCGCGATGGCACCCTGACCGGGCCGGACCTGGACGGCGCCTGTTCCCTGGCCCAGGCGGCGGGGCGGCCGGTACTGGTGGCGGGCGGGTTCGGGCACCTGGCGGAGGTGGAGGCGGCGGCGGCGCGGGAGGCTGAGGGGATAGCCGGGGTCATCCTGGGCCGCGCGCTCTACGCCGGCACCATCTCGCTGGCAGAGGCAATCAAGATCGGCGAAAGGAGTGAGAGCGATGCTGGCTAAGCGCATCATCCCCTGCCTGGATGTCAAGGACGGGCGCGTGGTGAAGGGCACTAATTTTCTCAACCTGCGCGACGCGGGGGACCCGGTGGAGCTGGCGGCCTGCTACGACCGCGAGGGGGCCGATGAGCTGGTGTTTCTCGATATCAGCGCGTCCCAGGAGGGGCGGCGGGCGCTCTACGATGTGGTGGCACGCACCACGGCGGCCGCCTTTATCCCCTGTACCGTGGGGGGCGGGATCCGCTCGCTGGGCGACATCCGCAGCCTCTTGAACGCCGGGGCGGACAAGGTTTCCGTTAACACCGCGGCGGTGGAAAACCCGGACCTCATTACGGAAGCGGCGGTGCGCTTCGGCAGCCAGTGCATCGTGGTGGCCATCGACGCGCGGCGCCGCCCGGAAGCGCCGGCGGCCTGGGAGGTGTGCACCTACGGCGGCAGCCGTTCCACCGGCCTGGATGCGGTGGCCTGGGCGCGGGAGGCGGAGCGGCGGGGTGCCGGCGAGATCCTCCTCACCAGCATGGACCGGGACGGGACGTGTACCGGCTACGACCTGGAGCTCACCCGGGCGGTGGCCGCGGCGGTGGGCATTCCCGTGATCGCCTCCGGCGGGGCCGGGACGCCGGCGGACTTGGCCCGGGTGGTGAGCGAAGGGAAGGCGGACGCGGTGCTGGCGGCCTCCATCTTCCATTACGGCCGTTACCGCATCGCCCAGGTAAAGGAGTACCTAGCGGGGCAGGGGGTGCCGGTGCGATGGGTGAAGGGCTGAAGGCGGGCCAGGCCGGCGTGGAGGACGTGCGCTGGGACGAGCGCGGCCTGGTGCCGGCGGTGGTGCAGGACGCGGCGAGCGGCCAGGTGCTGATGCTGGCCTACATGAACCGGGAGGCTCTGGAACGCACCCTGGCGAGCGGCCGCACCTGGTTCTACAGCCGCTCGCGCCGGGCGCTCTGGCCCAAGGGTGAGACCTCCGGCAACCGGCAGCAGGTACGGGAGGTGGCCCTCGACTGCGACGGGGACGCCATCTTGGTAAAGGTGGACCAGACGGGCGCCGCCTGCCACACGGGCGCGCGCTCCTGCTTTTTCCGGCGGCTGCCGGCGGGCGAGGCGCGGCTCGGCCCGGAGCTTATCGGCGAGCTGTGGGCCGTGTTCCAGGACCGGGCGCGGCAGCCGCGCGCGGACTCCTACGTGAGCCGGCTCCTCACCCGGGGGATGGACCGCATCCTGAAGAAGGTGGGGGAGGAAGCGGGCGAGGTGATCATCGCGGCCAAGAACGGGGACAAGAACGAGCTTACCTGGGAGCTGGCGGACCTCCTCTTTCACAGCCTCCTCCTTACCTTCGCCAGCGGCCTCGCACCGGAGGACATCCTGGCCGAACTCGCCCGCCGCCGGGGTCAGGTATCAACTTCTCATCGTTCTTTGCAAAAATGCACATGACTTATCGGCAGCAGGCGCAACGAATTGTACAAAAAGGAAAACCTGCGGTGGGTGTCGAAGTCTGTTGGGTAGTAAAATAGGCTGGTAGGGCAGAAACTGGAGGATCAGTGCATGGATTTACTGGCAGGGCTCAACCCGGAGCAGCGCCGGGCGGTGGAGCACGGCGCAGGCCCGCTCCTCATCCTCGCCGGGGCAGGCAGCGGCAAAACGCGCGTGCTCACCCACCGCATCGCCTACCTTCTGGAGCGCGGTGTGCGGCCGGAAGAGATTCTGGCCATCACTTTCACCAATAAGGCGGCCGCCGAGATGCGCGAGCGGGTGGAGCAGCTTATCGGCGCCCGGGTGGCGGGAATCTGGCTGGGTACCTTCCACGCCGTCTGCGGGCGCCTGCTGAGGCGGGAGATCCTGCGCCTGGGTTACGGCGCCAACTTCGTCATCTACGATGCCGACGACCAGGGCAGCCTCATCCGCCGCTGCGTGCGGGAGGCGAACCTGGACGAAAAGCTGTACAACCCGCGCACCATCCAGTTCCTGATTTCGCGGGCGAAGAACGAGCTGGTCGGCCCGGATGGCTTTTACAGCTACTGGCTGCGGGCGGAGAACTGCGACGCCAGCGGCTTTTTCCTGGAACGGGCGGCGGGGGTTTACCGCGCGTACCAGGCTGCCCTGAAGGCGAATAACGCCCTGGACTTCGACGACCTGCTGCGCCTGACGGTGGAGGTGCTGACGACGTGGCCGGACGCCCTGGCGCACTGGCAGGGGCGTTTCCGCCATATCCTGGTGGACGAGTACCAGGACACCAACCATGCGCAGTATGAGCTGGTGCGCCTGCTGGCTGGGGAGCACCAGAACCTCTTTGTGGTGGGGGACGACAACCAGTCCATCTACGGCTTCCGTGGCGCCGACATCCGCAACATCCTGGAGTTCGAGCGCGATTTTCCCCACGCCGAGGTTATCAAGCTGGAGGAGAACTACCGCTCCACCCAGACCATCCTGGACGCCGCCAATTACCTGGTGGCCAACAACATTCAGAAAAAAGACAAGCACCTCTGGACGGCCAACGGCCAGGGGGACAAGCTGCGCCTGTACGCCGCCGACGACGGCGAAGATGAGGCGCGCTTTGTGGTTGAGGAGGTAGAGCACCTCTTGGGGCGCGGGTTCCGCCTTCGGGACTGCGCCGTGCTCTACCGCACCAACGCCCAGTCCCGCCTCCTGGAAGAAGCCTTTCTAAACGAGCGCGTGCCCTACCGCATCGTCGGCGGGCTGCGCTTTTACGAGCGCCTGGAGATCAAGGACACCCTGGCCTACCTGCGGCTCCTGGTGAACCCCGACGACACCCTGAGCCTGGAGCGGGTGATCAACACACCCCGGCGCGGTGTCGGGCTGCAGACCCAGGCGCGGCTTCTCGCCTTCGCGCGGGAAAACGGCCTGGACCCGCTGGCGGCGGCCGCCCGGGCGGGAGAGATAGCGGGAGTGCAAAAGAAGGCGGCTGCTGCGCTGGTGGAGTTTGGCCGGACCATGCGGGAACTGACCGACCTGGCGCTGCACGCTCCGTTAACCGACCTGGTGGCGGCGGTGCTGGACCGGACGGGTTACCTGGCCGCGCTGAGGGCGGAACGGACGCCGGAGGCCCAGAGCCGCGAGGAGAACCTCAACGAGTTCCTCAACGTGGCCAAGAGCTTCATGGCGACCAACGAGGATGCTTCGCTACCGGCCTTTCTGGCCACGATTTCGCTCTTTACCGACCAGGACAACTACGATACCGGGGCGGAGGCGGTGACGCTGATGACGCTCCACAGCGCCAAGGGCCTGGAGTTTCCGGTGGTGTTCCTGGTGGGCCTGGAGGAAGGGCTCTTTCCCCACAGCCGCTCTCTGGAACGGGAGTCCGAGCTGGAGGAAGAGCGGCGCCTCTGTTACGTGGGCCTTACCCGGGCCAAAAAGCGCCTTTACCTGAGCTATGCCCAGGAGCGCTACCTGTACGGCAACGTCACCCTCACGACCCCTTCCCGCTTTATCGCCGAGATTCCGGATCACCTGGTGCGACGGGTGCGCCGGCCGGGCGAGGAGGAAGCAGCGCCGGCGTCTGGGGGAGCGCGCCCGGGGCGGGAGCGCCGCACGGCGCGGCCGGCGGCTGCCCCGGTGGCGGTGGAGAAGGAAGAGGGCTTTGCGCGCGGCGCCGCCGGCTGGCGGCCGGGTGACCGGGTGGAGCACAAGAAGTTCGGCGCCGGCACGGTGGTGCGCTGCCGCGGCGAGGGGGAGGACGCGATCATTACGGTGGCGTTCCCAGGCGCCGGGGTAAAGGACCTGGCCGTGCGCTACGCGCCGCTCAAGCGGGCGTAAGCGGTGATCGGCTTGTTCTTAGTTGCCGGTTGGGTATAATAGAAGAAACAGGTAGCAGGCCAGAAGGAGGGTCGATATGGCCGAAGACGTTACCGCACGGGCGGCGCAGCTGCGCCGCCAGCTGGAATACCACAACTGGCGCTACTATGTTCTTGATGACCCCGTGATCACTGACAGCCAATACGACCGGCTGCTGCGCGAGCTCATGCGGCTGGAGGAAGAACACCCCGAGCTTAAGACGCCTGATTCGCCCACGCAGCGCGTGGGCGGCGCACCGCGGCCCGAGTTCGGCACAGTGGTGCACCGCGTGCCGCTCTTTAGCCTGGCTAACGCCTACAATGAAGAGGAACTGCGCGATTTCGACCGCCGCATCCGCGACCTGGCGGGCGACGCCAAGGTGGAGTACGTGGTGGAGCTCAAGATCGACGGCCTGGCCGTCTCGCTCACCTACGAAAACGGCGTTTTTGTCCAGGGGGCGACGCGCGGCGACGGTGTGACGGGGGAGGATATCACCGCCAACCTGCGCACCGTGCGCTCCCTGCCGCTGCGCCTGCACCCCGAGGCCGGGGCGCCGCCGCTGGTTGAGGTGCGGGGCGAGGTTTTTATGCCCAAACAGGCCTTTTTGGAACTCAACGCCCGGCGCGAAGAGGAGGGCGAGCCCCTCTTCGCCAACCCGCGCAACGCCGCCGCCGGCTCCCTGCGCCAGCTCGACCCCAAGGTGACGGCGGCGCGTTCCCTCGACACCTTCCTCTACGGCCTGGGGGCGGCGGAGGGCCTGGAGCCGGCCACCCACTGGGAACTCCTGGAGTTCCTGCGCCGGGCCGGGTTCAAGGTGAACCCACATATCCGCATGGCCGCGAACATAGAGGAAGCCATCGCCTACTGCCTGAGCTGGCGCGAGCGGCGGGCGGAGCTGCCCTACCCCATCGACGGCCTGGTGCTCAAGGTGAACAGTCTGGAGCTGCAGCGCGCTCTGGGGACCACCGCCAAGAGCCCGCGCTGGGCCATCGCCTACAAGTTCCCCGCCGAGCAGGGGGAGACCCGCCTTAAAGAGATCATCGTCAGCGTAGGCCGCACGGGGGTCCTTACGCCTACGGCGGTGTTCGACCCGCCGGTGCACCTGGCCGGGACCACGGTGAGCCGTGCGGCGCTGCACAACGAAGAGATCATCCACGCCCGCGACATCCGAGTGGGCGATATTGTTCTAGTGGAGAAGGCCGGGGACATCATCCCCGAGGTGGTGGCCTCCCGGCCGGAGCGGCGCACGGGAAAGGAAACTGTCTTTCACATGCCCCAAAAGTGCCCCGCCTGCGGGGCGGAGGTGGTGCGGCTCCCGGGCGAAGTGGCACACCGCTGCCCGAACGTCTCCTGCCCGGCGCGGCTGCGCGAGAGCCTCCTGCACTTCGGTTCCCGCGCCGCCCTGGACATCGACGGCCTGGGGCCGGCCCTGATCAACCTGCTCCTGGAGCGCGGTTTGATAAAAGACGTGGCCGACCTCTACCACCTTCAAGCCGAGGAACTGGCCGAGCTGCCGCGGTTCGGCGCGAAGTCCGCCGCCAACCTGCTGGCGGCGCTGGCCGCAAGTAAGACCCGCAGCTGGGACCGGCTGCTCTATGCCCTAGGCATCCGGTACGTGGGGGCAACCGTGGCCAAGACGCTGGCGGCGCACTTCCCCGACCTGCGCTCGCTCATGGCCGCCGGCCGGGAGGAACTCACGGCCATCCCCGGCGTCGGGGAGAAGGTGGCGGCCAGCCTGGTGGATTTCTTCGCTGAGCCGCGCAACCGGGAGACCATCGAGCGCCTGGCGGCGGCGGGGCTCAACATGAGCGGCCGGCGGCGGGAGCGGGCGGGGCCGCTGAGCGGCAAGACGTTCGTTCTCACCGGCACCCTGGCCGGCTTTACCCGGTCCGAGGCCCAGGCAGCCATCGAGGAGCGGGGCGGCCGCGTGACAGGCAGTGTCAGCCGCGCCACGGATTACGTGGTGGCGGGGGAGAAGCCGGGCTCCAAGCTGGACAAGGCCCGGGCGCTGGGCGTCCCGGTGCTCAGCGAGGAGGAGTTTAAGAAGCTACTCGAAGAAAGGTTGGTGCAGGCATGAAGATCAGCATGGCCGAGGTGGAGCATGTGGCCCACCTGGCCCGCCTCGAGCTCACCCCCGAGGAGAAAGAAAAATTCACCCACCAGCTCAACGACATCCTGGCCTTTGCCGAGAAACTGGGTGCCGTAGATACGCAGGGGATCCCACCCACCTCCCACGTGCTGGACCTGAAGAACGTCTGGCGCGAGGACGAGGTATACGACTGGCTGACCCAGGATGAGGCCCTGGCCAACGCGCCGGCGGCGGCCGACGGTTGCTTCCAGGTGCCGCGCATCATAGAGGAGTAGAGAGGGGGAGGCAACGTGGAGATCTACGACCTGACGGCGCACGAGCTGGGCCGGCTCCTGGCTGCGCGGGAAGTGAGCGCGGTGGAGGCGGTGGAAGCTGTGCTCGGGCGCCTGGCAGCGGTCGAGCCGGCGGTGCATGCCTTTGTTACCGTGACGCGCGAGGAGGCCCTGGCGGCGGCGCGTAAGGTGGATGAAGCCCGCGCCCGGGGCGAAAAACTGGGGCCGTTGGCCGGCGTACCCATGGCCCTCAAGGACAACATGTGTACCCGCGGCGTGCGCACCACCTGTTCGTCGCGCATCCTGGAAAACTTCATTCCGCCTTACAACGCCACCGTGGTGGAACGCCTCCAGGCGGCCGGCACCGTGATGGTGGGCAAAACCAACCTGGACGAGTTCGCCATGGGTTCTTCCACTGAGAACTCGGCCTTTTTTACCACCCACAACCCCTGGGACCTCACCCGCGTGCCGGGCGGCTCGAGCGGCGGCTCGGCGGCGGCGGTCGCCGCCGGCCAGGCTACCTTCAGCCTGGGCTCCGACACCGGCGGTTCCATCCGCCAGCCGGCTTCGCTCTGCTCGGTGGTAGGGCTGAAGCCCACCTACGGCCGCGTCTCGCGCTTCGGCCTGGTGGCCTTCGCTTCGTCCCTGGACCAGATCGGTCCTTTCACCAAAGATGTCACGGACTGCGCCCTGGTGCTGAACGCCATCTCTGGCTGGGATAAGCTGGACTCCACCTCCGCCCCGGTGGAAGTGCCGGACTATACCCGCTACTTGGGCCGGGAGATCAAGGGCCTGAAGGTGGGCCTGCCGCGGGAGTACTTCGCCGAAGGTGTCGACCCGGACGTGAAGCAGGTGATCATGGCGGCGGTGAAGGTACTGGAGAACCTGGGGGCTACGGTCGAGGAGACCTCGCTCCCGCACACCGACTATGCGCTCCCCGTGTACTACATTCTGGCGCCGGCGGAGGCTTCCTCCAACCTGGCCCGCTTCGACGGCGTGCGCTACGGCCTCAGGGCGGACGCTCCAGAGCTCGTCACCCTGTACGAAAAGACCCGCAGCCGCGGCTTCGGCGCCGAGGTGCGGCGGCGGATCATCATCGGCACCTACGCCTTAAGCTCCGGCTACTACGATGCATACTACAGGAAGGCGCAGCAGGTGCGCACCTTGATCAAACAGGACTTTGACCGGGCCTTTGAGAAGTACGACCTTCTGGTGACGCCCACCTCGCCCACCCCAGCCTTCAAGATCGGCGAGAAGGCGGACAACCCGCTGCAGATGTACCTCTCCGACATCTGCACCATCCCGGTGAACCTGGCCGGTATCCCAGGTCTAACGATCCCGTGCGGCTTCAGCCGGGGCCTGCCGGTGGGCCTGCAGCTTCTGGCGAAGCCCTTTGCCGAGGGTGCGCTCCTTAAGGCGGCCTACGCCTACGAACAGAGCACCGAACACCATAAGAAACGTCCGCCGCTTACGGCAGCTGGAGGTGAGACCCGTGCGTAAGGAAGACCTGGAGACAGTCATCGGCCTGGAGGTGCACGTGGAGCTGGCCACCCAGAGCAAGGTGTTCTGCCGCTGCAGTACCGCGTTCGGCGCACCGCCCAACACCCACGTTTGCCCCATCTGCCTGGGCATGCCGGGGGTGCTGCCGGTGCTCAACAAGAAGGCGCTGGAGTACACCCTGCGCGCGGCCCTGGCACTCAACTGCGAGATTGCCTCCTTCAGCAAGTTCGACCGCAAGAACTACTTCTACCCCGATCTTCCCAAGGCTTACCAGATTTCCCAGTACGACCAGCCGCTGGCGGAGAACGGGTACGTGGACATCGAGGTAAACGGGGAGCCGCGCCGGATCCGCATCAAGCGCGTGCACCTGGAAGAAGACGCCGGCAAACTGCTGCACGCCGGCGACATCGCCGCCGCGGCCACGAGCCTGGTGGACTTTAACCGCTCCGGGGTGCCGCTCATCGAGATCGTGAGCGAGCCGGACATCCGCTCCCCGGAAGAGGCGCGCCTCTACCTGACGAAACTGAAGACCATCCTGCAGTACCTGGGCGTCTCCGACTGCAAGATGGAGGAAGGGTCGCTGCGCTGCGACGCCAACCTTTCCGTACGCCCGCGCGGCAGCGAAAAGTTCGGCACCAAGACCGAGCTTAAGAACTTGAACTCCTTCCGGGCCGTCTTTAAGGGCCTCGAGTACGAGGAAGAGCGGCAGAAAGAGGCCGTGGCGGCAGGCGAGGTGATTGTCCAGGAGACGCGGCACTGGGACGAGGCCCGCAGCGTCACCGTAAGCATGCGCGGCAAGGAAGAGGCCCACGACTACCGCTACTTCCCAGACCCGGACCTGGTGCCGGTGGTTGTCGACCGGGCGTGGGTGGAGGAGATCCGCCGCAGCCTTCCAGAGCTGCCCGATGCCCGCCGCGCCCGCTTCATGCGCGAATACGGCCTCCCGGCCTACGACGCCGAGGTGCTCACGGCCTCGCGTTCCTTGGCCGACTTCTACGACGAGTGCGTGCGCCTGTTACCTGACCCCAAGGCGGTGAGCAACTGGCTGATGAGCGAGGCGTTGCGCCTCCTCAACGCCGAGGGTAAAGACATTGCCGAAACGCCGCTCACGCCGCAGCACCTGGCAAAACTCCTCACCCTGGTTAAGAAGGGCACCATCAGCGGCAAGATCGCCAAAGACGTTTTCGAGGAGCTCTTTAAAACGGGGGCCGATCCCGAGGAGATCGTCAAGCAGCGCGGCCTGGTGCAGATCTCCGATGAAGGCGAGCTGGGGGGTATTGTGGACCAGGTGATCGCAGCCAACCCGGCGGTGGTAGCGGACTACCGCGGCGGTAAGGAAAAGGCCCTCACCTTCCTGGTGGGCCAGGTGATGAAGGCTACGCGCGGTAAGGCCAACCCGGCCGTGGTGAACAAGCTGCTGAAAGAGAAACTCAGCTGACGCCGCGCTTTTTCGGGAACGTCGCCCTATGCATAGCTCTCCTCCGGCCCGGTGAACATAAGGCAGGAGGAGATTCTTATGCCGGAGAAAGACTCAGCGCCGCAGGCCCCGGTTCTCGGCGGCGAGCGCCTGCGCCTCAAGCAGTTTCTCGCCGCCCTGCTCAGCCAGGTGGAAGACCAGGCCACAGGCGTGGAACAGAACCTGAGCCAGCTCCTGCCGGAGGTTAAAGAAGGCATAACCGAGGCGCAGAACCAGGCCCAGCTGGAGGTGCTGCTGTCGGAGCTGGTGCGCGCCGGCCCGGCCGGGGAGAGCCCGGCGCAGTTGGAAGCGGCACTTACGGCCGCCCTGGAGCTGGCCTGGCGGGAGGAACGCAGCCGGGCGCAGGCGCGGGAGAAGGCGCTCGAACACTGCATAGCTGAGCTGGTGCACGCGGCGCGCTTGGGTACCGGCCTGAAGCGCCAGGCCCAGCTCACGGAGGGCCTGGCGGCGGCCCGGGAGCGGGTGAGCGGGAAGGGAGGAGAAGCGGCGTGGCCGGTGTAGCCAAGCTCTTGCACCTGCATGCCACTGATCTTTGGTTGGTGCTCCGGGCAGCGGTGCTGTTTGCCTTTGCCCTGCTGGCGATTCGCTTTATGGGCAAGAGAACCATCGGCCAGCTTTCTCCCTTCGACCTCTTGGTGATCATCATCCTTGGTTCGGCGGTCGTCATCCCCATGGAGGACGAGAAGACCCCCTTTACCCACGGACTGATTCCTCTGGTCCTCATTGCGGCCATCAACTACCTGATCTCCAAGGTGGTTTTGCGCAGCCGCAGGATCGAGAACTTCTTACAGGGCAAACCCAGCGTGCTGATTGAAAACGGGGAAGTGGTGACCAAGAACCTGAAACAGGAACGCGTCTCCATGGCCGACCTCCTTATTATGCTGCGCGAGAAAAATGTGACGAACATCGAGGACGTGCAGGAGGCGGTGCTGGAGCCCAACGGGAAGCTGAGCGTTCTGCTTAAGCCGGAACGCCAGCCCTTGACGCCGAAGGATCTCGGGCTCAGCACGGCGCCGGGCCTCAACCCCACGGTGCTGGTGGAAAACGGCGAGGTGGTCTATGCCAACCTGGACAAGGTGCGCCTGGGGCTGGGGCACCTGATACGGGAGCTAAGTGCCAAGGGAGTGCGGCGCCTGGCGGAGGTGAAACGGGCCACGTTGGACGAGCTGGGCGGGCTGACGGTGGAGCGCCAGGAAGGGGGCGAACGCTAGTGGCAACGCCGGGTGAGAGGAAGGACAAGGTGCGGCCGCGCCTGCAGCAGGAGGATGTGAAGGTAGACTGCTCGGCGCTGGAGCGGGAGCTCGGCACCAGCCTGGGGCCGGTGCTGGATGCCTTCGCTCTGGGGATGAACGACAAAGAAGTGGCCGAGATGGCGGAGCTGCCGGAAAGCCGGGTGAAAGACCTCCGGGCACGCCTGGCGGGTGCGGGCAGCAACCTGGGGCTGGGCTTCAAGAAACCGGTCTGCCAGCAACAGGAAAGGGACGGGCCGCCGCCGGGGCGTTGACCCGTCCCTTTAGTTACTGCAGCGGCGCCCCAGCGGGCGGCTGGCTCTGCCACTGGCTGAGCGACTGCTTCAGGTTCCCCACCAGCTGTTCGAGCTGGGCGTACGTTTGCGCGTCCAGCATCGCGCTCTGGGCCTGGGCCAGGGCGGCTACGGCCTGCTGCAGGCCCTGGGTTACCTGGCTGTCGGTCTCACGGATCTGCTGGCGCAGCTGCCCCTCCACTTGGTCCACCTGGCTGCGGTAGGTTTGGGCCAGGGCCGGCGAGAGGGTTTGGCCGGCCAGACCCTGCTGGATCTGGTTCAGGAGGGCGAAGATCTGGTCGAGGCGTTGCCGGCCGGCCAGGGAGGTGGAGGCCTGGCTCAATGTGGACTGGGTGTTCTGTTCGGCGGTCAGCTGCTGCCGGCGGGCGGTGTCCACCAGCTGGGTGAGGAGCGCCTTGAGCTGTTCCTGGGCCTGGGCGGCCGGCGTGCCCGTCCCCAACTGCGCCAGGTGGGCGGCGGTGTTTTGGTCGAGCTCGCGGTTGATGCCGGCCAGTACTTCTTGGGGCCTTTCTTCCGTCATTCATTTCACTCCCTTGTTTCAGGCGGCCGGGGAGTCGAAACGAGCCTTCCGGCGACCTGCGTCTCTCCCTTAGTATGGCAAAACTTGCGGTTCCATGAGAAGGAAAGTTTCTCCTGAAGGCGAAAGAATTACCGCAGAGGGGAAAAAGGAAATACCCCTTCAGTGCGGAGAACGAAGGATCAAGGAACAATTTGGGAGGTTGGAGCATGAAAACCTGGCCGAAAAGTGGACCGGAAAACACTGCGGCTACCGTAGAGGCGGCGGTGGCGCGCGCTAAGGAACTGGGAATCAAACGCGTGGTGGTGGCTTCCAACACCGGGGAGACAGCGCGCCGGTTTGCCGGCCAAGGCTTAGAAGTGGTGTGCGTCACCCACCAGGTGGGCTTTCGCGGCCCCAACGTGGATGAGATGCCGCCCGAGACGCGGCAGGAGTTTGCCGCCCAGGGCATCAAGGTCCTCACGACCACGCACCTCTTTCGGGGCGTGGCCCGCGGTTTCATTAACGCCCACCAGGGGTTTGATGTGGGCCGCATCGTAGCGGACACCCTCTACCTCTTCGGCCAGGGCACCAAGGTGGCCGTGGAGGTGGCGGTGATGGCCCTGGACGCGGGGCTTGTCCCGTATGGCGAGGACATCATCGCCGTGGGCGGCACCGGCCGGGGGGCAGACACGGCCCTGGTGATGCGCCCGGCCTACTCGGGCGAGTTCCTCAAGACCAGGATCCACGAGATCATCTGCAAACCCTGGGAGACAGGGAAGTGAAAGGGGTCCCGCCGGTAAGGCGCGGCCAGGAGGTGACGCTGGAGATCGCCGACCTGGCCTCGAACGGCGAGGGGGTGGGGCGTCACGAGGGCTTCACCGTGTTTGTCCCCGGCGCCCTGCCGGGGGAGAAGATACGGGCGCGCGTCATCTCGGTACAAAAAAGCTACGCCCGCGCACTGGCGCAGGCGGTGCTCGACCCGGCGCCCCACCGCGTGACACCGGCCTGCCGGGCTTATCCTGCGTGCGGCGGCTGCCGGCTGCAGCACTTAAGCTACCCGGGGCAGCTTCGCTTCAAGCAGCAGGTGGTGGAGCGGGCGCTCAGGCATATCGGCAGGCTGAGCGGCGTTACGGTGCTCCCTACCCTGGGCATGGACCAGCCCTGGGCCTACCGCAACAAGGCGCAGTTTCCCCTCGCCCGGCGGGGCGGGCGGGTGGTGGCAGGGTTTTACGCCCCCCGTACCCATCGGGTGGTCGAGATAGAGGAATGCCCCCTGCAACACCCGCGGGCCAACCAGGCGCTGGCTGCGGTGCTTGCGGCAGCGAACGAGCTTAGGATACCGGCGTACGACGAGGAGACGGGTGCCGGCTTCCTGCGCCACCTTTTGGTGCGGGTGGCGGTGCAGACGGGCGAGCTGATGCTGGTTCTAGTGAGCCGGGAGCGGGCGGTGCCCCAGCTCACGAGGCTGGTGAAGAAACTTGTGGCCGGCGTGCCCGGCCTGACCAGCCTTCTTCTTAACGTGAACCCGCAGCGCACCAATGTCATTCTGGGGGAGGAGTGGCAGACCCTCTGGGGAAGTCCCACCATCAGCGAATACCTGGGACCGTATCGCTTCCGCATCTCGGGCGGGTCGTTTTTTCAGGTCAACCCTGCGCAGACGGTGAGACTATACGAAAAGGCGGTGGAATACGCCGCCCTGACCGGTAGAGAGACAGTGCTCGACGCCTACTGCGGCATCGGGACCATCTCGCTTTTCCTGGCGGCCCAGGCACGTCAAGTGCACGGCATTGAGGTGGTGGCGAGTGCCGTAGAGGACGCCCGCCTTAACGCCCGGGAAAACGGGGTGGCGAACGCCGAGTTCCACCTGGGCCGAGTGGAAGAGGTGCTGCCCCGGCTCAGCGCCGCCGGCGTTCACCCCGACGTAGTGGTGGTGGACCCACCCCGCCAGGGCTGCCGGCCGGAGGTCCTATCCGCCTTGGCCGCCGCCCGTCCGGAGCGGCTGGTTTACGTCTCCTGCCACCCGGCCACCCTGGCGCGGGATCTCGGCATTCTCGCCGTACACGGATTGAAAGCGGTGGTGGTCCAGCCGGTAGACATGTTTCCCCAGACCATGCACGTAGAGTGTGTGGTCTTGCTGGAAAAAAGTGCGGGCTGACGACCAACGCTGATTCCGGGCCTACGAAAGGAGCATCGTCGATGGACGCCGAGCGGTTACAGGAAAGACTGGAAGAGTACAGACGAGCGGTGCTCAGGCTTAAAGAGGCTGTGGAAGAAGACGAGTCCAATCCGCTGATCTACGATGCGGTCATCCAGCGCTTTGAGTTCACCTATGAGCTGGCTTGGAAGCTTATCAAGGCATACTTAGAATACCAAGGATTAGCAGTCATCAATTCGCCGCGGTCGGCTTTCAAAGAAGCTTTTGCGGCGGAGTTGATCTTGGACGGGGATGTGTGGATCGAGATGATCAGCGACCGTAACCTCACTGCTTATACGTACAATCAGGAACGGGCCAAGGAGATTTACGCCAGAGTGAAGGAGAAGTATCTGGACCAGTTTGCCGCCCTTGTCTTCCGAATGGAGGCAATAGTCAAATGAAGTTCGGTCTGCCGGAGCCTGTTCTGCAAGCCATCGTTCGGGAACTGGCGAAAAGGGAGAACGTTTTGCGAGCGGTTGTCTTTGGGTCGCGGGCCAGGGGAGACCACAAATACAATTCAGATATCGACCTTGCCGTTTACTGCGAAGGAGCACTACCGCCGGATTTGTCCTTGGATTTGGATGAAGCGGCGGGGATTTACAAGATCGATGTTGTGGATATGAACGGGCTCGAGAGCGGCCGCCTACGCTTGCGGATCGAGGAGGAGGGGGTAGAGGTTTACAGGCGAGGGTAAGGAATAGCTGGCTGAGACAGCTGGAAGCTCCGAGAAATCATTGTTGCCCTTTTGAGGTATGAGAAAATTTGAGGTATGAGGAAAACGGAGGATTCAACAATAAAAGAAAAGTTCATGGCGGAAATAAAGACGAGACGGCGATGTTTATTTCAGGTTGGAAAGTGATAAGGTTGATGAGACCATAGGCCGATTAGCCAAGGGAGTAACTCTTACTTATCTACTGCTTTTCAACTCCTGGCCTCACTGAGTTGACGAGGCGCGGCTGGAGCAGAACATCAAGACGCCGGTGGAAAACTTTTGGCGCGGGATTGAAAAACGTGGGGAACAAACGGAGAGTCAGGCTGAAGGGTGTAAGAGAGCTGCCGGCCGAGGATCAGCGCTTGAGGAGGTGTAAGAGGAGTACGTGCCTTACCGGGCGGGTGGCAGCGGCGCCACGGAGTTCCAGGGTGAGGGATGAGGAGCGATGGACGTTATTCTTCGGGCCCGTAAGCTTACCAAGTACTATCAGATGGGCGAGGTGCGCGTAGAGGCGCTCAGGGGAGTCGACTTCGACATCTACGCGGGCGAATTCATCGTGGTGCTGGGTCCCAGCGGTTCGGGCAAGAGCACCATGCTCAACCTGATCGGCGGCATGGATGTGGCGAGTTCCGGCGAGATCTACTACCGCGACCGGCCCCTGCACGGTGCTTCAGAACAGGTGCTCACCGAATACCGCCGGGACGCCGTGGGGTTTGTTTTCCAGTTCTATAACCTGATGCCCAATCTCACTGCTTACGAGAATGTGTTGCTAGCGGTGGAGATCGCCAAGAACCCTCTTTCGGCGGCCGACGTGTTGGCTCAGGTGGGGCTGGCGGACCGGGCGGACCATTTCCCGGCGCAGCTTTCGGGCGGCCAGCAGCAGCGGGTGGCCATCGCCCGGGCGGTGGCGAAGAACCCGGAGCTGCTCCTCTGCGACGAGCCCACCGGAGCGCTGGATTCGGCCACCGGCATTCAGGTGTTGAAGGTGCTGAGGGACTTCAATCAGCGCTACAAAAAAACAGTCGCCATTATCACGCACAATGCCGGCATTGCGCGCATGGCGGATCGGATCTTTCACCTCAAAGACGGTCGGATCGAGCGTACGGAAAAGGTGGCCCATCCGGTGGCGGCGGAGGAGGTGTCCTGGTGATCCTCCTGCGGAAAATGCTGCGCGACATTGGGGAGAACAAAACGGCGTACCTGGCGTGCGCAGTGGTGCTGATCATCGGCCTCTTAACCTACACCGGCATGTTAATGGCCAGGGACAATCTCTTTATCGCCCGCGAGCAATTTTACCAAGAGTATCATCTGGCCGATGGTTTTGCCCAGGTCCGGGCCATGCCGTATACTGAGGTGAAGAAACTCGCCGCGATAGAAGGTATAGCGGAAGTCCAAGGGCGGCTGGTCAAGGACGTCCGGGTCTTGGGTCTCAATGAAGACAAGAACATCTATCTGAGATTTGTTTCGTTGGACCAGTCCCAGCCCTTTCTGCTGAATGGGGTTCAGCTCCTGCGCGGTGCCTTTCCGCACGGTAATGAGCGGGCGCTCCTCGTGGGCGACAAGTTTTTCACCGCCCACCGGCTGTCCCTGGGCCAACCCCTTACCGTAGCCATTGCCGGCAAAAAGGTGGAACTGCCCGTGGCCGGCAGCGGCCAAAGCCCGGAGTTCGTTTATGCCATCAAGGGCGGGCAGAACATCTTCCCCGATCCCGCGGGGTTTGAGGTGGCCTACCTGCCTTACACGGTCATGGAGAGCTTGTTCAACCAGAAGGGCCGGGTCAATGACATCGTCTTCACGCTGCGTCCCGGCTACAAGTTTGAAGATGTGGAACCGCGCCTGAAGGCGGAGCTGACGCGGTACGGCCTGGAGAGCCTCATCCCGCGCAAGGACCAGGCCAGCAATGCGATCCTGACACAAGAACTGGACGGACTGGCGAAGATGGCGCAGAGTGTACCCGTGTTGTTCCTGACCATCGCCGCCCTCATACTGTACATCATGTTGAAAAGGCTGGTGGAGGCGCAGCGGGGGCAGATCGGTACCCTGAAGGCCTTTGGTTACCGCCCGCGCGAGATTCTCCTGCACTATCTGTCTTACGGCCTGCTGGTGGGCTTGGTGGGAGGTGTGGTGGGCGGGCTCCTGGGCACGGCGCTGTCCTTTTCGCTGACCCGGCTTTATGCGCAGTACTTCAGCCTGCCCAACCTGAGCGGCCGGTTTTCCCGGGCGTATTTTGTCTCTGGGGTGCTGCTCTCCACCGCTTTCAGCCTCTTCGCCGCCTACCAGGGGACCAAAGGCGTCCTGAGACTCCGGCCGGCGGATGCCCTGCATCCTCCCGTCCCGCTTTTCAAGGGCAAATCTTCCTTGGAACGCCTGCGGGTGGTCTGGGCGGCGTTCACCGTGCCGGGGCGCATGGCCGTGCGCAATGCCCTGCGCAACCGGGCGCGGAGTCTTTTCACCTTGCTGGGCGTCACCTTTACCTTCAGCCTGATAGCGGTAGTGTGGTCCCTGAACGGCCTGATGGACACCATGGTGCTGGAGCAGTTCACCAAGGTGCAGCAGTACGACGTGAAGATCAGCTTCACACGCCCCCTGCCATTGACAGCGGTGGTAAGGGAGCTGGAGGATGAGCCCGGGGTCAAACGGGTGGAACCGCTGCTGGAGGTCCCGGTGACCCTGCAGCACGAGCACCGTAAGAAGAGTGTGGCCGCCTTGGGCCTGCCCCCGGCCGCCCAGCTGTACACACCCCTGGACAAGCGGGGTAGTCCGGTGGCGATACCGGAGGGAGGTGTGGTGCTCTCCGAGCAGGTGGCGGCGAAACTCGACGCCCAGGTAGGGGACCGGCTGCGGCTGGAAAGCGTGTGGGCTGAGGAGTCGCCGGTGTACGTGGACGTGGCGGGCATCGTTCCGCAGTACCTCGGCGCCAATGTCTACCTGAACCAGAACACGCTGCTGGGCCTTTTGCGCCAGGGTGAGATGGCCACGTCACTCGTTATTGCCGTGGATAAGGGGTGCATCCCGGCGCTCAAGGAGAAGTATGAGACGGCGCCGTACACCGGGATGTTCGAAGAAAGGCGGCAGGCCGTCGACCTCTTTCGCGAACTCATCGGTTCCTCCCGGTACATGCTGTACAGCATGGCCCTGCTGGCGGTGGTGACCGGTTTTGCCATCGTGTACAACTCGAGCATCATCTCCCTGGCAGAAAGGAAAAGGGAGCTGGCTTCGCTGCGCGTCTTGGGGATGCGGCCGGGCGAGGTGTTGGAGGCGGTCTCGGTGGAACAGTGGCTCCTGGGGGTGTGCGGTATAATCGCGGGCATACCCCTGACGGCGGTGCTGAATCAAGTTCTGGCCCGGAGCATGAGCAGCGACCTGTACTCCCTGCCGGCGGGGACCACTCCGGCGGCTTTGCTTGAGGCCCTGCTGGGCACCATGCTCGCCATCTGGCTGGCCCAGCAGTGGGTGGCCCGCCGGATCAGGCAGCTGGACCTGGTGGAGGTACTGAAGGAAAGAGAGTGACGGTGAGGAGTGGAGGAACGTGAAGAAGTCCGTGAAGTGGGGAGCTTTGGTGGTCCTGGGGGTGCTGGCGGCCGTGTCGGTCGCCTCTGCGGCCGTGCAGCCTCTCACGGCGGAGCTGATTGAGGTAAAACCGCAGACGGTGGCCCAGGTGTTCAAGGAAGAAGGGATCGTGGAAGCGGTAGAGGACCGCCTGGTGTACAGCCCCGTCGGTGGTGAGATCACCCGTTTGGCCGTCCAGGAGGGGCAGAAGGTGGCCCAGGGGGATCTGCTGGTCGAGCTTAGCACCAAGGAGTTGGAGTACCAGCTGGCTCAGCTCCAAGCCCAGCTGAGGAGCCTGGCCGGCCAGATGGAAAAATCAATCCAGGAAATTCAGCAGCAGGTAGAGGAGCAGCAACTGGCGCTCGCAGAAACCCAGCGCCAGTTGGCGAAAAGCAGGGAGGATTACCGGCGGACCAAGTACCTGTATGAGGCCGGCGCGGCGACCCAGGTGGAGCTTCTTGCCGCCGAGCGGGCGGTGGAGCAGCTGCAAAACGCGGCCGCTCAACAGGAGTCGAGGCTCGAGCTGCTGCGAGAGCAGGCGGGTCACAGGGGACAGGCCGCCGGTCAGGCGGCACCGGCCCTTGGTTCAACCGGAGCCGGCGCCGCCCGGCAGTACTTCCAAGGCCAGCTGGAAGCGGTGGAGGCCCAGATAAGCCAGCTGGAGTACCAGATCGCCCGGAGCCGGATCACCGCCCCCATCACGGGCGTGGTGGAAGAGCTTACGGCCGAGGAAGGAATGGTGATCGCACCACAGGTACCGCTGCTGAAACTGGCGGGCGATCAAGGCTACGAAGTCAACGCCTACCTGCTCACTGAAGATGTGCTCCCCGTGAAAGTCGGGCTGAAGGTTACGCTGATCCAGAAAAGAAGGGACGGGGACTACAGGTTTCCGGGAACTGTCAAAGCCATCGCTCCGGCGGCGGTGGAAAAAGTGTCCGCCCTGGGGCTCAGTGAGCGCCGCGTGAAAGTCACCATCCGGCCCGAAGGAAAGGTGCCGCAGCTGCGGCCCGGCTACGCCCTGGACGTGGAGTTTTCCGTGCTGGAGCAGGAAAACAAACTGGCGGTGCCCAAGACGGCGCTTTTCCCGTACGAAGGCGGCGACGCGGTGTGGGTGGTGCGAGCGGGCTGCGCGCGGATTCAGCCGGTAAAAAAGGGCCTCGAAACCACGGAGCTGGTGGTGATCGAAGCCGGCCTGGCTGCGGGCGATGAAGTCATCAAGAACCCGGGGTTAGAAGGGCTGAAAGCAGGAAAACGCGTGCGAGCGGGCGGCCGCCGGGGCTAGGGCAGCTTGGGGAAACGGTGGTGGCCGATGAGCGGCGAGGGCCAGGTGAGGAGGCGGTCGGCCTCCTCGGCGTAGGGTCCGGCGTTGTGAAGGAGCAGGGGGACGCCGTCGGGCCGGCGCCGGTCGGAAACGATGGCGATGTGGTCCACAGGCGGGCCGAAGACCACGATGTCACCGCCCTGCCAGGCCTTAAGGTTTTCAGCGTCGCCGGGTTTCACCTCCAAGGTGAGCGCCGTGGCGTGGCGCTTCAAGAAAACGTGCAGGTTCTTCACGCGGCGGAAGTCGATGTTCGGGTCCGGTTTACCGGCCACCCGGGGGTACGCGCGCAGGTTTTCGCGGATGTCCTTATCGACCATGGCCTTAAGGTCGTAACCGGCGGCCTGGAGAGCCTGCCAGACAACGTCGGTGCAAACGCCTTCACCCGGCGGGGGGTATCCGCCGGCGTAGTAGGCGTTTTTATATTGGGGCCGGGTCTCTACGTAGGCCCGCGCCCCCTGGACGATGTCGGCCAGGTCCAGGATACCGTCCCCGTCCTGGTCATGGTCCAGGGTGATGGTTTCCACCGCAACGGTGGGGACCGGGGCCGGCAGGGAGTCTCGGGACAGAGTAGGGGCCGGCCCTGGTACTATCGCTCCGCTCGGCCCGCCGCCCGGGGCGAAGGACGGATCTTTCAGGAACACGGCGGCGACCAAGACCAGCAGGATGAGGACCAACGGCACTCGCTTCATGGCACTCGACCACGTCCCTTCTTAAATCTCAGCATAAAAAACACCTTCGCTTCAGGGGAACGTATTCCCTTTTCCCGGCGTCTATAAAGAGGGGTGAATTCATGCGCCTGCTGCTTAACGTGCTCTGGCTTGCCGGCCCGCTGTTTGCTTTTCTGGCTTGGGCCAATACGAAGCTTATCCTGGAGGAGCTGGCGGACCTTAAAAAGTTCCTCGCTCTGCGCGAAGGAATCGAATCCCCGGCAGTGAATGAAGTAAAGGACGGCAAACCCGGCGGTACAGAAGCGAAACTGGAAGGATGAGTCGCGGTCGGTGAGCTTGGCCGGCGAAGGTGGGATAAAAGAGCGCCTAAGCATTGCAGCCGGGTTGAGCAATGGGGTAGACTAAGGAAAACGGTCGGAAGGAGTCGCTTATGCTGCGGGTTTTAGTTTATGATGAAGAGCAGGGGCTGCGCACGGAGCTCGGTCAAGGATTTGCACCCCGCAAGGCCGCCGCCTACACCTGGGTGGATCTGGTAGAACCCACCGCGGAGGAACTGGAACTACTTACCGGCGTGTTTCATTTTCACCCTTTGGCGGTGGAAGACTGCCGCCGCCCGCACTACCGGCCGGAGCTGAGCCAGTACGACGAGTACGCTTTTTTGCTGCTGCGCTACGTTCAGGCGGAGCAGCGGGGCCGTCGGCCCATTACCGCGGCGCTGAGCGTTTTTCTCGGCCCCCGGTACCTGGTCACTGTTCACCACGAAGAGCTGACCTTCCTCACAGAGCTCTTTGCGCAGTACCGGAAAGACCCGCAGCTTTTCCAAAAGGGTCTCGACTTCGCCCTCTACAGCCTGCTGGAGGCATTGACCGAGACCTTTTTCACCTTCTTCGACCGTACGGAGGAAAGAATCGAGCGTTTGGAAGAAGAGGTCTTTCACCGGCCGACCCGGCGGCTCCTCAATCAGGTTTTTACGCTGCGGCGCCAGGCCATCAAGCTGCGCAAAGTCTTGGGGGCACAGCGGGATATTATGAACCTTCTGGCCTTTCCGGAGTTTAAGCTGGTACAACCGGACAACCGGGCCTTCTTCCTGGACATTTACAACGAGATGCTGCGCCTTATCGACCAGGTGGAGACCCTGCACGACCTGGCCAGTTCCACGGTGGAGATTTACCTTTCCATCACCTCGAACCGCCTGAACGAAATCATGAAGGTGCTCACCATCATCACCACCATCATGATGCCGCTCAGCCTCATCGCCGGGATTTACGGGATGAACTTCCGCTACATGCCGGAGCTTCAGTGGCGCTACGGCTACTTTGCGGTTCTCGGCGTCATGGCCCTTTTGGCCGGCGCCATGATGGCTGTCTTCCGCCGCCGGGGCTGGTTCTAGGGCTTTCTCGGGTTTTGCGTGGAAATACCACCCCAAAACCGCAGGGGAGCAGCCAGGCCCGAGTCCCCGCTTTTACATCCCATGTGGCGCGTACGGCACGCAGAGCAGGCAGCTGCGCGGGAATTTCCCGGAGGCATTCAGTGTTCCGCCGACGCCGTGCCAGATAGATCAAGATATAGGCCTTAAATTAAAGAACGGGGAGATGAAGCAGTGCAAGATAAAAGGTGTACGCTCTATAACGTAATCTTTCCTCTCTGGCTGGTGCTTTTTGCCCCCCTCTTTCCACTTGTTTATTTGCCTGTTCTGTTGGTGAACCTGGTGATTGATGCCGGGGTGATCGGCGCCGCGTTAAGGCTTCTGAAGTTCAGCCTGCCGGGTGGGGCGCTCCGTTCCTACATCTTCAAGGCGTGGCTCTGCGGCTTTCTGGCCGACTTTCTAGGGGTTGCCATTCTCTTCGCTTTGGCCGACTCTTCCCTGATGGCTCCCGATTCGATCCTGACCATTTGGAACAACCCTACGACGGTGGTGCTGCACCTCTTGACGATCGCTTTGGTGGGCGCCCTGATCTATCTGGCGAACAGGCGGCTGGGCACGCGGGCCGGGCTGCCTGCAGCGGTGGCCCACAAGGTGGCGCTGGCCATGGGCATTATTACTGCTCCCTGGGTTTTCCTAGTCCCCACATCCATTGTTCCTTTTCTTAACTAGGACCGGTTTTAGTTACCAAGGCAAAGGAGCCGGCGGCAACGAAACATAGTCAGCGAGCAACATCCAAGGGGAAATCACGCGTGGCATGGATCAAGGAACTTGATGCTCTGCGCCTGGTGGGTATTGCGGCGGTGGTGCTGCTCCACGCCACCGCCGCGCCGGTGGCCGGGCTGCCGCCTACGGCGCCGGCCTGGGCGGTGTATTGGTTCCTCAACCGGGCGGTGAGCTTCGCCGCGCCCTTCTTTTTCCTGATCAGCGGCCTGGCGCTTACGGCCAGCCACCGGGAGCGTCCGCTAAGCTGCCGGCGGTTTTGGCGGCACCGTTTCCAGAGCATTCTCCCGGCGTATGCCGTGTGGACGGTGGTCTACCTCTTTTACGCCGCCCGCATTGAGGGGCGGCGCTGGAACACTGCCTTAAGCTTTTTAGGCGAGCTGGCCGGTAAACTCCTCACCGGGCGGGCTTTCGGCCACCTGTACTTCTGCGTTGTCTTGCTGCAGCTTTACCTGCTTTTCCCCTATCTTTTGGCCCTTCTCCAGCGGGGGCGCAGCTGGCAGGGGCGGCTCTTGACCGCTGCCCTGCTTTTACAGGTGATCTGGAACGTCAAAACCGCCGGGCTAAACAGGGCTTGGGCCAGCGTTTTTCTCGGCTACGGAGTCTACTTCGTGGCCGGCTGTGTCGCCGCTTTACACCTGGAGGTGCTGACCCAGGTGGGGCGGAAGCGGCAGGCGGCGCTGGCGGGTCTTTTCGTGCTGCTCCTGGCGGTGGTTGCGGTACCGCAGGTTTCCCTGGCGCTGCCGGCGGCGCTCAGGCAGCTGGCGGTGATCCTTTACGCGGTGGTTGCCTTCTGGCTTTTCTTTGTCCTGAGCGCTGGGTGGGCGGGGCGAGGCTGGCCGAGTTTGAACCGGGCGGTGTTCTTCATTTATCTGGCGCATCCGCTGGTACTGGGCTGGACCGGTTTTCTGCTGGCGAGTATGGGTGTCGAGCGCCACTTGGTGCTGGTGGGCGCGAAGCTCGTTGCCGGCCTGGTGGTGCCCTGGTTGGTGTATGCCGGTTGGCAGCGGCTGGAGCGGCGCCGGCCACCCCTGCGGTACGATGCCCGCGGGTGACGCACTGCAGCGGCGGCTCAGTCTACACTTTAACAAGTATTTCCAGAGAATATTAGAAAAATGGTTACCTGCCTGCCGGCAGCAGGAAGCGCCAGGGTCGCTGGGCCCATTCGCCGGCATAGGCTACGTTGATGCGGGGCGTGGTGCGGATGTCCGCAGGATCTACGCTGCGGCCGGGAGTGAGAAAGAGTTCGTCCCCCGTCAGGTCCAGGCCGTACTGGGCCTGGGTGATGCCCAGGGCCTGGCAGAGCTTCCCTGGGCCGTCGGTTAAGGTGCGGAGTTTGCGGGGATCCGCCAAGAGCTTTTGCGCGGCCGCCGGACTCTTGCCGCGACGGCGCGCCATGAGCTCAACCCCCGCGGCGGGTTCGAGGGCGCGGATGAGTACGGCCTGGGGCTCACCTTCCCGGGCCACCACCACGTTAAAGCAGTAGTACATACCGTAAATGAGGTAGACGTAGGCGTGCCCGGGCGGGCCGAACATGGCCCGGGTACGCTGGGTGGGCCGCCCGCCGTAGGAGTGGGCGGCCTTATCCTGCGGCCCCATGTAGGCCTCGGTCTCCACTATGTAACCGCCGGCAGTGCCTTCCGGTGTAACGTGTACCAGGAGTTTACCTAAAAGGTCCGGCGCCACTTCCGTGGCGGGACGGGCGTAAAAACGGCGCGGCAACCTTTCCACGTAAGAACCTCCCTTGGACCCTCGCCGGGACGCAGTCTTAAGATAGTATTCCAGCCGGAAGCCGCCGACTCCTTTTCTTACTTTTCTCCTCAGTTCCCCAAGAGCGGCATAACACGAGCGAGATCGGGGCGAGGCGGAAGGCTGCTGGGTGCCACCTGAGCCAGAAACCGCTGCGCGGATGATGGGAGCGTTTGGCGCTGGGTATCCTTGGCCCGGAGACGGGTTTCGAAAGAAAGGAAGGCGGCAAGAACCAGAACATTCCAGAGCTGGTGCGCACCCTGGTGGACAACGCCAATAACACCCTGGAATGGCTAAACGGCATGGGCGCCAACCTGGTGCATGTGGTGATCGCCGGCGGAGCAACCAACCCGCGCACCCATGCGCCGGAAGGCGGCGGCGCTGTGGGCCCGGTGATCGTTAAGACCCTGGAGAAGGCGGCAAAGGACCAGGGCATTGAGATCTTTACTGACACCAAGGTCACAGAGATCACCACCGACGGGAACGGCCGCGTAACCGGAGTGAAAGCGGCCAGCAAGGAAAAGGGCGACCTCGTCGTCAGGGCCAAGGCTGTCATTGTGGCCACCGGCGGTTTCGGTGCCAACCCGGAGATGGTGGCTCAGTACAACCCGGCCCTCAAGGGGTTTGACACCACCAACCACCCGGGTGCCACGGGAGACGGGATTAAGATGGCTACGGCCGTAGGTGCGGCCACGGTACAGATGGAGAACATCCAGACGCACCCGACCGTAGTGCCGCATAAGGGTCTGATGATCACGGAGGCCGTGCGCGGCACGGGTGCCATTCTGGTCAACCATAAGGGCGACCGTTTCATCGACGAGCTGCAGACGCGGGACGTGGTCTCTAAGGCTATTTTGGACCAGGAGAAGGGCACCGCCTTCCTGCTCTTCGACCAGGGCGTGCGGGAAAACCTCAAGGCAATCGAAGAGTACGCCCGGTTAAATCTCCTCACCGAGGCCGACACCCTGGACGAGCTCGCTGCCAAGTTGAGCATTCCGGCCGGCAGGCTGACAGAAACCGTAAAGCGGTATAACGGGTTTGTCGCTGCCGGTAAAGACAGCGATTTCGGCCGCCAGCACCTCCAGCGCAAGCTTGCGAAGGCACCTTTTTACGCGGTGGAAGTGACGCCGGCCGTGCACCACACCATGGGCGGCCTGGCCATTAACACCCGGGCCGAGGTTCTGAACAAGGCCGGCCAGCCCATCCCCGGCCTTTACGCCGCCGGCGAGGTGACGGGCGGCATCCACGGCGCCAACCGGCTGGGCGGTAACGCCGTGGCGGACATCGTGGTCTTCGGCCGCATCGCCGGCCGGCAGGCGGCTGAGTTTGTCAAGAAATAAGCCGGTGCCTGCCCGGCGCTGGCGGCGGTGCAAAGGCGTTTCTTCTCAGGCGTGAGGATGACCCAAAGGCCCTGTCCCGGGTGGGGCAGGGCCTTTTAATCCAAAGACGTCTAGTTCTTTGCTTTTACGATTCGGCCCTCCTTAACAACCACCTGCACGTTGCGCACGGCCTTGATGTCGGCCAGGGGGTCACCGGCGACGACGACCACGTCGGCCAGCTTACCTGCTTCCAGCGTGCCCACCTTGTCCTCGATGCCGAGGAGCTCGGCGCTGACGCGCGTCCCCGCCTCCAGGGCCTGGAGCGGGGTCATGCCGTTCTCCACCAGGAGCTCAAGCTCAAAGGTGTTGGCGCCGTGCTCGTTAAAGGGCGTGCCGGCATCGGTGCCGAAGGCGATCTTCACGCCGGCGGCCAGCGCCTTACGGAAGCTGGCCAGGTGGGCTTCGATGACGTCCTCGGATTTTTTTACGGCGTAGTCGGGGATCCCGGCCGCGCGCCCTTTCTTCACAATCCAGTAAGGCGCCACCAGGGTGGGCACCAGGTAGGTGCCGTGCTCCAGCATGAGCTCGATGACCTCATCGCTGAGGAAGATGCCGTGCTCGATGGAGGTGATCCCGGCCAGGACGGCGTTTTTGATGCCGGTGGTGCCCTGGGCGTGGCTGGCGGTGCGGCGGCCGGCCTTGTTGGCCTCTGCGACGCCGGCCTTGAGTTCCTCGTAGGTGAGCTGCGGGGACCCCGGTTCCACGCCGGGGGTCATGACGCCGCCTGTGGCCATGAGCTTGATCACGTCTGCGCCGGCCTTGAGCTGTTCGCGCACGGCCTTGCGCACCTCGTCCGGGCCGTCGGCCTCGCGCGCCGTGGGCCAGCCGTGACCGCCCGTCATAACCACCGCGCGGCCGGAGGCCAGCATGCGCGGCCCGGGGACCATGCCGCCGGCGATGGCGTCGCGCAGGGCCAGGTCGACATAGTTTTTGCCGCCCATGTCGCGCACGGTGGTGACACCGTTGGCGAGGGTTTCTTGGGCGTGGGTCGCCGCCCTGAGGGCGGTCATGGCGTCGGACTCGCTGGTGATTACTTTGAAGGAATCTCCCACCGGCGGCATGGTGAGATGCACATGGGCGTCGATGAAGCCGGGGAGGATGGTGCAGCCGGGAAGCTCCAGCACCTCGGCGTCCGCCGCGTAGGGCACCTCCGGCCCGCCTACGGCTGTGACGACCTTGTCTTCAATGACCAGGGTGGCATCGGCAATCGGCTGACGCCCGGTGCCGTCGATAAGCCGGCTGCCTTTTAGTACCAGTTGCATAGCGGTTTCTCCCTTCTCAGTAGAAGTATGCCGGCGCGCCGCGGTCCGGGCGCTTTTTGCCGGCGCGGCCGGCGCTCCAGGCTGTGCCCCGGGCCGGGCACGGTGGAGACAAATGATGCGAGAACGGCGCGGTGCGCGTTAAACGAGGAGTTTGGCGAAGATGCCGGCGAGGATCACGGAGCTGATGGTGACGGTAACGAAGCCGGCCACCAGCATCTTCGGCAGGATGTGGTGCAGGATGGCCTGCTCTTCCTCCTCATTTTGGGCCACGGCCTTGGCTGCCTCGTGGGAAAGGATATACGTGCCCGGGAAACCGTAGAGAGCGGTCAGGCCGATGGTCGTGGCCATCTCAAAGGAATAGCCGAGGAGGTGCCCCAGGACAAAAGAGAAGAGACCGATGCCGATGACGCCTAAAACCAAGGTGCCTGCAAGGGGGGCGAGCAGCTTGGTCACCATGGCGGGCGTGGCCGAGGCCAGGTTGCCGAAGACCACCGCCAAGAGCCCGGCCATGGCCAGGCCCAGGCCGTTCGCCTTTTCAAAGATGTTGTCTTCGAGAAGCCCGATTTCGCGGGCGATGATACCAACGACGAGGCTGACGACCAGGGGATGAATGACGTTGTTGAAGAGTCCGGCGATTAGCACCGCGGCATAGGCCACCAGGGAGAGCTTGGCCAAGAGCACGAAGTTTGTCTGGTACTCTTTGGGAATCTGGGGGAGGCGGAACCCGAAGGCGCCTTTGTCCACCGCGCCCTCGGCACCGACGGCTGTTTCCTGTGCGACGCGCACCAGTTCGGGCTGCGACACAATGCGCCGCGCTTCGCGCGTCAGCAGGATTGAACTTAAGGGGTAACCGATGAAACCCTGGGCGACCAGGAGCATGGTGGCGAGGAGGGAGAGGTCGGCAAACCCTTTGGCCTTCGCCGCCTCAGACATGATGAGCGCTGCCACCACGCCGCCGGAGATGGGGGGCGCGGCGACCACAGCCACGTTGCGGCCGAAAAGCGGCGAACCGACGAGAAAGACAAAGATACCGATGCCGGCCACGGCACCGGCGGCGATGAGGACGGTTTTCCACTGCTGCAGGAGATCGCGCACCTTCATCAAGGTGCCCATGTGGGTGATGAGCAGGCCTACCAGGACGCTGCCGATGCCCACCAGCTGCGATTGGGGCAGCAGGTTGCCCGGGATACCGGACCAGTAACCGAGGAGGAGGAGGACGGAACTGACGAAGAGCATAGAGAGGATGGCTTTAGTTTTGATGGCTACCACGTCACCGACGGCGAAGATGGTAAGAACAATACTTAAGGCCAAGATGGGGGTGAGTTGCATACGGGTTTCTCCTTTCTTTGTACTCGGCGTTGGTGGATGGGGCTTTCCCCCTGCGATTAATGAAGAAGCCTTTGACGTTCACCCCCCTGCCTGGGCTGAAAATAAAACCCGAGCGGCAAACTAAGCATCGCTTAGGACTTTCCGCTCGGGTATTTTCCACCCACGGTGTACCAGGCCCAGCCTGGTTTGTACCGCTCGGTCGCGGCCGCCTGACGGCGCGGAACCCTAGGTACACTCCTAATATGGTTCTCATTCTAGCCGAGTCCGTCCGGTACTGTCAATCGTCCTTACCTGTTTTTATCCAGTGAACAGCGGCTTCACGCGGAACTAGGAAGCTCCCAGGACACCATCCGCGCTCAATCCCCGGTCAAGCGCGGCCCCCAGCGCGCTTTTCGGCGGCCGCCAGGAGATGGGCAGGGCCTTGGCCACCAGGGTGACGCTGCGCTCTTCATCGTAAGCCCGCAGAAAAAGGTCCTGGCGACGGCCGGGTGTAGGGACGGCGTCCAGGTCGCGTACGGTTTGGAGGATTTGAAAGGACATCTCGGTAAGCCCCTCAAGGCTCTTGGACTTGTGGATGACCTCCCCCACATCCACCTGGGCCAGCGCCTGCGGGCCCCAGCGGCGGTAGGCTTGGAGCAGCAGGGCGATCTCCACGCCGTAGTGATCGGGGAAGAAGAACTCTTCTGCCGCCCGGCGCCGGATGGCGGTTACTCCGGAAAGCGGCTGCACCAGGCTGGCCAGGCCGGGGTAGTGGAGGTTTAGAAAGGGTTTGACCAAAAGCTCGGTGACGCGGCCGCCGCCTAAGGCCGTGCCCTGCTCGGTAACGCGCACCGGCCGTTTGAAGAAGCCCTTGACCAGTTGAATCCCGGGACCGGCGAAAAGGGGTGCCAAGGGAGCGGTGAAGAAACTGGGGGTGATGGTTTCGATATCTGTGTCTACCCAGAGGATGATATCGGCGTCGGTAAGAAAAAGGGACTTGTAGAGGTTTTCGCCCTTCCCGCGCGCGGGCGGCAGCTCCGGCCCCACTCCTGCCGCCTGGTACACCGGCACGCCCAGCCCGGTGGCTATCTCTGCGGTGCGGTCGGTGGACGCCGAATCCACCACGAACACCTCATCGAGGAGCCCCTGCGCCTTCACCTCCAGGGCGGCGCTGAGCGCCTTGGCCACGGTGGCTTCTTCGTTTAGGGTGGGCAGGGCGGCTGCCACTTTAAGTCCCTGGCTGCGTTTGCGCCTGAGGAGTTGGGAAAGCGGGAAGGAATTCCAGGGGAACACCGGGATCGGGGGGTGCTGCAGGGTCACCGGGCCTTCGCTGCCGCTGAAATCCGGCAGAGGCTCTTGAATATCCACCACCGCCACGTTCACCGGCAGGCTGGCGAGGCGCGCGCAGAAGCGGGCCCGGGCCTCTTCGCGCCGGGGCCGCCCCGCAACCACCAATCCGGCGGGCTGCTGGGACAGCAGTCTTTCCAGCGGCTGGGGCGGGAAGGAACGCACCTTCACCTCGCTGAACATCTCCAGCGCTTCGGGTACCAGTTCGCTGTAAAAGAGGTCATCCTTCTCGGGCAGGCTCCTGATGTGCCAGAGCTCCAGGACATTGAGGCCCAGGTGAGCCAAAAAGTGCAGGATTTCACTGGCTTTCGGCCCACCGCGCAGCAGCGCCACCACCGGGCCGGCAAGGGGCTGGGGCAGGTGAGCGTAGACAACATACGGCTCCTTGCCGCGGTACGTTTCACTGAGGGGAACCGCTGCCACCGTAAGGTTGGTCGGGGCAAAAAAGCGGGCGAGTGGTGCCAGGTCGGGATGGGTCAGGTTCCAAGGCACGCGCTTCACCTCCAGGCATTTTCTCTGAGCATAAGTATACTATAACAGGGGTACAGCATACAACTTTTATTTCTGTCAGAAGTTGTAGAAAAGTAGCGGGTGCTAGGTAGGTTCAGGCAGGAAAAACTGCGGCCGACGAGAAAATAACAAGGCGAGAGCAAAATGGTAGCCGGATGGAGGTTGCAGCATGGATGTGCAGGAAGCGGCCCTGGCTTTGCACCGGGAAAGGCAGGGCAAGATCAGCGTGGAAAGCAAGGTCCCGCTGAGGACACGGGCGGACCTCAGCCTAGCCTATACACCGGGCGTAGCCGAACCCTGCCGGGTTATCGCCACCCGCCCGGAGGAGGTTTACACGTACACAGCGCGCGGCAACCTGGTGGCGATAGTAACCGACGGCAGCGCCGTGCTGGGACTGGGGGACATCGGCCCGGAGGCGGCCCTGCCGGTGATGGAAGGGAAGGCTGTACTCTTTAAGGCCTTTGCCGGCGTGGACGCTTTTCCCCTGTGCCTCGCCACCAAGGACGTGAACGCCATCGTGGAGACGGTAAAACTGATCGCTCCCACCTTTGGCGGCATCAACCTGGAGGACATCAGCGCGCCGCGCTGCTTTACCATTGAGGAGCGGCTCAAAGCCGAGCTTCCCATCCCGGTTTTCCACGACGACCAGCACGGCACGGCCATCGTCGTTGCGGCCGGCCTGCTCAATGCCCTGCAGGTGGTGGAAAAGAGCCTGGCCGAGGCGAGCGTGGTGATAAACGGTGCCGGCGCCGCCGGGGTGGCTATTGCGCGGCTGCTCAAGCGGGTGGGGGTCGGCGATGTGATCCTTTGCGACCGCGCCGGTGCCCTCTATCCAGGCCGGCCGGGCAACAGCGGCATTAAAGAAGAGCTGGCAGCGATGACCAATAAGGAGTGCGTGCGCGGGGACTTAAGCCGGGCCGTGCGCGGGCGCGATGTGTTCATCGGCGTGTCGGCACCCGGGGTCCTCACGGCGGACATGGTGCGTACCATGGCGGCCCGGGCGGTGGTGTTCGCCATGGCCAACCCGGTACCGGAGATCTGGCCGGAAGAAGCCAAGGCGGCCGGCGCTGCCGTGGTGGGCACCGGGCGCTCCGATTTTCCCAACCAGGTCAACAACGTGCTGGCCTTTCCCGGCGTGTTTCGAGGAGCGCTGGATGCGCGCGCCCCGCAGATAACAGAAGAAATGAAAATCGCTGCGGCCCGGGCGCTGGCGGGCCTGGTGGGGGGAGAGCTGAACGCAGAACACTGCCTGCCTGATCCCTTCGATCCCCGGGTGGCGCCGGCGGTGGCCCGAGCGGTTAAGGCCGCGGCGGGCCGGTCTTAACACTGGGAGGTGGTGGGGGTGACCGGTTTTCGGATACGCACCCTTGCGGCAGGTGAGGGCGAAGCAGCGCGGACGCTGATGCGCGAGTATCTGGCCGAGCTCGGGCTCAGCTTCGACCCGGCACGGCTGGATGCCGACCTGGTGGATCCGGCGGCCTACTATGCCCCGCCCCAGGCCGCCTTTTTCCTGGCGGTAACCCAGGACGGGGAGCCTGTGGGGACGGCAGCGGTACGGCCGCTTACGGCAGACACCTGTGAGCTGAAGCGGATGTTCGTCCGGGGGGCCTACCGCGGCCGAGGGCTGGGTCGGCTGCTCGTTGACGCCGCCCTGGAGTTTGCCCGCCGGGCCGGGTACAGGCGCATGAAACTGGACTCCCGCCCCGACCTTACGGCAGCGCTCGCCCTCTACCGGCGCAGCGGCTTTCGGCCCTGCGCGGATTACAACGGCAACGAACGCGCCGGGGTTTTTCTGGAAAAGGAGCTGTAGCCGAAAGGAGTGAGACCACATGGAGGTAACATGGAGCGGCACGCGGGTGCTGCTGGTACAGGGGGATATCACGCGGCAGGAGACGGACGCCATTGTCAACGCCGCCAACAGCAGTCTTTTGGGCGGCGGGGGCGTGGACGGGGCTATTCACCGCGCAGCGGGACCCAAGCTGCATGAAGAGTGCCTCGCCATCCGCGCCCGGCAGGGCGGCTGCCCCACCGGGCAGGCTGTCATCACGACGGGCGGCAACCTCCCGGCCCGTTACGTCATACACACGGTAGGTCCGGTCTGGTACGGCGGCGAGCGGGGCGAGGCGGAGCTGCTGCGCCAGGCTTACACCAACAGCTTGCGCCTGGCCCGGGAGAAGGGCCTGAGGTCAATCGCCTTTCCTTCGATTAGCACCGGCGCCTACCGTTTTCCCATCGGCCGGGCAGCGGCCGTCGCTCTGGGTGCTGTGCGCGACTTTTTAGACGGGTACCCGGGAGCTTTTGCCGAGGTGCGGCTGGTGCTTTACTCGGCGGCCGACCTGGCGGCTTATGAAGCGGCTCTACAGGCGCTGTCGGGGGAAGGTGTGGAATAAAACAGTAACAAAGAAAGCAGGAATTCCAGCCCGGCTGGCGAATCCTAATTGGAGTTTTATTGGAGGTTCTAAAGTATACAATATACAAGAAAGGGCGGTTCAGATGCATAAATCCGACTACGGGCTGGCAGACCTGGGCCTCAACCACCCGGGGCAGGTCCACCGCAACCTTTCCGTGGCGGAACTGGTGGAGGCGGCCCTGCACCGGGGCGAAGGCGTGCTCACCGCCGGCGGTGCCTTGCGCGTCGCCACCGGCAAATACACCGGACGTTCACCCCACGACAAGTTCGTAGTGGACAGGCCGGCACTGCACGACCGCATCTGGTGGGGAAACAACGCCCCTTTTGAGCCGGAGCGGTTTGAGCGGCTCTACCGGCGCCTCCTGGCTTACCTCGAGCAGCGCGAGCTCTTCATCTTCGATGGTTTCGCCGGCGCCGACCCACGCTACCGGCTGCCCATCCGCGTGGTGAACGAGCTGGCCTGGCAAAACCTCTTCGCGCACCAGCTGTTCCGGCGGCCCACGGCGGAGGAACTAAAGGCCCACGAGCCCGGCTTCACCATCATTGCGGCCCCCGGGTTCAAGGCCGACCCGGCGCTGGACGGGACCAACTCCGAGGCCTTCATTGTGCTCGATTTTGAGCGGCGGCTGGTGCTCATCGGCGGCACCTCTTACGCCGGGGAGATCAAGAAATCCGTCTTTACCGTCATGAACTACCTGCTGCCCCTTAAGGGTGTCCTTTCCATGCACTGCTCCGCCAACCAGGGCGAAGACGGCGACGTAGCCCTGTTTTTCGGCCTCTCGGGCACCGGTAAGACCACCCTCTCCGCCGACCCGCAGCGCTTCCTCATCGGCGACGATGAGCACGGCTGGTCTGACGAGGGCATCTTTAATTTTGAAGGCGGCTGCTATGCCAAGTGCATCCGGCTCTCCCAAGAGCACGAGCCGCAAATCTGGGGGGCCATCCGCTTTGGGACAGTTCTGGAAAACGTTGTGCTGGATCCGGCGACACGCCTGCCGGACTACGCCGACGACAGCCTTACTGAGAATACGCGCGCGGCGTACCCCCTGGATCACATCCCCGGCGCGGTGCTGAGCGGTACGGGAGGCGTCCCGCGCACGATAATCTTCCTCACGGCCGATGCCTTTGGGGTGTTGCCGCCCATTGCCCGGCTCACCCGCGAGCAGGCCATGTATCAGTTTATCTCCGGCTATACCAGCAAACTGGCGGGTACCGAGCGCGGTGTCACCGAACCTCAGGCCACTTTTTCGACCTGCTTCGGGGCGCCCTTCCTGCCGCTCGCGCCTACGGTGTATGCAGAACTATTGGGCCGGCGCATCGACCGGCACGGTACCGATGTTTACCTGGTGAACACCGGCTGGTCAGGCGGCTCCTACGGGGTGGGGCAGCGCATGAACCTGGCCTACACCCGCGCCATGGTGCGGGCGGCGGTAAGCGGCCAACTGCGCGATGTACCCTGCACCCCGGACCCCATCTTCAAGGTTTTGGTACCGCAAAGCTGTCCCGGTGTCCCGGCGCAGGTGCTGCGGCCGCAGGAGGCATGGGAGGATAAAGAGGCTTACGCGCGGACAGCCCGCGCTCTGGCGGCCCGCTTTGCCGCCAATGTCGAGAAGTTCGGCACCGTTCCGGCGGCAGTATTAAAGGCCGGGCCGCAGGCTTAGGAAGGCAGGTGCTCAAGCCGCCCCTCGTGGGGCGGTTTTTTGTGCGCCCGGTATGGGCGCTGTCTATGGGGTGGAAGTCCCGAACGGCGAACGAGCGGCGGCCGCCGGCCTAAGGCCCGGTGTCCGCCGCGAGGCGGAATCTCTGCGACGGAAAGCCGGGGCCGCGGGCGAATCATTATAAGGCGGGCTGGCGGCTGCGGGCGGAGTTTGCCTGCGGGGATCGGACGAGCAACCCGGGACATGGTGATGCCGCCGAACCCGGACAGGCGAAGGAAGACCTGCCAACCGGTGAAAATGTTGACAAGCTGCCAGAAGATAACTATACTCAGATCTGGCAAGGGGAAAGGAGGGGTTTTGGTGTTGCGCCACCCTTTTGACGTGATTATGGTCCCCCTGCAGCTCATCACCATTTTCTTCTCTTTTTACTACTTATTTCTCGCCCTGTTCGGTTTCCGGCTGCGGCGTGAAGAAGAGCACCGCCCAGCGGAGAAATCCTTCGCAGTGGTGGTGGCAGCGCATAATGAGGAGGCGGTGATTGGACCGCTGGTTGAAAACTTGTTTCTCCTGGACTACCCGCGCGAACTCTACGATGTTTTCGTCGTCGCGGACAACTGCACCGACCGTACGGCCGCCATTGCCCGCAAGCAGGGCGCGCAGGTTTACGAACGCTACAACCAAACGAAAAAGGGCAAGGGCCACGCGCTGGAATGGATGTTCCGGCAGCTCTTCAGCTTACGGCGGCAGTACGATGCCGTTGTTATTTTTGATGCCGATAACCTGGTGGCAACGGATTTCCTGCGGTACATGAACGACCGGTTGCTCAGGGGCGAGCTGGTGATTCAAGGGTACCTGGATGCCAAGAACCCGGGTGACAGCTGGGTGGCCGGCTCCTTTGCCCTGGCTTTCTGGGTGATCAATCGCATGTGGCACCTGGCCAAGTACAACCTGGGCCTCTCCTGCGCCCTGGGCGGGACGGGGATGTGCATCGCCACGTCGGTGCTGAAACGCTACGGCTGGGGCGCCACCTGCCTGACAGAGGACCTGGAGTTCAGTATGAAGGCGCTGCTGCAGGGGATTCGTACCACCTGGTGCCATGCCGCGCGCGTTTACGACGAGAAGCCGCTTACCTTCGCCCAATCCTGGCGGCAGCGGGTGCGCTGGGCGCAGGGGCACGTGGATGTGGCCCACCGCTACTTTTTCCCGCTGCTCTGGAAAGGGATTGTCACCCGCAACTTCCGGCTCATCGACGGGGCTTTCCACGTTTTCCAGCCCATCTACATCATCCTGGGCCTGGTGTTCATGGTGCTGAGCAACTTCCCGCACCTCTTCCCGGAATACACCTACCTGTTTACCCAGGTGGTACCGAGCTCTATCTGGGTGGCGGTGACCATTTTCCAATACTTAATACCGCTCATCTGCGCCACGCTGGACAACAAGCCGGTTACATTTGCCGCGCTTCTAGGCTACCCCATCTTCGTCTATTCGTGGATCCCGGTGACGCTGGTCGGTTTTCTGAAGAAAAACAACGGTGAGTGGAGCCATACGCGGCACGTGCGCAGCCTGCGCTACTATGACGTGGTCGGGGCGAAAAAATAGCGCCGTTGCCTGTTGCAGGAATGAGTTATATAATAGAAAAGTCAGGAAGGCAGAAAACGAGCTTTTCGTACGGAGAAGCTCGTTTTCTGCCCCAAGAGGGTGAAGCTGTGTCGCTTGCGGAACGCCTCAAAGCAAAAGCCCGCGCGCTGGGCCTGGCACCGGTGGGCATAACCGGCGCCGAGCCGCTCCTGGACGTGCGGCGCCGGCTGGAAAGCCGCGCGCAGGCGGGGGAAGGTGCGCCCTTTGTGCCGGCGGACGCGGCGCTGCGCACAGATCCCCGCCAGGTTTGGGCCCAGGCCCGGGCGGTCATCATGGTGGGCCTGCCGTATCCCGTGGCCCCGGTGCCGCCACCCAAGGATCTCACCGGGCGCCTGGCGGCCGGGGCGACAGGCCCGGACTATCACCGGGTGCTGAGAGGTAAGCTGGAGGAGCTGGCGGCTTTTCTGGAAGCGGAAGTTCCGGGGAGCGCGGGCCGCCCCTTTGTGGATACGGGACCGCTCGTGGAGCGGCCGCTGGCCTGGCGGGCGGGGTTGGGGATCCTGGCCGAGAACACTTTTTTGCTCGACCCGGCGGGTGGGCCGGCCTTTTTCCTGGGGGGGCTGCTGGTGAACGTTCCCCTGGAGGCAGACTCGCCCCGGGCGGAGCAGTGCCTCGGCTGCGGGCGTTGCCGCTGGAGCTGCCCCACGGGCGCGCTGGCCGAGCCGTTCCGGCTGCGCCCGGCTTTGTGCCTGTCCTACCTCACCCAAGCCCGGGGCAGCGTACCGCGTGCCTTAAGGCCTCTCCTGGGCAACCGGCTGTACGGCTGCGATGCGTGCCTGGCAGCCTGCCCGCTGGTAAAGAAGGCGCCGCAGGCCGGGGCGGAGGTGGACCTGCGAGAGTTCCTGAGCCTGGGCCGGCGCGAGTTTGCCGCGCGCTACGGCGGGACGGCCATCGCCTGGCGCGGGCGCACGGTGCTGCAGCGCAACGCCGCTTACGCCCTGGGCAATTTACGCGACCCGGCCGGAGTACCGCTGCTTACAGACCTGCTGCGGGACCCGCGGCCGGGACTGCGGGCGGCTGCGGCCTGGAGCCTGGGCCGGGTGGGGGGCGCAGCGGCCCGCGCGGCCCTGGCCGAACAACTAAAGCAGGAAACGGCAGAGGAGGTACGGGCGGAAATCGCCCTGGGCCTTACCTGATTTCCAAGTAGACGGTCACAACCTCATCCCGCAGCTCGCGGGCGGTGTTCCAGGCTACAACGCGGTAGCGGCCGGGTTCTACTTGGCGACCGGCACTGTCCACCTGCGGCCAGCTCTCGGTGAAGATTTCGGTTTCGCCGGGACGGACCCGCAGCCGTTGTACCCGCTGGGTGAAGGGACGCCCTTCGGACCACCGCCAGATGAGACGGTTGTCCTGGCGGATTTCAAACTCATAACGCTGCCCTGTCATGTAGGTGAGGACTTCACTGCGGCGGCAGATGTTGGTTTTGGTGAGCTTCATGGTCACCGGCATCCCCGGACTGTACCGCGCGCGGTCGGTGGAGAGGGTAAGGCGGAAGCACTCCTTTTCCCGGGTTTCCTCCGGCGGTCGTTCCGACGGCGGGGCGGCAACGGGGATGCGCAGCTCCAGGCCCGGGTAAACCAGCGCCGGGTTGGCCTCAATCAGGGCGGCCAGCGGCACCCGGTAGCGCCGGGCAATGCTGAAGAGCGTCTCTCCGGGCCGCACAATATGCAGCGTGACGGCAGCGGGCGGGACCTGCGGCGGTGTGGGTTCGGTTACGGCGACGATGTCAAGCTCCTGCCCGGGCATGAGCTCAGTGGTGGTCAAGTTGTTGGCGCGCATGATCTCTTCAACCGAGACACCGAAACGCCGGGCGATGCTCCACAGGCTGTCGCCGGGCTGGACGACGTAGATAGCCATGGACGACTAGCCTCCTTCCATAGAGACTCTGCTTCATTGTATGCGCCACCCGACGCAATGGCGCGTCTCACCGGCCGCTGAGCGGCGGAAAGCCGGCGCAGGAACGTGGACTTTTATATGGGGGTGTGTGACGTGGAGGTATACGATGAGGCGCATGCGCTGGCCAGGAGCCTGCGCGCTTCCGCGGAGTTTCAGCGCCTGCTCAAGGCCAAGGACGCCCTGCAGCGGGAACCGGAGAAGCTGAAACGCGTGACAGAGTTTAAGGCCAAGGAGTTCGAGGTGGAGGGGCAGAGGCTTTTAGGCGTGGACCTGCCGCCGGAAAAGCTGGAGGCGCTTCAGCGCCTGGCCGACCTGCTCCTCCTGGACCCGGTGGCACGGGAGTACCTGGAGGCAGAGGCGCGTTTTGCCCGCCTGTTCAGCGACGTGCAGAAGATCGTGCTGGACGCCGTGAAGGAATGGGAACCGTTGCTCCCACCGGGGGCAGGGGAGCGCCGGGCAAAGGAGAGTGAACCGGGTGGGCGGTAAGAGTCACCGGGTGAAGACACTGCTCTTTGATCTGGATGGTACCCTGATTCGCCTGGACATGGCGGCTTTTTTACCACGCTACTTTCAGGCCCTGGGGAAACGCTTCAGCCGCCTGGTGGACCCGCAGGCGCTGGTGAGACACGTTCTCGCCTGTACCGAGATCATGGTGGGTAACCGGGACGCGGCCGTGACCAACCGAGAGGCCTTTATGCAGGCTTTCTTGTCCCGGCTGGGCCTGCCGGCGGCTGAGGTGCTGCCGCTCTTGGATGCCTTTTACGCCGAGGAGTTTCCGCGCCTGGGCGGCCCGGAGGTGGCCAGCCCGGCGGCCCGGCAGGCGGTAGAGCTGGCCCTGGCGGCAGGGCTGGAGGTAGTAGTAGCTACCAACCCCGTCTTCCCGCTCCAGGCGATCCGCCACCGCCTGGCCTGGGGCGGCCTGGACCAGTATCCCTTTCGCCTTGTCACGGCCTACGAGGACATGCACTTTTGTAAGCCGCACGTGGAGTACTACCAGGAAATCTTAACCTTCCTGAGGCGCAGGCCGGAGGAGTGCTGGATGATCGGCAACGACGTCGGGGAAGACATGGTCGCGGGCCGGTTAGGGATCAAGACCTTCCTGGTGGAAGATTTCCTCATTCCGGCCGGAGGCAAGGCAGTTCCCACCCGGCGGGGGCGCATGGCCGATCTGCCTGCCTTTGTGGCCGGCCTGGTGTAGCGCCCGGGCCGCCCGCTTCGCATGGAAGCAACCGGTTGGGGAGAGACTGAGGACGCAAGGTGTGAAGTAGGGGGTAGTGGCGTGCGGGAACGCCTGGTGAACCTGGCCCAGATCAGCGCCGGTGCCTTGATAACCGCGCTGGGGCTGAACCTGTTTCTCATTCCCAACCGCATTGCCGCCGGCGGCGTCAGCGGCGTCGCCACTATTCTTTACTACATATTGGGGTGGCCGGTAGGCCCCACCATGCTGGCCATCAACATTCCCCTTTTTGCCGCCGCGGTCCATTTCTTGGGCGGCCGCTTCGGGGTCCGCACTTTGGCCGGGGCGTTGCTGCTTTCCGTGTTCGTGTCCTTAACCGCCCGCTTCGGGCCGCTGACAACGAACACCCTCTTGGCGGCCATTTACGGCGGCATCGCCGGCGGCATCGGCATGGGGATCGTTTTCCGCGCCGGCGGTACCACCGGCGGCACGGACCTGGCTGCCGCTCTCCTACATCGCTTCCTGCGGCTTTCCTACGGGAAAGGCCTGCTCACCATCGATTCCCTGGTCATAACCGTGGCCGGGGTTGTCTTTTCCCCGGAGCTGGCGTTATACGCTCTCGTCACGCTCTTTCTCACCAGCCGGGTTATCGACCTGGTGCAAGAGGGTGAGACCTATGCCAAGGCGGCGTTTATCATCAGCGAAGAGGCGGAAGCCATTCGAAAGGCCGTTCTCGAAGAGATGGGGCGGGGGGTCACCCTGTTCAAAGTGGAAGGCGGCTACACCGGGCAGGCGCGGTCCGCCCTCCTTTGTGTGGTGACGCAGGCTGAACTGCCGCGGCTGAAAAAGGCGGTGGCCGCTTGTGACAAGCAGGCCTTTGTCATCGTCGGCAGCGTTTACGAGGTTCTGGGAGAAGGCTGGGAGGGAAGCTGACCCCCTTGTCAAAGCCCAGCCGGAGTGCTATTATGGTCACTGTAAGATGGAACCAATGGATGGCCGCCGTAGACGGCCGAGTGGGGGCTGGTAATGGCGAAGAAGCGCGGAACCATAGTAGAAGGCTTCGGGGTGGCCATGGATCTGGGCGTCAGATTGGCGGCACCCATTGTTCTCTTCGCCTATCTGGCTAATTACCTGAACGAACACTACGGGCTTAGTGCAGGATGGGGTTTTGCTCTCATTCTCTTCGGCCTGGTCTCAGGGGTGTGGAATGTGTACAAGCTGCTGGCCAAAATGGCCGCCCGGGTACCCAAACCGAAGCCGGCTAAACGGAAGAGGATTCGATAGAACGTGAACAAGCTCTGGGGTTTGACCCGGCGGGCAGGCTGGGTGAGCCTGGGCCTGGGGGCGATGGCCGCCGGCGTGTTGGCCATGGGTGTCTCTCCGGCGGTAGCGGGCTTCTTCCTGGGCGGCCTGGCCCTAGGGATAGTAAATCTCCGCCTTCTGACCTTCACTGTTGAGCACGGTCTGCAGCCCAAGAGGCGCAACCGGGTTCAGGTGTTTTTTTTGCTCCATTTTTTGGCTCGTTACGGTTTTGTCTTTGCGTGCTTTTACCTGGTGGCTTCCCTCTCGCTGCGCGGCCTGGTGGCTGCGGCCGGCGGGTTCTTGCTGCCCGAGGTTGTACTTTGGGCGCGGGCTCTGGGCTTGCCGCGCGCCCCAAAGAAAAAAGGGGGGTGACCTGAACATGGAAGAGCTGGGCCCTGTAGTGGTGGCGGAGTTTTACGGTCTCCCTGTCACCAGCACAGTGGTGATGAGCACCGCCTTGAGCGGCTTTATCGCGGTGATTTCTTTTCTGTCCACCCGGCACCTACAGGCAATACCAGGGCGCCTGCAAAATGCTCTGGAGACTGTGGTGGAACTCTTGGAGGGGCTGGTAGAGGATAACATGGGGGAGAAGGGCCGGCTTTACTTTCCTTTTCTCGGCACCTTGTTCCTCTATATCCTACTCAGCAACTGGATGGGGGCTGTCCCCGGCCTGAAGTCGCCGACCAGCGATATCAATGTTACCGTGGCCTTGGCGGTGATAGTTCTTCTGGCTTCCCATGCCTATGGTCTGAGCAAAAAGGGCCTGGCACATCTGCACCACTTCTTGGAACCCATGCCCCTTTTCCTGCCGCTTAACATCATGGAAGAGATCACGAAGCCGCTCTCACTGGCCTTCCGACTGTTCGGCAACATTACCGGCGAGCACATCGTGGTGGCGGTGCTCGGCCTTATTGTGCCCCTTGTCGTACCGGTGCCCATGTCGCTTTTTGGCCTCTTTACCGGGCTGATTCAGGCTTTGGTGTTCACCATGCTGGCCATGGTTTACATTGCCCAAGCCACCGAGGAATAAGAGGTACGTTGGACTCGAGTTTTAGAACAAGGAGGAACCTGTTGTGATCACGGCAAAGGCGCTCGTCTTGGCAGTCACGATCCTTAGCGCCGCGTTGGCTATCGGGCTCGGCACCATCGGCCCCGGCCTTGGTCAAGGCATGGCCATCAGCCGGGCGGTGGAAGGCATTGCCCGGCAGCCGGAAGCGGCCGATAACATTCGCATGACGATGCTGATCGGTATCGCCATCATTGAGTCCCTCACCATTTACGCCTTCGTTATCGCTCTGGTGCTAATCTTCGCCAATCCGCTGGTCGCCCGCCTGTAGCCGACGGGGTCGGCCGGCGCCCGGAGCGATCCGTACCCATGGTAAAGTGAAAGGAGGAAGGTCGTATGGAAGGCGGACTCTTGAGCCCTAACCTTACCACCTTTCTGCACACCATAATAAACTTCTTGATTGTCCTTCTGGTTCTCAGGCTGTTTGTTTACAAGCCGCTCACTAACCATATGAAAAAGCGCCGCGACACTATTAAAGAGGCGCTGGAACAGGCGGAAAAAGCGCGTGCCGAACTGGCCGAGATTAAAGCTGCCGGTGAGGAAGAGCGTAAGAAGGCCCGCCGCGAGGCCGAGGAGATCATTGCGAACGCCGTGCGCGAGGCGGAGAAGGCCAAGCGGGAGATCATCCAGCAGGCGCGCGAGGAGTCCAAGCGCATCATCGCCGCCACGCAGGAAGAGGTTAAGCATGAAAAGGAGAAGGCCCTGCTGGACCTCAAAGAGAACGTGGTCAGCCTGGCCATCCTGGCCGCCAGCAAGGTGGCGGAGCAGTCGGTGGACGAAAAGGCCGGCAAGAAGCTGGTGTCCGACTTCCTCGATAACCTCGACCTGCGCAGTGTCGGTGGGGGTGCCAAGGTATGAGCGTTCAAGGCAGCGTGGCCTTTAAGGAGGAAAAGCCGGCGGAGCCGGAGCTGGTCGTGGAGGTTACCTCGGCTGCCCCGCTGGGCGAAGAAGAACTGCGGAAACTGCGCCGTAAGCTTGTGGAGTCTGTAAAACAGCACTACGCTTTGAGCCTCAGGGTGGATCCGAGTCTCCTCGGCGGCCTGGTGATCCGCATCGGGGACAAAGTAATTGACGGCAGCGTGCGCGGGCGGCTTGATGCCTTGCAAGCCAACCTGTTGAAGAAGAAAGAGTTGCCAGAAGAAGTCAAGGAAGGAACCAATTTCCAGCAGGTGGCCTCCGTGGTGCAGATGGACATCGCCAAGACCCAGCTGGCGCCCGAAGTGGCTGAAGTAGGCTGGGTGCTGGAAGTGGGCGATGGCGTGGCGCGCGTGCGGGGCCTGAGTGGTGCCATGACAGGAGAGCTGGTGGAGTTCCCCGGCGGCACCCTGGGCGAGGTGCTGAACCTGGACCTGGACCATGTGGGCGTGGTGCTCCTGGGGCCGGACAGCCACATCAAGGAAGGCGACGAAGTCCGGCGGACGGGGCGTGTGGTGAAGGTGCCCGTAGGTATGGGCCTTCTGGGACGGGTGGTTGACGCCCTGGGCCGGCCGATTGACGACCGGGGTCTCATAATGCCTGCCGGCTACCGCTCCGTCGAAGGCCCGGCGCCGGGGATAGTGGACCGCCAGCCGGTACGCGAGCCGCTGCAGACGGGGATCAAGGCCATCGACTCCATGGTGCCCATTGGCCGGGGACAGCGCGAACTCATCATCGGTGACCGGCAGACGGGCAAAACGGCCATCGCCATCGATACCATCCTGAACCAAAAGGGCAAAGACGTCTACTGTGTCTATGTATCCATCGGGCAAAAGGCCTCCAGCCTGGCCCAACTTGTGCAGACTCTGGCCGAACACGGCGCCATGGCCTACACCACGGTGGTGGCGGCCACCGCCAGCGACTCGCCGACCATGCAGTACCTGGCTCCTTACGCCGGGTGTGCCATCGCCGAGTGGTTCATGTACCAGGGTAAACACGCGCTGGTGGTTTATGACGACTTGTCCAAGCACGCCGTGGCGTATCGCGCCATGTCGCTGCTTCTTCGGCGCCCGCCGGGGCGCGAGGCCTACCCGGGCGACATTTTCTACCTGCACTCGCGGCTTCTCGAACGGGCGGCCAAGCTGAGCGATGAACTGGGCGGCGGTTCGCTCACGGCGCTGCCCATCATCGAGACCCAGGCCGGCGATGTGTCGGCTTACATTCCCACCAACGTTATCTCGATTACGGACGGCCAGATTTACCTCGACACCGACCTGTTCTTCGCCGGCGTGCGCCCGGCGGTCAACGTCGGCCTTTCGGTTTCCCGTGTCGGCGGCAACGCCCAGATCAAGGCCATGAAGCAGGTGGCCGGCAGCCTGCGCCTAGACCTGGCGCAGTACCGCGAGCTGGCGGCCTTCGCCAAGTTCGGCGCCGATCTGGATAAAGCGACGCAGGCCAAGCTGAAGCGCGGCGAGCGCCTGGTGGAGGTGCTGAAGCAGGAGCAATACCAACCGCTGGCGGTGGAGGACCAGGTACTGGTGCTCTATGCCGCGGGCAAAGGCTACCTGGACGATCTGGATCCTCAGGATGTGCCTAAGTGCGAGCGGGCACTCCTAAGGTTCTTCAGCGAGCGGCAGCCGGACCTTAAGGCCGCGATAGCGCGCGAGGGCAAGCTGACGCCGGAGACGGAGGCGGCCCTGAAAGAAGCCTGTGCTGAGTTCTTCCGCGGCTTCGGCGCATAGATGGGGGGGAGCGCAGTGCAAACTCTGCGCGACATCAAGCGGCGCATCAAGGTTGTACAGAACATCGAGCACATCACGCGCGCCATGAAAATGATCTCGGCAGCCAAACTGCAGAAAGCCCAGCGCCAGGTACAGGAGGCCCGCCCCTATGCCCGGAAAATCCGTGAGATCCTGCGGGACCTGGAGGCGCAGCAGGGGGAGTTCGAGCACCCGCTGCTTAAGGAGCGCCCGGTGCGACGTGCCTGCTATGTGGTACTGACGGCCGACCAGGGGCTGTGCGGCGGGTATAACACCAACGTGCTCCACGAGGCCGCCTTTGCCGTGGGCCAGGACGAAGCGGAGGTGGAGGTGATCACCGTCGGTGCCAAGGCCCGGCGCTTCTTTCACGAGCTGGGCTACCCGCTGGCGGCGACTTACCCCAGCTGCCCGGACAAAGTGACCTTCCTGACGGTACGGCCCTTGGCCGACCGGGTGAGTTCCGATTTTACCGCCGGCCGCTATGACGCGGTTTACTTTGTGTATACGCGCTTTTACTCGGCAGTGACGCAAAAGCCGGTGGTGCGGCGGGTACTGCCGGTGGAAACCGAAGAGGTGGAAGGTCCTATAGCGTACCGCAGCATCTACCAGCTGGAACCGAATGAAGAAGAGGTTCTGAACCGCCTGCTGCCGCGCTACGTGAGCGCCACTATTTATCGCATTTTCCTGGAGGCGAAGGCGGCGGAACACGGAGCGCGGGTAACGGCCATGGATGCCGCGACGGACAACGCTGAGGAGCTCCTGGGGCAGCTGACGCTTTCCTACAACCGGGCCCGCCAGGCGGCCATTACAGAGGAGCTTACGGAAATCATCGCCGGCGCCGACGCCTTGAAAGAAGAAGTCGGGCTGAGAGGGGAGTGAGAGGTTTGCGTGTAGGCGTTGTGGAGAAAATCCGCCGCGTCATCGGGCCGGTTATCGATGTTCAGTTTCCTGAGAGCGAGATGCCGCCCCTGTACACGGCGGTTAAGATCATAGATTCCGCCCAGCGGGATGCCGAAGGAAAACCTGTGGAAATCGTCGCCGAGGTGCTGCACCACGTGGGCCAGGGCCTGGCGCGTTGCGTGGCCCTGTCCTCCACCGAGGGCTTGGTGCGCGGGATGCAGGTGATAGATACAGGAGGACCGCTCTCGGTGCCGGTGGGGCGGGCCTGCCTGGGCCGAGTGCTCAACGTGTTAGGCCAGCCCATCGACAAGTTGGGTCCCATTGAGGCCAGCGAGTACTGGGCGATTCACCGTCCGGCGCCGGCCTTTGAGGAACAGGAGACCTACACCGACATCCTGGAAACCGGGATTAAGGTTATCGACCTCTTGGCGCCGTACCCGCGCGGCGGGAAAATCGGCCTCTTCGGCGGGGCCGGCGTAGGCAAAACCGTCATCATCATGGAACTTATCCGCAACGTGGCCATGGAGCATGGCGGTTACTCGGTATTTACCGGCGTGGGCGAGCGTACCCGTGAAGGAAATGACCTGTGGCTGGAGATGAAAAACTCCGGCGTTCTGGACAAGGCTGTGCTGGTGTACGGGCAGATGAACGAGCCGCCGGGAGCCAGGCTGCGCGTTGCCCTGACCGGTCTCACCATGGCCGAATACTTCCGGGACGTGATGGGGCAGGATGTGCTGCTCTTCATCGATAACATCTTCCGCTTTATTCAGGCGGGCTCCGAGGTGTCCGCGCTTTTAGGGCGCATGCCGGCGGCGGTGGGTTACCAGCCGACTTTGGCCTCTGAGCTCGGGGCGCTGCAGGAGCGGATCACTTCAACCCGCAAGGGGTCCATTACTTCCGTGCAGGCTGTTTACGTACCGGCGGATGACCTGACGGACCCGGCACCGGCTACCACTTTCTCCCACCTGGACGCTACCACGGTGCTGTCGCGCAGCATCGCTGAGCAGGGCATCTATCCGGCGGTGGACCCGCTGGACTCGAGCTCGCGCATCCTGAGCCCTTGGGTGGTGGGCGAAGAGCACTACCAGGTGGCCCGCAAGGTGCAGGAGACGCTGGAGCGTTATAAGGAGCTGCAGGACATCATCGCCATCCTGGGTGTGGAAGAGCTGTCCGAGGACGATAAGCTCGTGGTGGCGCGTGCCCGTAAACTCCAGCGTTTCCTGTCGCAGCCCTTCTTTGTGGCCGAAACCTTTACGGGCCTGCCGGGCCGCTACGTGCCGCTGCACGAGACCGTCCGCGGTTTCAAGGGGATTGTGGAAGGCAAGTACGATGATTTGCCGGAACAGGCCTTTTACATGGTGGGCACCATTGACGAAGCCGTGGAGAAGGCCAAACGGCTCCAGGAAGGTAAGGTCTAACCATGGCCAAAACGCTTAAGGTGGATGTGGTGACGCCGGAGAAGATCGCCTTCAGCGGCGAGGTGGAGCGGGTCATTGCCCCAGGTATTGAGGGGAGCCTGGGCGTGTTGCCCGGACACGCGCCGCTGCTTACCGAGCTGGGCACGGGCCCGGTGGTCCTGAAGCGCGGCGGCCAGGTGATAGAGCTGGCGGTGAGCGAGGGCTTCCTCGAGGTGATGCCGCAGAAGGTGGTTATTCTGGCCGAGACGGCCGAACGGGCGGAGGAGATCGACGTCGCCCGTGCCCAGGTCGCTCTGGAACGGGCGCAGGCGGAGCTGGAGTGCGCCCGCGACCGCCAGCAACACGCCCAGGCCCTGGCCGCCGTGCGGCGGGCGGCGAACCGCCTGCACGTGGTTGAGGACTACCGCAAACGCAAGCCGGAGCGCGCGGGCCGGCTGCCGCAGGTGCACTGAGAGCCTCCTCCTTTTAAGGGGGCTCTTTTTTCTTTTTTTTACCTTTTGAACAAACCAGGCTCTGCTGGAAGGAAAAAGTTGCCCGGACGTGGAATACTAGGGCGCAGGAGGGAAAAATGTGCTCCAGCGTGTGACCGTGCGCACGGGCGCACAATGCGAGTTTATGGATATCACCGGGTTACTCCAGCAGGCGGTAGCCAAAAGCGGCGTCGGAGAGGGAGTTCTCTTTGCCACGGTGCCCCACACCACGGCCGGCATCACCCTTAATGAAAACGCGGACCCGGCGGTGCGAGCGGACATAGAGCAAACCTTGCGCCGGCTGGTTCCCGACCTGGCAGACTACGCGCACGCCGAAGGCAACAGCGCGGCCCACGTGAAGGCGTCGCTGGTTGGGTCGTCGGTGACGCTCCTCATCAGCGGCGGCAGGCTGGCCTTGGGCCGTTGGCAAGGTGTCTACTTTTGCGAGTTTGACGGCCCGCGCACCCGGGAGGTATTGGTCCGGGTTGCCGGCCTGCCTTAGAGGAGCTGCATCATGACCGCGATCGAGCCGCGCTTTTCACCCAACGCCCGGCGAGTGCTCGAGCGGCGCTACCTGAAGCGCGGCCCCGGCGGCCGGGTCAGCGAGACGCCGGCTGAAATGCTGCGGCGGGTGGCTGCTGCAGTGGCCGCGGCCGACCGCCGGTATGACCCGGCGGCGGCCCTGGAGCCGCTGGCAGAAGAGTTTTACACCGCCATGGCGCGCCTGGAGTTTTTGCCCAATTCGCCCACCTTGATGAACGCGGGCCGGGAGCTGGGACAGCTGGCGGCCTGCTTTGTGCTGCCGGTGGAAGACTCCATAGCGAGCATCTTTGAGGCTGTCAAGAACATGGCGCTTATCCAGAAAAGCGGCGGCGGCACCGGGTTCTCTTTTTCGCGCCTGCGGCCGAAGAACGATGTGGTACTCTCAACGCAGGGCATTGCCAGCGGGCCGGTTTCATTTATGCGCGTCTTCGATGTTGCGACCGAAACCGTCAAGCAGGGTGGCACGCGGCGCGGGGCGAACATGGCCGTCCTGCGCGTGGACCACCCGGACATTTTGGAGTTCATAACCGCCAAAGAGAAGGAAGGAGCCTTTGCCAACTTTAACCTGTCCGTGGGTGTAACCGCGGACTTCCTGGCCCGCCTGCGGGCCGACGAGGAATATGCCTTGATTAATCCCCGCACCGGCCGCACGGTGCGCCGCCTGCCGGCACGCCGGGTGTTCGACCTCATTGTGAACACGGCCTGGGCCACCGGGGAACCGGGGGTGGTGTTTCTCGACCGGATAAACCAAGATAATCCCACGCCGGCCCTGGGCCGGATTGAAAGCACCAATCCCTGTGGTGAAGTGCCGCTTTTGCCTTACGAAAGCTGCAACTTGGGCTCGCTTAACCTGAGCCGGATGGTGCGCCGGGGTGCCCGGGGGCCGGAGGTGGATTGGGAACGCTTGGGGCGCGTGACCCGCCTGGCGGTTCACTTCCTGGATAACGTGATCGATGTAAGCCGCTACCCGCTGCCTGAGATCGCCGCCGTGACGCGGGGCAACCGCAAGATCGGCCTGGGCGTCATGGGGTGGGCCGAGCTTCTTATTCAGCTTTCCCTGCCCTACGACAGCCAGGCCGCCACCGACCTGGCCGCGCAGCTGATGGCCTTTATCCGCCGTGAGGCGCGCCGGGCCTCAAGCGAGCTGGCGGAGCGACGGGGGCCTTTCCCCAACTGGGAAAAGAGCATTTATGCGGGCAAGGAAAAGCTGCGCAACGCCACCCTCACGTCCATCGCCCCCACCGGCACCATTTCCATCCTGGCCGGCACGAGCAGCGGGATCGAGCCCCTTTTCGCTTTGGCCTACGTGCGCCGCGTGCTGGGGGGAGAGGAGCTACCGGAGCTCAACCCGCTCTTCCTGACGGCGGCCCAGGAGCGCGGCTTCCTTACCCCGGACCTGCTGGACCGCTTGGCGCACCGTGGGAGCATCCGGGGCCTGCCCGGGGTGCCGCCGGATGTGGAGCGAGTTTTTGTCACGGCGCACGACATCGCCCCCGCCTGGCACGTGCGCATGCAGGCGGCCTTCCAAAAGTACACCGACAACGCTGTGGCCAAGACGGTGAACTTGAAGCAGAGTGCGCGGCCGGAGGATGTGCGCGAGGTGCTGCTTTTGGCCGCCGGCCTGGGCTGTAAGGGCGTAACCGTTTACCGTGACCGCAGCCGGACGGAACAGGTGCTTAACCTGGGTCCCCCTGCGGCGCCGGAGGGAACGCCGGCCGCCGGGAGCTCGCTGGCGGAGAGCGCGGCCGCCCGCTGTCCCGAGTGCGGCTCGGCCCTCACGGGCGCCGGCGGTTGCGCTGTGTGTCCGGCCTGTGGGTATTCCAGGTGCCAGCTATAAAGCAAAAGAAAAGAGGAGGAATCGAACATGAGACTTGCGCAGCGTGCTCAGGGGATTGGCGCTTCCCCCACCTTGGCCATGAATGCCCGGGCCAAGGAAATGAAGAAACAGGGCATTGATGTCCTTTCCTTCACCGTGGGCGAGCCGGACTTCAACACGCCCGCGCCCATCGCTGAGGCCGGCATTGCCGCCATCCGCGAAGGCTTCACCCGTTACACCCCGGCGGCCGGCATCCCGGAGCTCAAAGAAGCCATTTGCGCCAAGCTCAAGCGCGACAACGGGCTGGAGTATGCGCCCGGGGACGTGGTGGTCGCCAATGGCGCCAAGCATGCCATCTATAATGCTCTCCAGGCGCTTATTGATGAAGGCGACGAGGTTATTATCCCGGCTCCTTACTGGGTAAGCTACACCGAGATGGTGAAACTGAACGGCGGCGTGCCGGTTATTGTGCCGACGCGGGCCGAGAACGGGTTTAAACTCACTCCTTCCGACCTCAAGGCGGCGCTTACCCAGCGCACCCGCGCCATCTTCATCAACTCGCCCAACAACCCCACGGGCGCAGTGTACTCGCGCCGGGAGCTGGAAGAGCTGGTGCAGATCCTGGTGCCCCGGGACGTGGTGATCATCTCGGATGAGGTTTACGAAAAGCTGCTTTACGACGGAGCCACCTTCACCAGCGTTGCCGCCCTCGGCCCGGAGGTGAAAGACCTTACTGTAACCATCAACGGCGTCTCCAAGACCTACGCCATGACCGGCTGGCGCATCGGCTACGCGGCTGCGCCGCGCGCACTGGCCCAGGCCATGGCCAACATCCAAAGCCATGCCACCTCAAACCCGAACTCGATCGCCCAGAAGGCCGCTGTTGCGGCGCTCACCGGCTCCCAGGAACCCGTGCAGCAAATGTTGGCCGAGTTTGCCCGCCGCCGCCAGCGCATGGTGACCGGGATCAACGCGCTGCCCGGCCTGAGCTGTGGCACGCCGGAAGGAGCCTTTTATGTCTTTGCCGACGTCGCCAGCCTGTTTGGGCGGACGCTGCGGGGGCAAAAAATCACCGGTTCCGTAAGCCTCGCGGAGCTTTTCCTGGTGGAGGCCCACGTGGCGGTGGTTCCAGGAGCGGCCTTCGGCGACGACCGCTACGTGCGCTTTTCTTACGCCACGTCGCTTGCCACCATCGACGAAGGCCTGGCCCGGCTCCATGCGGTCCTGTCCGAGGTGCGCTGAACCGCACCGGCTGATGCCGGTGCCGCAGAGCGGGCCCTGCGGCCTGGTCAAAGAGAGAAGCGGGAAGGGTGACAAGGATGCCCGACCTCTGGAAAAAGGTGCGCTCGCTGGTGGGTAAACGGCAAGGCACGGCTGCCGGCGCAGACGAAGGCGGCGATGTGCTCGATCCGCCCCCGGGCGAGGTGCGGGTGGCGGTACGCCGGCCGGCTTCGTTCGCCGAAGCGGAACCGATAGCGGCTCAAATTAAAGAGGGGCAGGCCGTGGTGGTGAACCTGGAGGGTTTACCGCTGGCGACGGCGCAGCGCCTGGTGGACTACTTAAGCGGTGCCACCTACGCACTGGACGGGAACCTGAAGAAGGTCGGCGCGTCGATCTTCCTTTTTACCCCTCCCGGCGTCAACATTCATGTGCGGGACCTTATGGGCGGTCAACTACCGGGAAATTAGCCGCAAAAGCGCGGGAATAACCCCCCTTCCTCCTAGAAAAACTACGGCCAGGGGAGAGAAGGGGGGGTTTGCCGTGCGCCCACGGTTACGAACCTCACTCCTGGTGCTTTTGCTCTTGGGTGCCTTGCTGGCCGGCACCCGGCTGGCGCTGCCGCCGGCCTTGCAGTACGCGGCGGAAGAGTCGCTCCTCCACGGCCGCCTGGAGCGTGCCCTGCGGCTTTACGCCTGGCTCAGCCGCTGGTACCCCCGGCGTCCCGAGGCCGGCCTTTACGAGCTGCAGCAGGCGGACATTTACTATTATAAGTACGGTAACCTGCCGGCTGCCGCCGCGCACTACCGTGCCGCCCTGGGTCGTGACAGACTCCCCGGGGGCCTTGCGACATACGCCCGGGAGCAGCTGGATCTTATTGCGCTCTATGGCGGCGACACCAGCTTCTTTCCCCGCTTTATCGCCGTGGCGGATGCCTTTCGCCGGGGCAGCAGCGCCGGCTTCGAGGAGGCCGAGGCCTTGGGGCAGGCCCTGATTGCGGACAACCCGCCGCCCGGCCTGGCGGGTGAAACCTGGTTTCTCATCGGGGAAAGCCGTCTTCGTTTGGAGAAGTATGAGGAAGCCATCCAGGCTTACGAGCAGGTGTTTACGGCGACGACCGGCCACCGCCTGGAGGCGGATGCCCTGTACGGGGCCGCTTACAGCGCCGAACAGGTGGGAGCTTATGCCAGGGCGTACGAGTACTACAGCCGCCTGGCTGCGGCTTACCCGCGAACCCTCCTGGGAGAAGTGGGGCTCTTCACCAGCGCGCAGCTGCTCGCGCAGAAACTGGGCCGGCCGGCGGAGGCGCGCCGGAGGTTTGAGCTCTACACCCAGAGTTACCCCGAGGGTTACTTCCGGACGGAGGCGCAAGAGAACATAAAAAGGCTGACCTAGGCAGGAAGGGTGGGGGGCGCTTGTGGAATTACCTCCGAGAGAATCCGGGGGGAATGAACATGAGCGCCGAATTTGTTCATCTACACGTCCACAGCGCGTACAGCCTGCTCGACGGTGCCGGGCGCATCGGCGACCTGGTGGCGCAGGCCCAGCGTTACGGCATGCCGGCCCTGGCCCTTACGGACCACGGTGTGATGTACGGGTGTGTGGACCTGTATAAGGCGGCCCGCGCAGCCGGCCTGAAGCCCATTCTAGGCTGCGAAGTTTATGTGGCGCCGCGCACCCGGCGCGACCGGACGCCGCGGCAGGACGATAACCTGGCCCACCTGGTGCTGCTCGCCGCCGACGCCCGTGGGTACCGCAACTTGATGGCCTTGGTGAGCCGGGCCTTCTTAGAGGGCTTTTACTATAAGCCGCGGGTGGACAGGGAGCTCTTGGCCGAGTACAGCGACGGCCTGATCGCCCTCTCCAGCTGCCTGGCCGGGGAAGTACCGGCGCGGCTTTTGGCCGGGGACGAGGAGGGGGCGCGGCGCGTGGCCGGGGAGTACCGGGATATCTTTGGACCGGGCAACTTCTACCTGGAGCTGCAGGACCAAAACCTGCCGCGGCAGCCGGAGCTCAATGCGGCCTTGGTGCGCCTGGCCCGCCAGGAAGACTTGCCGCTGGTGGCCACCAACGACGTACACTACGTACGCCCGGAGGATGCGGCGGCGCACGACATTCTCCTGTGCATCCAGACGGGCAAGAGCGTTCACGACCCCAGCCGGCTGCGTTTCCCGACAGAGGAGTTCTACCTGAAGTCACCCCAGGAGATGGCAGCCGTGTTCGCCGAGGTCCCCGAAGCACTGGCGAACACCCTGGCCATCGCGGAACGCTGCAACGTAGAGCTGGAGCTGGGGAAGCTGCACCTGCCGGAGTTTCCTTTGCCGCCGGGGAAAACGACAGAGACGTACCTTAAGGAACTTTGCGAGGCAGGGCTCAGGCGCCGCTACCGGTCCCCCGGCCGGCACGAGGAAGAACGGCTGAGCCGTGAACTCGACATTATCCGCCGCATGGGTTACAGCAGCTATTTTCTCATCGTCTGGGACTTTGTACGCTTTGCCCGCGAGCGGGGGATACTGGTGGGGCCGGGGCGAGGCTCGGCTGCCGGGAGCCTGGTGGCCTACACCCTGGGCATTACGGACATCGATCCGCTGGCCCATGGGCTTCTCTTTGAACGCTTCCTCAACCCCGAACGGGTGAGCATGCCGGATATCGACATCGACTTTGCCGACGACCGCCGGGACGAGGTGATTGAGTATGTTACGGCCACCTACGGTGCCGACCACGTGGCCCAGATCATTACCTTCGGCACCATGGCCGCCCGCGCTGCGATCCGCGATGCCGGGCGCGCCTTCGACCTGCCCTACGGCGAGGTTGACCGCATTGCCAAGCTGGTACCGGCTGAACTGGGGGTGTCTTTGGACAGCGCCCTGGAGCAGAGCCCCGAGCTGGCTGAGCTTTACGCGCGCGAGGAGTGGGTGACAAAACTCATCGACACGGCGCGCAAACTGGAGGGGCTGCCGCGCCACGCCTCTACCCACGCCGCCGGCGTGGTGATCGCTGCGCGGCCGCTTGTGGAGTACGTGCCGCTGCAAAGGACGGGCGAGGGAGCGGTCACCACCCAGTACCCGTGGGAGACCATCGAGGAGATCGGGCTTCTTAAGATGGATTTTCTCGGGCTGCGCACCCTGTCCGTGCTGGCGGGGACCGTGCAGCTGGTGCAGAAGGGACGCGGTGAAGCCCTGAACCTGGCTGAGCTGCCGCTCGACGACGGCCCCACCTACGCGCTCCTCAGCGCCGGGGCCACCGGCGGCGTGTTCCAGCTGGAAAGCCCCGGGATGCGGTCGCTCATCCAGGAACTGAAGCCGTCGGAGCTAAGGGACCTCACCGCCCTGGTGGCGCTCTACCGGCCCGGGCCGCTGGGGAGCGGCATGGTGGAGGACTTTATCGCCAGAAAGCACGGCCGGAAGCCCGTGGAGTACCTTCATCCCCTGCTCGAGCCTATACTCAAAGAAACCTACGGCGTTATCCTGTACCAAGAGCAGGTGATGCAAATCGCCAGCCGCCTGGCCGGCTTTACCCTGGGCCAGGCCGATCTCTTGCGCCGTGCCATGGGCAAAAAAAAGCCCGAGGCGCTTGCTGCGCAGCGGGAACGCTTCCTGGCCGGCGCCGCCCGGCTGGAGGTGGAGCGCGAGACGGCGGAACGGGTCTTTGAACTCATGGAGTACTTTGCCGGCTACGGCTTCAACAAGTCCCACTCGGCCGCGTACGCCCTCCTGGCTTACCAGACGGCGTACCTGAAGGCTCACTACCCGGCGGAGTACATGGCGGCGCTGCTCACCAGCATTATGGAGGACAGCGACAAAGTGGCCCTCTACTGCGAAGAGTGCCGCCGCCTGGGGCTTGCGGTGCTCCCACCCGACGTGAACCGCAGCCAGGTGGACTTCACCGTGGACGCAGGCGGCATCCGCTTTGGGCTGGCGGCCATCAAGAACGCCGGCCGCGCGGCCATGGCCGGCATTGTCGCCGCCCGGGAAAAGGGAGGCCCCTTCCGCTCGCTGGAAGATCTCTGCCGGCGCATTGACCTGCACAGCAACAACAAGCGCACGCTGGAGAGCCTCATCAAGGCCGGGGCCTTAAGCTCCCTGCCGGGCAACCGTGCCCAGCAGCTGGCCGCCCTGGAGGCAGTGTTGGAGAGCGCCCAGCATTACCAGCGCGAGCGCGCCAGCGGCCAGGGTTTGATCTGGGACCTGTTGCCGCAAAGCCCGCTGGCGACGCCCCTCCCGGAGCTGCCGGAGGTGGACCCGGCGCAGCTTCTGGCCTGGGAAAAAGAAGCGCTGGGGCTTTACCTCAGCGGGCACCCGCTGGCGGCCCAGGCGGAGGTGTTGCGCCAGGTGGCTACGGCCGAAAGCAGCGAGCTTAACGAGTTGCCGGAGGGGACGGCGGTGGTGGTGGGCGGGCTGGTGACGGCGGTGAAAAGGATAACCACCAAGCGGGGGGATCCGATGGCTTTTGTCACCCTGGAGGACCTCACCGGCACCCTGGAGGCGGTCGTCTTCCCGCGCACCTTTGCCGCCGCCCGGACGCTCCTTACGCCGGACGGCTTGGTGCTGGTGCGCGGGCGCGTGGCCCGGCGGGAAGAAGAGGCGGCCAAGGTGCTGGCGGACGAGGTCTGGCCGCTTACCGGAGCAAAAGAGCTCTACCTCAAGCTGGAGCCGGGGCAGAAGGCGGCGCTCGGCGCTATAGAGCGGGAACTCAAGCGGGCCCCCGGGGAAACCCCGGTGTTCCTCTTTTACGCCGGCGACAAGCGCCTGGTCCGCCTGCATGAAGAGTTCAATGTGGCGCTGGAGGAGGGGCTGCTGGCGCGGCTGAAGGAGCTCTTGGGACCGGAAAACGTGGCGGTGAAGGTGAAAAAATTGCCCCTGTAAAAAGGATTTAGCGGAAAGGGAAGCGAAAAATATAGCAATCCCGGATGACAAGGTAAGGGGGGCCTTGGCTTAAGATGTGGACCGTAATCTACGTCGCCCGTAACCGGACGGAGGCTGAGATGCTCAAGGGCATTCTCAGCGCCGAGGGCATTCTCGTAATGTTGCGGGCGGTGGGGGTACCGCACTTAGGCAACTCAGGCAGCGTGGAGATTCTGGTTCCCTCCTCGGAAGCGGAGGAAGCAAACGAGATTCTGCAGGGTAACCTGTGTTCTTAGTCAGGGGGTGGGCGCGTTTGCGACGAACAAAGATTGTCTGTACGATTGGTCCGGCCAGTGAAAACAAAGAAGTGGTGCGGGGACTTTTGACGGCCGGTATGGACGTGGCGCGGCTCAACTTTTCCCACGGCAGTCACGCTGAACACAAGCGCCGGATCAATACCCTGAGGGCGGTGGCCCAGGAGATGGGCCGCCCCCTGGGCATCATGCTGGATAACCGGGGCCCGGAAATCCGGCTGGGCACCTTTCGGGGCGGGCGCATTAAGCTGGAGGAGGGCGACACCTTCACTCTGACCACCGAGCAGGTGACGGGCGACCGCACCCGGGCCTACGTGACCTACAGCGGACTGCCGCGCGACGTGCGGCCCGGCCAGACCATCCTGTTGGCCGACGGCGCCATCGCTATGGAGGTGCTGGAGGTCCGGGAGAACGAGGTGGTTTGCCGGGTAAAAAACAGCGGTGAGCTCTCCGACCGCAAGAAGCTGAACCTGCCCGGGGCCTCGGTGTCCCTGCCGGCGCTTTCCGAGCAGGATGTGGCGGACCTGGCCTTTGGGGTGGAAAACGGCGTCGATTTCGTAGCGGCGTCCTTTATTCGTAAGGCCGAGGATGTCCTTGAGATTCGCCGCGTACTCGAAGAAAAGGGAGCCGACATCCCGATTATCGCTAAAATTGAAAGCCGGGAGGGCGTGGCCAACATCGACGCCATCCTGCGCGCGGCGGACGGGGTGATGGTGGCCCGCGGGGACCTGGGCATTGAGATCCCGGCGGAAGAGGTGCCGCTCATCCAAAAGATCATCATCAAAAAAGCCAACCGGCTGGGCAAGCCTGTTATCACCGCCACGCAAATGCTGGAGTCCATGGTGGCGAACCCGCGGCCGACGCGGGCGGAAGCCAGCGATGTGGCCAACGCCATCCTGGACGGGTCGGACGCCGTGATGCTTTCGGAAGAGACGGCCACCGGGCGCTACCCCAAGGAGGCGGTGGCCACCATGGCCCGCATCGCTGAGCGGGCGGAAACGGCGCTGCCTTATGCGGAGCTGCTGGGGCGGCGGGGCCTGGAGGCGGATGTGAGCGTCACCGACGCCATCAGCTACGCCACTTGCTCGGCGGCGAGCGCCTTGAAGGCCGCCGCCATCGTGGTGTCCACCAGCTCCGGCTACACAGCCCGCATGGTGGCGCGCTACCGGCCGGCCGCACCCATTATCGCCATTACGCCCAGCGAGGCGGTGGTCCGGCGCCTGCTCTTGGTGTGGGGCGTGGTGCCCGAGTGGGCGCCGGCTACAGCCAACACCGACGAGATGATCGACCGGGCGGTGGATACGGCTTTAAACCGCGGCTACATCCACCAAGGCGATCTCGTGGTGATCACGGCGGGCGTGCCCGCCGGGGTGGCCGGCACCACCAACCTGATCAAGGTACAGGTGGTGGGCGACGTGCTGGCCCGGGGGAGCGGCGTCGGGCATGTCGGTGTCTCCGGGCAGGTGGCAGTGGTCAAAGACGCCGCCGAAGGCCGGCGCAAGTTTAAGCGGGGGCAGATTCTGGTTACCACCGCCACCGACCGCAGCCTGGTCCCCTTTATGGAACAGGCCGCGGCGATTATTACAGAGGAGCCGGGCCTCAGCTCGCACGCGGCGGTGGTGGGGCTCAACCTGGGCATCCCCGTGGTGGTGGGGGTGGAGGGGGCGGTCGAGCTCCTGGCTGACGGCATGGTGGTGACCGTGGACCCGGTGCGCGGCCTGATTTACCGGGGCCGCGCGCAGGTGAGGTAAAAGTTTGGGAGATGGTAGAGACTATGAAGGGAAGAAGTGAGTGCAGTGCGGGAGGCTTTGGAGAAAGCCAGGCGTTTAGTGGTCAAGGTGGGCACGTCCACTTTGACCTACGGTTCCGGTAAACTCAACCTGGACCGCATCGAACACCTTGTGCGGGAGCTGGCCGACCTGGCCCACAGTGGCCGCCAGGTGATCTTGGTGTCTTCCGGAGCCATTGTGGTGGGGCGTACGCGCCTGGGGATTCCCCGGCGGCCCAGCAGCACTCCTGAAAAGCAGGCCATGGCGGCGGTAGGACAGGGCATTCTCATGCAGACCTACGAAAAACTCTTTGCCGAGTACGGCCTCAATGTGGCTCAAGTGCTGCTGACCAAAGAAGATGTGACCAACGGCAAGCGTTACGAAAACGCCTGCAACACCTTCAACATGCTGCTCGAGTACGGGGTGATCCCCATTGTTAATGAAAACGACACCGTAGCTACGGAAGAGATCGAGTTCGGTGACAACGACACCCTGTCGGCGTACGTGGCCGTGCTGGCCCGGGCCGATCTTTTGGTTCTGCTGTCCGACATCGAGGGCCTCTACACCGCCGATCCCAGGCGGGATCCGGCGGCGCGTCTTATCCCGCTGGTGGAGGGAATCACGCCCGCGATCGAGGAGCTGGCCAGCGGCGCCGGTTCCGACCGGGGCATCGGCGGCATGGTCACTAAGATTGAGGCGGCGCGCATTGCCGGTGCCGCGCAGATTCCGCTCATTATCGCCAGCGGCGAAAAGCCGGGTTTGATAAAGAGCATCCTGGCCGGGGAAGAAATCGGCACGCTGTTTTTGCCCGTACGCGCGGACCAGCAGGAAGGGAAGTGAATTGGGTGGAAGAGGTAAAAAGGAAGGGCCGGGCGGCCAAGGCGGCGAGCCGGGTACTCGCTACTCTACCCACAGCGGTTAAGGACCGGGCCCTGGCGGCCATGGCCGGGGCGCTGCTGGAAAGGCAGGAGGAGATTCTGACTGCCAACCGCCTGGACGTGGAAGAAGGACGGGCCAGGGGACTGAGCGCCGCCCTGCTCGACCGGCTCACCCTGGACCCGGCGCGGATCCGCGGTATGGCGGAAGGCTTGAAGGTGCTGCGGGCTTTGCCCGACCCGATCGGCGAAGTGGTGGCGATGTGGAAACGGCCCAACGGCCTGCGCATCGGCCAGGTGCGCGTGCCGCTCGGCGTCATCGGGATCATTTACGAGGCACGGCCCAATGTCACGGTGGATGCCGCGGGCCTGGCCCTGAAGGCCGGGAACGCCGTTATCTTAAAGGGCGGTTCGGAAGCGATCAACTCGAACAAGGCCATCGTTAAGGCATTGCAGGAGGCAGTAAGCGCCGCGGGGCTGCCGCAAGGCTGCATCCAGCTGATCGAGGACACTACGCGCGCGGCGGCTGCCGCCCTGATGAAACTGAACGAGTACCTCGATGTCCTCATCCCCCGGGGTGGTGCCGGGCTCATCAGGGCGGTGGTAGAGAATGCCACCGTGCCGGTCATCGAAACCGGCGTAGGGAACTGTCATGTTTACGTGGATGCCAGCGCCGACCGGGAGATGGCCCGGCGCATCGTTCTCAACGCCAAGTGCAGCCGGCCCGGCGTGTGCAACGCCATCGAGAACCTCCTGGTGGATGAGGCCATCGCGGATGCGTTCCTACCGGTGATCGTGCGCGAACTCACCGCTGCCGGTGTGGAGGTACGGGGCTGCCCGCGCACGCGCTCCCTCTGCCCTGAGGTCAAACCCGCCACCGAAGAGGATTGGGGGACTGAGTACCTGGACTACATCATCGCCGTCAAGGTGGTGGCCGGGCTGGACGAGGCCATTCGGCACATCAACACGTACGGTACGCACCACTCCGAAGCCATTGTCACAGAGAACTACTCGCACGCCCAGCGCTTCCTGGAAGAGGTGGACGCGGCGGCGGTGTACGTGAACGCCTCCACCCGCTTTACCGACGGCTTCGAATTCGGCTTCGGCGCCGAGATGGGCATCAGCACCCAGAAACTGCACGCCCGCGGCCCCATGGGCTTAAAGGAGCTCACCACCATCAAGTACATCATCTACGGCAACGGGCAGATCCGGGAGTGAGCGCCGTGCAGCAAGGAAAGGCCGTGCGCACCCAGCTTTCCGTGCGGTACGCCGATACCGACCAGATGGGTGTGGTCTACTACGCCAACTACCTGGTGTGGTTTGAAGTGGGGAGAAACGCGTTCTTTCGTGTCCTGGGCGACTCCTACCGCCGCTGGGAAGAGGCCGGGCTGCTCCTGCCGGTGGTGGAGGCGGGCTGCCGGTACTATCAACCGGCGCACTATGACGACGAAGTGACTGTTGCTACCACCTTGGCGAACCTGAGCGTCGCCCGCCTGACCTTTACTTACCGTGTTGAACGGGGAACGGTCCTTTTGGCCGAGGGGCACACGGTGCACGCCTTTTTAGGACCTGGGGGGCGTCCGGTTAACCTGAAAAAGGCTTTTCCCGGGCTGTGGGATAAACTTCTGCCCTGCGTCGCGCCTCCGGCGGGCAGGGAACCCGGCACGCCGGGAGCAGCCAAGCAGCGAGGTTAAAAGCATGGCCGAAAAGATACTGGTAGTGGACGACGAGGAGAATATTCTCGAGCTGGTGCGCTATAACCTGGAAAAAGAAGGTTACGAGGTACACCTGGCCCGGGACGGCGCCGAGGCACTCCAGGTGGCGCAGCGGGAAAAGCCGGATCTTATCATCCTTGACCTGATGCTCCCGGCGGTGGACGGGCTGGAGGTGTGCCGGACGCTGCGGCAGAAGAGCAACGTGCCCATCCTGATGCTTACCGCCAAGCGGGAGGAAACGGACCGCGTCATCGGCCTGGAGCTGGGCGCCGACGACTACCTGACCAAGCCCTTCAGTCTGCGCGAACTCATGGCACGCGTGCGCGCCGTTCTGAGGCGGACCCACGGTTATGAAGAACTGGCCCGCTCCCAGGTGATCACGGTGGGCGGCCTCACCATCGACCCGGAACGCCACGAGGTACTGGTCGGCGGCCGCACGGCCGAGCTGACGCTCAAGGAGTTCGAACTCCTTTCCTTCCTGGCGCGCCACCCAGGCCGGGTGTTCACCCGGGAAGAGCTCCTGGAACGCCTCTGGGACTATGAGTTCTTTGGCGACACCCGCACGGTGGACGTGCATATCCGCCACCTGCGTGAGAAGATTGAAACCAATCCCAGCAGCCCGGTCTATATCAAGACGGTGCGCGGCGTGGGCTACAAGTTTGAGGAACCGGAACAATGCGGCTGAGCCTGCGCTGGAAGCTGACGCTGAGCTACCTGCTCGTCAGCGCGGCTCTGCTGCTCGTTTTGGCCGGCTTTCTAGCGCATGCCTGGAGCGTGCTCGGTCCGGTCCTCCCGGCCGTGGAGCCGGGCGTCTGGCGCCGGCTGGAGCTGATGCTGCTTTCGGCGGCGGGCCTGGCAGTGCTGATCGCTTTTTTTCTAGGGGTGAAGCTGGCGGGAGACATCAGCAATCCCCTGGAAGAGGTGACGCGCGCCGCCCGGCGGTTGGCGCAGGGCGACTTCAGCGTCCGCCTGCGGGTGCGCAGCCAGGATGAGATCGGCCAGCTGGCGGCCGCCTTCGGCTACATGAGTGAGACGCTTAAGGCCAGACTGGAGGAAATCAACGCGGCGAAAAGCCGCCTGGAAGCGGTACTGCATTACACGGTCAGCGGGCTGATGTTGCTCGACACCCGCTGCCGGGTGGTGATGATGAACCCTGCGGCGGAGAAACTCTTCGGCCTGGCGCCGGGGGCGGCGGTAGGCCGCCACAACATCGAGGTAGTGCGCGACTACCACCTGAGTACCGCCATCAATGAAGCCATGCGCAACCACCAGGTGGTTAGCCGCGAGGTAACCTTCCTCTATCCGGAGGAACGGACCGTCCGCGCCTACGTGGCCCCGGTGTGGGAAGATAAAGAAGTAACGGGCCTTATTGTGGTGTTCCACGACATCACCGAACTCAGGCGACTGGAGCGCATGCGCACAGAGTTTGTGGCCAGCGTCTCCCACGAGCTCCGGACGCCGCTCACCGCCATCCGCGGCTTCAGCGAAACCCTGCTCGATGGTGCGCTCGCGGATAAAGCCGCCGCGGAGCACTTCCTGCGCATCATCGACGACGAGGCCCGGCGCTTAACCGCACTCATCGATGACCTTCTCGATCTTTCACGCCTGGAGCTGAAGCGGGCCAACCTGAAGCTGGAGAATTTTGCCCTGCTGCCCCTCGTCGAGAGCATCGCCGCCAGCCTGAAGCCGCGCCTGGATAAGGCCGCTCTAACGCTGAGCGTAGAAATCAAGGACCCGGAGCTGGCGGTGCAGGCCGACCGGGACCGGATTCGCCAGGTACTACTCAACCTGATCGACAACAGCATCAAATACACCCCGGCCGGCGGGCGCATCAGCATCAGTGCAGCGGCGCTTGATGGTACGGTGCGCGTGGCCGTGGCGGACACCGGGCGCGGTATCCCGTCGGAGGACCTGGAACGCATCTTCGAGCGCTTTTACCGGGTGGACAAAGCCCGCTCACGTTCGGAAGGCGGGACGGGCCTGGGCCTGGCCATCGTCAAGCACATCATCGAGCTGCACGGCGGCAAGGTGGAGGCGCAGAGCGAACTCGGCAAAGGGACGACCATCGCCTTTACCATACCCGCCGGCAAGGTTTAACATTACCTTAATACAAACTTAAAGCCAGGCTAAACCTGAACTGTTACACTGAAAGAAGACAGCGGATTTGAGGTGAGCCGCTTGGAACAAGTGAAAATCAAGACCGAGCACCTGAACCTGTTCTACGGCAAGTTCCACGCCCTGAAGGACATCAGCCTGGACATCCGAGGCAATACGGTAACCGCCCTTATCGGGCCCTCTGGGTGCGGCAAGTCCACATTCTTGCGTTCGCTCAACCGGATGAATGACATCATTGAAGGTGTCCGCATCGAGGGACAGGTGCTTTTTGACGGGACAAACATCTATAACCCGGATACCGACGTGGTGGCCCTGCGCAAGCGGATCGGGATGGTTTTCCAGCGGCCCAATCCCTTTCCAATGAGCGTTTACGACAACATTGCCTATGGGCCGCGCATCCACGGCGAACGCAATCGGGCGCGGCTGGATGAGATTGTGGAACGAAGCCTTACCCAGGCTGCCCTCTGGGACGAAGTGAAGGACAGACTGCATTCCTCGGCGCTGGGTCTTTCGGGCGGCCAGCAGCAACGACTCTGCCTGGCCCGGGTACTGGCGGTAGATCCCGAAGTGGTGCTGATGGATGAACCTTGCTCTGCCCTGGACCCCATCTCCACTACAAAAATCGAAGAGCTCATCGATGAACTGAAAAACAAGTATACCATCATTATTGTTACGCATAACATGCAACAAGCGGCCCGGGTGTCGGCCTGGACGGCGCTCTTTCTGAGCGGTGAGGTCATCGAGTACGACAGCACCAGCAAGGTTTTCACCAATCCGCGCGACAAACGAACCGAGGACTATATAACCGGCCGTTTCGGGTAAAGGAGGTTGAGGCAGGTGACGGGCAGAAAGTCTTTTCACCTGGAACTGGAGGAACTGCAGCAAGATCTCTTGCGTATGGGTTCGCTGGTGGAAAAAGCCATCGCCGAGGCGGTGCGCTCCCTGGCCGAGCGTGACCTGGAGTTGGCCGAAAAGGTGGTGGCGGGCGACGACCTGATTGATACCATGGAGCTCGATATCGAAAACCGTTGCCTGCGCCTGCTGGCCCTGCAGCAGCCGATGGCGAGCGACCTGAGGGTGATCGGTACCGCGCTGAAGATTGTAACCGACCTGGAGCGGATGGCCGACCATGCCAGCGATATCGCCAAGGTGACGATCCGCCTGCAGGGGCAACCCTTGATCAAACCACTGGTGGATGTTCCGCGCATGGCCGCCATTGCCCGGGAGATGACGCGCCAGAGCCTGGATGCCTTTGTGCAGCGCGACGTGAACATGGCCCTGGCCATGATTGAGTCCGACCACGAGGTGGACCACCTGTATTCGCAGATCTTCCGCGAGCTCCTCACCTACATGATGGAGGATCCGCGGACCATTCAGCAGGCCACCTACCTGCTTTTCGTCGGTATGTACTTGGAACGCATCGCTGACCACGCCACCAACCTGGGTGAGTGGATCATCTACATGGTGACAGGCGAAAAGAAAGAACTGAACCGCTAGCCCCGGACCGCGATCGCCGGCGTAAGTTGTACGTCTTGCATACGGTGCCGACGCAGGTAAGCCTTAAGGCGGAGAGGAGTGGCGGCGTGGCGATTAAGCTGCTGGTGCTGGACGTGGACGGGACCTTAACCGATGCGGAAGGGCGCATCGGCGCGGCCAACAAAAGCGCTGTGCGCGCAGCGCTCGCCGCCGGGGTGGAGGTGGCGCTCGCCACGGGCCGTCCCCGGCAGGGGGTGGAGGCGATCTGTGCGGAGCTGGGCATCCGCGGACCGCTGATGCTGGTGAATGGCGCCCTGGTACTGGCTGACGAAGAGGTCTGGCTGGAAGACTACCTGGCCCCGGCCGACGTAGAGGCTGTGCTGGCCTATGGGCAGGCGGCGGGCGGGCTCGTTCTCTCCACCTTTCAGCCCGAGGTGGTTAACCTGTGGGTACCTCCCACCCTGGACCGCGGCTGGGTTCTGGAGCGGTTTCATTCCTACTCCCTAACGCGGCTCGCCCTGGCCGCCCGGGTGGAAGACCTGCCGCGCGAACAAGCCGCCAAGGCCATGTTCATGGCGGCAGAACCCGCCACCATCGCCCGTACCCTGGCCGGCTGGCCGGCAAAGCTGGATCACCTGACCTGCGCCCGCTCCTATCCTTACCTGTGTGAAATCAACAGCAAGAGCGCCGACAAAGGGCGTGCCCTGCGAGTGGTGTGCGAACGGTTGGGGCTTGCCCCGGCAGAGGTTCTGGCGGTGGGTGACGGCGAGATCGACCTCCCCATGCTGGAGCTGGCCGGGCAGGGGGTGTTTGTGGCGCGTTCGGCTTTGCGGCCCTCCCTGCCGCCCCACGTGGTTGTCACGCCCCCCGGCTGCGAGGATGCCGGCGTGGCCTGGGCGGTGGAACGGTTCATCGCCGGCTAAAAGCCGGCGCGTCTTTTCTTTTGGGCGGGTGTCTTTGGCCCCGCCCGGACAAATCATGGGCAAACATAAGGCCCTGCCTGCCGAGCAGCCGGGCAGAGCCCAGCGGGACCTATGCCGGCCGGGGTCAGGCAACTCCGGTCTTGTTTAGTTTGGGGCGCAGCGGTAGTTGAGAGCGGCACCCCTCGCGAGCACTTCCAGGATGGCGCGGACAAAATCATCCCCGGTCTGTCTTTTAGAGCAGGGTGGCGTCGTAGCCGCGTCGAGCGAGCTCCTGAAAAAGGTGAGGAACGGCTGGCAGGGCACCCGTACCCTGCCTTCTGGGCACTGGTTCAGAAAGAAGGCGGCGTCATGGCCCACACCGAGACGGATTCTTCGTTTCCTGGGTTGAGGTAGCGGTGGGGAATGTTGCTGGCGAAATAGATGCTGTCGCCCTCGGTCAGCTCGAACTTTTTGTCGCCCCAGCGGACGATGAGCCGCCCTTGGAGCACCAGCCCGCACTCCTCGCCGGTATGGCTGAGCTGCTCCTGGCTGCTGCACTGTCCCGGTGCCAGCCGCACCAGCAGGAACTCGATCTGACGGTTCATGTCCGGGGAAAGCATCTCGTAGACCAGGTTGGATTGGGGGAGGGCGATCTTGCGGCGCTCGTTCTTGCGCACCACCACCCCGCTGCCGGCCTCATCGAAGAAGTAACCGATGGGCACCTCCAGCGCGCGGGCGATGCGGTAAAGCGATTCCACCGAGAGGCCCACCAGGTCGCGCTCGATCTGGCTGATAGCGCCCGTCGAAAGCTCCGTGAGCTGGGAAAGTTGTTCAATGCTGAGCCCGCGTTTCTGGCGCAGGGCCCGGATTTTGCCGCCGATCTCCATATGCTTTGTCCTCCTAACTCTTTCCCCTGAGTCTGCTTTTGCTGTTCATTATAGCACGCGCCGGCGGGCCTGGGAACTTCAAATCCGGCCCGAGCGGAAGATGGCCCAGATGAGCCAGCCTACCATGATGCCGGCGGTAAGGAAACCGAGCTCCAGGATGGGCAGGCGCCAGAGGAGGGAGCGGGCGCCGGCAGCGGGGCCGATGATGGCGGAGCCGAGGATGAGGCTGGCCATGATGATGCTGAAGGCGAGAAGGACCATGCTAAAAGAGAGGCGGTTGCTGATCCGGTCGAGGCGCCGAAGGGACGCCTCGAGCTCCGGCAGTTCCCAGCTCAGCTTAAGTTCCCCACCCGTGGCCTGTTCCAGCAGGTTCTTGAGGAGCCGCGGCAGGTCTTCGGCGAGCGTGATGTACTCGCCCAACCGCTCGCCGGCGCTCGCGAGCAGGTGGCGCGGTGCCAGGCGCTCCCTGAGGTAGTTGCGCGCAATGGGCTCCATGATTTGCAGCAGGCTCAGCTTGGGGTTGAGTCCCGTGATTACGCCCTCCAGGGTGAGGAGCGTTTTGGCGAGCAGGGTGAAGTCGGCCGGCAGGCGCAAATGGTGGCGAAAGGCGACGTCCATGAGCTCGCGGATGGCCTGCCCGAGGTGAATGCGTGCCAGGGGCAGGCCATAGTATTTGTCCAGCAAAAGCTCGATGTCCCGGCGCAGCTCGCTTTCTTGCAGCGGGACGGTGGCGGCGCCCAGCTCTTTGAGCCCCTGAACCAGAACATCGGTCTGATGGCGGTGAACGGCCAGGATCAGGCGCAAAAAGGTTTCTTTTCGCTCCCGGGAGAGGTAGCCCACCAGGCCGAAATCGAGAAAGCCGATGACTTCCCCCGGCAAGACGACGATGTTGCCCGGGTGGGGGTCGGCGTGAAAGTACCCAGCCTCAAGAATCTGTTTCAGCATGGCCCGCGTAAGCTTCTCGGCCAGCCGCGGCAGGGAATAGCCGGCTGCCTGCAGCGCGGCATGCTCTTCCAGCTTGATGCCGGCCAGGTACTCCTGCGTGAGCAGCCGGGTGGTGGTGAACTCCCAGTGGATGCTGGGAATATGTACATCCGGATCATCGCGGAAGGCGGCGGCCAGCCGTTCAGCGTGCCGCGCCTCAGCGGTGTAGTCCAATTCTTCGTTGAGCGAACGGCTGAATTCTTCCACCATGTCGCTGAAGCTGTAAATGCGCCCCCAGGGTGTGCGCCGGTCGGCCAGCCGGGCCAGATCGGCCAGAACCAGAAGGTCCGTGCGGATAATGCGCGCCACGCCCGGGCGCTGTACCTTGACCACCACCCGGCGGCCGTCCGGCAGGGCGGCCCGGTGGACCTGGCCCAAGGAGGCCGAGCCCACCGGTTCCGGGTCGAAGGAGGCAAACACCTCGTCCAGCTCCTGCCCCAGTTCCGCGGCCACCACCTGCCGTACATCGGCAAACGGGAAGGGCGGGACGCGGTCCTGCAGCTTGGCCAGTTCGCTCACCATGTCCGGCGGCAGCAGGTCCGGGCGCGTGCTCAGGAGTTGGCCCAGCTTGACGAACGTAGGTCCGAGGTCCTCCAGGGCGCGGCGCAGCCGCACCCCCCGGGAGGGCGCTTCTTCTTCCGCCACTTTTCGGGCCCGGTCAAAGGGGGAGAGGAGCTCCTTAAGGTCCAGCTGGTCGACGAGGTAGCCGAACCCGTAGCGAAAGAGTACCTGGACGATCTCCCTGAGACGGCCCAGCCGTGAGTAAGCGGTAAAGAAAGACGTGCCGTTCACCTACTTTCCCGGGGCATTTGCAAAGAGGGGACTTTTGCCCCCTCTTTCCATCCGGCTTTCCCTCTACCTGGCGAAACCACGTAGCGCGCGGTTATCAGGCACCATACGTCAACGCAGCGTATAGTTGCCGGTTTGTTGTGGCCGGTGATCTGGCGGCGTGTTAGGCCGTAGGACTGGACTTCATCGATGCAGAACGGGAATCCAGCACCCTGGAGAGAGCGTCCAACAGGAACTGCCGCAGGCGTTCAACATCCTCAGCGCCGAGGCGGCTCATGGCTGCCTGCAGCTGTCTGACATACTGGGCCAGCTGTGTGGCAAGAGGAAACTGGGCGGCCGTTCTAAGTACGCTACCGATCACTACGCCGGCAAACACGCTAAACCCTTCATCTGCTGCTTCGGTCTGGTGCAGGAGCTCCTTCAGAAAAGCAATGCTTTTGTGACTGAGGCTTCTCAGGTAGATCACCAGCAGGCTCAAAATATAGGCGCTGACGAAAAAAGGGTATTCAAGACCACTGTTGTTACCGAAGTTGTTGAGCAATTCTTCAGCGATGGCCTTAGTGTTCCCCATGGTACAGAGGCGCAGCAACCGAGAACGCACCTGCTCCCAGGTTGCACCGGGGCAACCATTCTTCCCCTCATTACTTTCTACCAGTCCCAGTGCCTGAGCGGTGGGCCGGAAAAACACCATGGAGCGGCCGGGGAATCGCGCTTCGGGATTGACGGCGTACTCGGTGGCGAGAAAACCTTCCTTCTCCAATTTGCGCAGCATCTCGTATGCCGACCACTTGGTAACGCCCAAGAGTTCGGCAATGCCGGCATAGTGGACAGGCAAACCGGATTTCCGGTAAAGGGTAACCACCTTTTCCAAGCACTCTTTACGCCGGCGGGTCAGCTCCATGTCCAGGCCTCCTGATAAGAACGCTCAACATCATTATCCCCGGCCGCATGCCATTAGTCAAGCCGTTTCGCATCGAGGTTGCCTAGTCACGCGCCTGGTTTTGGCCGCCTAGCGCCCCCTTCTTTTCTTCGCGTTCCAGCAAACGGTCCAGCTTTTCTTCCAAGCGAAGGAGATCATCCCGGGAGGGGAGACTGAGTTCCTTCAACGCCCGCGTTACTTCTTGGCGAATGGTTTGTTGTACTTCCTCCCGCGCTTTCTTACCTCGTTCCACCAGGCCGCTTACCAAATCCTTGGCTTCCTCTTGCTTCACTTCGCCCTTTTTTACCAGTTCGTCCACTAGTTTCTCCGCTGTCTCCCGGGTGATGGCAATGACTCCCCAGCTCAAGGCCAGGCTTTTAGCAATCAGTTCCTTCATAATCTTCCCGCTCCTTTCGAACTTAGTTTGAGGCTTCCTGTTAAGAACTCCAGCCTTTCTCAAGAACAGAAGTGATTTCCCGGGCCACCTGCCGCCCGATTGCTTCACCGGCGTCAATGCACTCCTTGGCCCGGTGAAATTCATACCACCTTACGTGGTCCACCGCCGGTCGTATCCGCCAGTAACGGCCGGGCAAAGCCACCAGCGCAGGAGTGGCAGGGTAATGAGCGCAGAGTTCCAGCGAACGGCTGACAATGCTGACGCATTGGGGCAACGTCGGCTTAAAGAAACGCCAGGCAGCGGAAAGGCCCACCCCCTGAGGTACTCGCCTGGTCCGCACGGTCTTTAACCACCTCCACGTCTGGACCAGGACATCGCTGTGATCCACTGACGAACAGACATCAACAGCCAGCACCACGGTGGCTCCCGCTTCCAGGGGGGCTGCTACTGGGACGGGCGTTGCTATTGAGCCATCCACCAGGAGGCGTTGGCCCACCTTCACCGGGCAAAAGATTCCCGGAACAGCCATGCTGGCCCGCACGGCCGGGGCGACGGGACCAGAATTGAGATGTACCGGCTTGCCGGTAGCAATATCGGTAGCAACGATTGTAAGCGGTACATCCAACTGGTCAAAGGTCTTCCCTTTGGTCAGCGTGTTAAAGTACTCTTCCAGCCGGTTGCCGGCCAGCACACCCTGGCGGGGTAGCGTAAGGTCGGCTAAAGAGAATAACCGCCTCCAGTGCATCTCCAGGGCCATCTCCACTAACTCTTCGATGGGGCGGCCCGCAGCGTATGCTGCCCCCACCACTGCTCCCATGCTGGTCCCGGCGATAACGGCGACAGGGATGTTTGACTGATGTAGGGCTTTGAGTACACCCAGGTGGGCATAGCCCCTCGCTCCGCCGCCCCCCAGGGCCAGGCCAATTGCCGGTAGTGTGCCAGCTGGTTGGTGATTCTTGTTTTGCATGGGTAACCTCCGCTGTGAGCTGAGTCAGTGTGTGCTGACCGACACGGTGTACAGCATTTGCTCCATGTCCCTGTGCAGTGCTGTGTTCAGAGATGCCAAGGTGTCTGCCCGCGGCCGCTCACTTTTCTCCACCCACTGCGCTGTGGCGATGCTGAGCCCGATTTTGCTGCGGCGCGGCAGGGTTGCCCCTTTGGGCAGGACGTTCTGCGTTCCCGTGATGATTACTGGCAGCACCGGTGCACCGCTCTTGGCGGCTAAATATGCCCAGCCGGCTTGAAAGGCCCCCAGCTTGCCTGGCGGTGAAACCCTGCCTTCGGGAAAGAGAGCCAGAGTTCCTCCTTGCTGCAAAACGCGCAGGGCCACCCGCATGGCGGAGAGCTCGCCGTTTTCCTTCTGGACGGGAATGGCGCCCACGGCCCGCAAGAAGGTTCCGACGAGTGGTAATTTGAACAAGTAGGCGGCTGATAAGAACGTAAGCCGGCGCGGCCAGAAAGCGGCCAAAAGGAAGCCGTCCAGAAGGCTGGTATGGTTGGCCACGACAATGACTGGGCCCGTCCGGGGGATATTCCCCAGGCCGGTGATTAGGGGTGGCCCCAATAGCCAGAGCAGAGACCTGGCTACTAACCTGCTAAACGCATAGGCCATCCGCTTGCTTTCTCCCTTCACAATTCATGGGGCTAGCGTCCGGTTGCTCGGCCTTGGGCGGTCTCAGCTCTCTCAGCTCGGAGCTTAGTCACCTCCTCAGCCCAGGCGCGCGAGCGTTCGTCGAGGAAAGATCCAATTGCGCCCTCAAGCACGGTTTCTGCGCCAGGGTGCGTCGGTTGGGCCCCGCTTTCGCGCACGATGGTGCGGAGAGCCGTCGGTACGTCGATGATGGGGCAGGGACGCAGGTGGTCTTTCGAAAACGGCTGCCGCTTTTGGAATGCCTCAAAAAGCGGTGACTGGAGAATCTCGGCCAGGGGTTTGTCATAAATGTTGTCGGTGGCAAAGTGGACGAAGGCACATGGTTCTACCGTTCCGTTAGGCGTAACGTGGAGGTAGCGGCGCCCACCGGCGATGCAACCCTGGGTATACTCACCGTCATTCCAGAAGTCCGCCAGGAGCAAGGGCCAGTGAGTACGGATGTAGGGAACGCGCCGGGCCAGGAAGGCGCGCTGCTCAGGGGTGAGCATAAGATTCGGGTCCGGGCTTCTACCGATAGGGATGTAATGGAACAGCCACCCGTAGCGTGCGCCTTTTTCCGTAAGGAAGTCCAGGAAAGCGTCGGAGGCAATGGTGGCGACATTCGCACGTGTGGCCGTGAGTGAAATCCCGAACACGGCGCCGCGCGCCCGCAGCCGGTCCATCGCCGCCGTGATACGCTGAAACACTCCCTCCCCCCGGCGGTCGTCGGTTTCCTTTTCCCAGCCTTCCAAGCTGATGGCCGGAGAAATGTTGCCGACTTCGATGATTTTATCGGCTACCCTGTCATCAATCAAGGTGCCGTTGGTGTAGAGCATGAAGGCCATGTCGTTATGTTTTGCCGCCAGATCGAACAACCGCGGGTAAAGGAACGGTTCGCCGCCCGACATGACGATCCAGTAAATACCCAGCTCCTTGGCCTCGCTTAAGAGCTGGTCCAGGCGCTCATAGCTTAAGGCGTCGTGGTGGGGATACTCACCGGCCCAGCAGCCCTTGCAGCGGAGGTTGCAGGCGCTGGTGGGATCGATGAGCAGAAAGTGGGGGATGTTGTAGCCCAGCTTCTCGGAGAGCTGGCGCTGGCGGGGAATGCCTAGTAGAGCCGAATTGACCGCCCAGTTGTAAATGAGATGGTCGAGAATATTCCGGTGCGAATTGCGTAGCACGTCTTCGGCCAGAGTGCGGACGGCGGGGTAGGTCTTAATGTTATGCTCGATCGCTGCGATGGCCTGGCGGTGCTCTTCGCGCTGCGCGATAAGCTTCCCCACGGCGAGGATCCTGGTAAGATTCCCTACCGGGTCCTTGGACAAATAGGTTAAACCTTCACGCAGCAGGGCCTCACTCACATAGCGCTTGGCGAAACTGAGGTTAACCGGCATACCGTCATTACCTCCTGATAGTAGAATTGTTGTTGAACGACGGTGCGTTATCGGCTCCATTCTCACCTCCCCCTGTTTGTCCGCATACCAACGGCTGGTAGGTCAAAAGGCAGGTGGCCCAGGTTAAGCCGGCGCCGAAGCCGACGAGGGCGACACGGCTGCCCGGGCCAAGCAGCCCTTTCTGGGCGGCTTCGGCCAGGGCGATTGGAATGGAAGCGGCGGAGGTGTTGCCATAGTGCGCGATGTTGCTGAAAAAGCGTTCGGGCGGAAGATTGAGCCGCTGGGCCACCGCTTCGATGATACGCTGGTTGGCCTGGTGCAGGACAAAAAGGTCTATCTCTTGCAGGCGAAGTCCAGACTGAGCTGCTAGGTGCTCCAGTTCTTCCGTTACTGCGCGCACCCCGAATTTGAAGATCTCACGACCTTTCATTTGCAGGTAGCTACCACGGGGAGCAAAGAGGAGATCTTTTCCCGAGCCGTCGGCCCCCAGGTGGCAGTACCAGTCGTCGCGCCTTAAGGGCACTGGACTTAGCACCGCGGCGCCGGCCCCGTCGCCGAACAGGATGGCCGTCTGGCGGTCGCTCCAGTTCACCAACCGCGAGAATGTTTCGGCCCCAATTACCAGGGCGTAGTGGACTTGACCACTTCTGATCCATTGACCGGCCACGGCACAGGCGTAAGCAAAGCCGGAGCACGCTGCCGCCAGGTCAAAAGCGAAGGCCCGGCTCGCCCCCAGGGCGGCCTGCACCTGGCAAGCAGTGGAAACAAGAGCATCGTCGGGTGTAGAAGTGGCTACGATAATGGCATCCAATTGTTCTGCTGTAAGCTGGCTCGCGTTTAACGCAACTGAGGCGGCCTTGGCGGCCAGCGTGGCGGTTTTGTCTTCGGCCGATGCCAGGTGCCGTCTTTCTATCCCGGTACGCTGGCGGATCCAGTCATCGGTGGTGGCAAGAGTCGCCTCAAGGTCTTTGTTGGTTACCGTTCGTGCGGGTACAGCGAGGCCGACGGAGGTGATAGCAGGAACTATGTATGCGTGAAGTGAACCCGTCAACGCCCTCATCCTTCCCTAAACGCTTCCCTAACCCAATAAATAATAAAAGCCACAAAAGCCACAAAAGCTCTTGCGCCTATGATAACACGTTAGAATGAGGCAGTCAACCTGTGCTGGGAGATTCTTCCCTTGACTTCTGCGGCCGGCTCCGTTACCCTGTTGGTGGAGGTGCTCCAAGTGCGAAGAAACAAGGAGGGCTTCCAGCGGAAAGAAGGGCTTCAAGCACAGCTTCTCCAGGTCTACCAACGCCTGTGGGAAAAGTTTGGTCCGCGCCACTGGTGGCCGGCTGAGACGCCGTTCGAGGTCATCGTCGGGGCGATCCTTACCCAGAATGTGGCTTGGCGCAACGTACAAAAAGCGATTGGCAACTTAAAGGCGCGAGAGGCCTTAAGGGCGGAGGCCCTTTTGGCTTTGCCCGAGGCCGAACTGGAGGAGCTTATCCGGCCCACCCGTTACTATAAGGTAAAGGCGCGCAAGCTCAAGGCCTTCTGCCTTTACCTGCATAAAAACTACGGCGGTTCCCTAGAGGCTTTGTTTGCCCGGCCGCTGCCGGAGTTACGCAAAGAGCTTCTCGGCGTTTGGGGCCTGGGGAAGGAGACGGTGGATTCCATCCTCTGCTACGCGGGCGGGAAAGCCATCATGCCTATGGATGCCTACACGGTACGCATTTTCTCGCGTCTGGGGCTGGTGCCGGAAAAGATAAGCTACGACCGACTGCAGGAGCTCTTTATCGCAAATCTTCCGGCAGGCAACCGGCTCTTCAACGAGTACCACGCTCTCATCGACGCCCTGGGCCACTACATCTGCCTGCCCCAGGAGCCGCGCTGCCTGGAGTGCCCGCTGAGAGCCATCTGCTCTTGGGCGGCGGGGAAGGGCGTGCCCGGTTCCCACGACGAATCCGCGCTGGCCGTTCCGGGCCAGTGAGAGCAGCCCCCGAGGACTTCATCACGCAAACGGCGGCTCTTATGCTGCAAGAAGCGTGTGGCTAAAGAAAACGGCGCCGGGCGCGCAGTGTCTTGCCAGGACGCTATGCCTGTGCTAAAATGTACTTAGCTGCTGTAGCAGTGCCGAAGTGGCGGAATTGGCAGACGCGCTTGACTCAAAATCAAGTGTGGTTCACCCCACGTGCCGGTTCGACCCCGGCCTTCGGCACCAAATATAGACTTGCAGGGCTCTGGGCTGGCGCCCAGGGTTTTTCTTTTGGGTAGCGTGAAAACAGGTTAACCCGCAGAGCCGTTGCGGTCTGATGGTTACAAAACGGTTAAAATTTGTGTCTGCGGACATAGCGGCAGGGGTCGGGGCATATATTCCGGCGGAAGGGTCAAAAAGGGAGTGATGCTGTGCCCCTGCCTGCGACTTGGAGATATACGGGGAGGTGGATTAAGAAGACAGCCTGGCGCGGGGCGGTGCTCGTTGCGGTGGCGCTGCTGGTCTGGCCGGGCGCGGTCCGGGCGGAACCGGCGACGGCTACGGCGGCGCTGCAGGAGTTCTCGCCGCCCGCCAAAGGCTCCGCCCTCGTCATCAACATACCCAGCTTTACCCTGACGTACTTTCGCGATGGGAAAGAAGTGAAAAGGTACCCGGTGGCGGTGGGAAAGCCCACCGCGCCTACGCCTGTGGGTAGCTTCCGCATCATCAGCAAAGTGGTGAATCCCACCTGGTACCCGCCCTTCGGCGGGCGTCCGGTGCCTCCCGGCCCGGGCAACCCGCTGGGCAGGCGCTGGTTGGGCTTTCTTCCCAGCGGTTACGGCGTTCATGGCAATAACAACCCTTCCTCCATCGGCAAAGCCGTGTCGCTGGGCTGCGTCCGCATGCGCAATGAGGATGTGGAAGAGCTTTTCCCTTTGATTCCTGTGGGAACGCCTCTGATGATCACCTACGAGACATTGGGCCTGGAGACTGACCCCATGACCGGGCAGACCTGCCTCGTGTTCTACCCCGATGTTTACCGCCGCGGCACCCCCACGGTGGAAGCGGTGCTGGCCCGCCTTAAAAAGTCGGGGCTGGACGGCCATTATGCCCCGGCAGAGATCAAGAAGGCGCTTGTGGCCAGCCGCCGGGGGGCGAGCTTCGTCTCGCTGGGAACGTGCGTGCGCGTTGCCGGGCAGGAGGAAACGGTGGAGACCACGGTGGTTTCCGGGGAAACCCTGCTCGCTGTACGCCCGGTGCTGGCGGCTTTTAAGCTGCCCGTCGGCTGGGATGCGCGGCGTAAAGCCGTGGTCATAGGCACAGCTGTACTTCCGGTCCACCTGGTGGAACAACGGTCCTTTGCCCGCCTGGGGGACCTGCAGCGGGTGCTGGGCATCAAAAGCGCCTGGAATGACGAAGACAAGGTCCTGGAGCTCTTCCAGTGGGCTGTCAAAGTAAACGGCGAGGACCTGGGCTGCGGAGCTTGGTATGAAGGCGACCAGGTCTGGTTGCCGGCCGGGGCCATTGCACAGGCCTTGGGAACAAAGGTGAGCTGGGATCCGGAGCGTCAGGTGGCGCTCGGGGCGGAAAAAGAGTGGCCGGGCAGGTTGCGGGGCCAAGAGCTGTACGTTTCCCCCGCTGTCCTTGCCGAGCTCCTCTCGGCTAAGGTTACGGTGCTCGCCGGGGAAAGGTTGGTTGAGGTTGTCGAGCGGGCGGCAGTGGTCCCGGTGACCGGGGCGCCAGAGGCGCCGGCCAAAGAGGAGCAGCCCACGCTGCCGCCGCCGGCTGCGCCTCCAGCGGCCCCAGCGGCGGATGAGGTGCAGGAAGCGGCGCCGGTACGCGCCTTGGAAGAGAACACACCCGCCGGCGACCCGGCCGTGTCGCCGCCTGCAAAACCGCCAAGGTAGAGGCAAGTCAGCTCAAGGCGACGCTGCGCTTCGGACGAGCGTTTGCCAACCAGGCTTAACCCGCTGGGCCGGAGCAGCCTCTGCTCAGCTTCCATCGCCTGATAAAACGGGCCCGGGCGTCAGCCCGGGCCTGCGTCCTGGAGGGCTTTAGGCCGTGAGCAGAAAGTACAAGAGGGTAAGGATAAGAAGGAGCGCCAGCAGGAGAACAGCCACATCCAGGTTGAGCAGGTCCAGGTGCAGGAAGCGCTCCCAGCGGGTAAGCGGCGGGTCGGCGTTTGCGGCCGGACGGGGCGGCGCCTCCAGGTGGCCTAGTCGGCGCAGGAAAGAGTGGAGGGAGCGGGCCAGGGTGGTGCTCAAGTTTTCCAGGGCCTCGTCGAGCCGCGCCGTAGAGCGAAAAAGAGCCAGGGTGCCGCGGCCCAGGGCGGCGCCCAACTCGTTTAGAAGGTCATCCAGGACGTTGAGAACCTGGCAGGTGACGAGCAGAAGGCCGCCGGCAGCGGAAAGAAAGTAATCGGTCGACGGAAAGGGTACCCCTGCCACCGCACGGCGGACGAGGTGGGCCCGGGAGCGATCAGCCAGCTCCTCGGCCGCACGCAGTTGGCTACCTAACGCGGCAAAGGACCGCAGCAGCATTGCCAGGGGATCGGACCGGTGACTATCCGGCGCCGTACTGGGTGCCAGGCGCGCTGCCAAGGCAGCAAGAGCGCGAGCTGCAGCACCGGGGGCTAGCTTTGAGGCCGGAGCGTAAAGCGGCCGGAGGAAAGCGGCCGCTCTACTGCGGCCGGCTTGCGCGAGCGGGGCGAGGGCCTGGCGGATGCTGCGGCCAAGCCTCTTAAGCAGCGCGGCGAGCGGCAGCCGTGGACAAGAGAGGGGGCTTGTACGCCGGCGCGGCAGCAGGCCGCGGGCGTAAGCGGCGTAGACGAGGAGGCCCAGGGCTACGGTGAAGATGGCTCCCTTGAGATCGGCTGCCGACCAGGGGTGAAAGTGCTCCAGCTCTGCTGCCAGGTGGTGGGCTTCTTCCGCTTTCATGAGAACCAGGGCGGCCGGGACGACAAGGCGCGGCAGGAAAAGCCCGGGCAGGGCGCCGGCCGCCAGGGCGCTGAGGGTGAGAACGAGAGGCGGCAGCCAGAGAAGCGGTGCGGCCCGCTGCGGGCGAGCACCGCTTTTTTGGTACCAGGGAGTAAGGAACACCAAGTAGTACGCCACTGTCCCGGCGCCGGCCAGGAGAAAGAGGGGCTCGAGGAGCCCCCAGACGGCACCCGCCGCCTGGGGCGCTGCCACCACGGCATGGTGGAGCAGGGTTTTGCTGAGATAGCCGCTCAGTCCGGGCAAACCGGCCATGGCGGCCGCCCCCAGCGTCACTGCGGCGCCGAGACCGCGGTACCTCAGGCCAAGCCCGGCCGCAGCGCTGAGCTCCAGGGAGCCGCTCAGCACCCCTAACGAGCCGGCGGTGAGAAAGAGCGCGCCCTTGGCCAGGGCGTGGTTGAGCGCGTGGTAAAGGGCCGCGGCCCACACCAGGGGAAAGGCCGGAGCTAGGAGTGCCGCCAGGGCGGCGCCCAGGACCACGTAGCCCAGCTGGCTTACGCTGGAGAAGGCTAAAAGCCGCTTGGCGTTTTGCTGCTGGAGCGCCTCATAGGCACCCAGCAGCATGGTGAAGACGGCCAGAAGGGCCAGGAGTGTTCCGAGCGGTGCCAGAGCGGTGAACTCCCACCGGGCCAGGAGGCTCACGGTGCGCAGCAGGCCGTACGCTCCCACCTTAAGCAGGATGCCGGACAGGAGGGCGCTGGCCGGGGCGGGGGCCACCGGGTGGGCCTGGGGCAGCCAGAAGTGCAGGGGGAAAACCCCGGCTTTCAGGCCAAAGCCCGCCAGAAGCAGGGAGGCTACCGGCCGGAGGATTCCCTCCGGCGGTGCCGGGAGGAGGGAGAGCTGCTGCCAGGCGGTTGTCCCGCAGCTCGCCTGGAGGAGGAAAGCCGCCGCGAGCAGCGCCAGCCCGCCGGCCAGGCTGAGGTAGAGATAGGTGCCCCCGGCTTTTAGCGCGGCGTAGTCTTCTTCGTGTACCACCAGCGCCCAAGAAGCGAGCGACATCAGCTCGAAGAAGAGGTAAAGGGTGAAGAGGTCAGCAGCCAGGAACGATCCCAGGCAGCCGGCCAGGGTGAGCAGCCAGCAGAGGTAAAAACGGCCGCGCGTGTGCCCGTGGGAGAGGTAGGGGAAGGAAAACAGGGTCGCCCAGAACCCGACCCACAGGGTTAGGAGAACAAAGAGCAGGCTCAGGGCATCGGACCTGAAGCGCAGCCCCTCGCCGAGGAGCGGTAGAACCAAGGTTACACCTTGCGGCATGGGTTAGCCTCCAAAGTAGGTCTGAACCACCTCTTGCGCCAAGGAAAAAGGTGGGGACGTCGGGAAAAGGCCGAAGAAAAGGGTGCCTGCGGCCAGGGTGAGGATCGAAAATAGCATGGCCGGCGGCAGCTCTGGCAAGAGCGGCCGCGGTTCCAGAGGAAGCGGCCCGGAAGCGGTGTCGGAGGCGGCGGTGGGGGCTTCTTCCGGTGGCAGCACCTGGAAGGCGGCAAAGGGGCAGGCTGCACGGTTAAAGAAGGCGCGGGTAACAATGGGCAGGTAGTACAGGGCGTTAAGAAAGCTGGAGAGGAGCAGAAAGCCGAGAAAGAGCGGCTGGCCGCCGGAGACGGCTCCCAGCCCCAGGTACCACTTGCTGATAAAGCCGCCCAGCGGCGGTATCCCGACCATGGCCAGAGCGGTGACGGTAAAGGCCAGCATGGTGCGCGGCATGGCCCAGCCGACGTTATCGAGTTCAGAAACCTTGTGGCGTCCGGTACGGAAAATCACGGCGCCGGCCGCCAGAAAGAGGCCGCTTTTCATGAGGGCGTGGTTAAGGATGTGGAGTACGGCGCCATAAAGTCCCGCCGGGGTGAGCAGGCCTAAGCCGAGCAGAATGTAACCCATCTGGCTGATGCTGGAGTAGGCGAGGCGCCGTTTGAGATCGTCCTGCACAATGGCCACCAGCGAGCCGAAGATGATGCTTATGCCGGCCAGCACCACCACGATCTGGGCCCAGCCGGCAGCTTCCAGGTACGTACGGCCGAACACGTCCAGAAACGTCCGGGCCATACCGAAGGCACCCGTTTTGAGCAGCACGCCGGAGAGGAGGGCGCTGGCCGGTGCCGGTGCCACGGGATGGGCGTCCGGCAGCCAGACGTGCAGCGGCACCATGCCGGCCTTGATACCGAAGCCGATGACATAAGAGAGAAAGATGGAAAAGGTGTACAGGCTGAAATCAGGGAAGCGGAAAGAGCGCAGTGCCGTAAAAGACAGTTCTCCTGCGAGGTCGTAGGTGGCGATGATGGCGTAGAGAAGAAAGAGGCCGCCGATGATGCCGAGGTAAAGGTACTTGGCGCCGGCGCGCAGTGCCGCCGGTGTTTCCGTATGAATGACCAGCATGTAAGAAATGAGGGACATGAATTCAAAAAAGATGAAGAAGCTGAAAAGATCGCCGGCAAAAGCTACGCCCAGGCAACCGCAGAGGGTGAAGTTGGAAAAGGCCCAGTAGCGCGGTATGTGCTTTTCGCACTGCATGTAGGCCAGGGCATAGAGGGAAGACAGAAACCAGATGAAGGCCACGACTAAGGCCAGCAGGTAGCCTAGCGTGTCCACGCGCAGGAAGAGCCCGTGCGGGGGCAGCAGGGCCGCCACGTTGTACGTCAGGGGACGCCCGGCGCGTACGGCGGGAAAAAGGCCCAGGAGAAGCAGCAGGAGTCCCGCATGGATCAAGGTCGAGAAGCGCGCCCGGCGCTCGGCGGGCCAGGGGAGCAGCAGGGTCAGGACGCCCACGACCAGGGGGACGGCCACGGAGATGAGCGGTATGAGTAGTAGCATTCTGCACTTCCTTTCCTTTGGTCTCGGCATGATGGCCCCCGGTCGCCGGTTTAACCCCCGCCCTGGAACCAAGCGGCAAGGAGCAGGGGCAGCTGGGGCCAGAAGAAGAAAACGAGGCAGCCGGCGCCGAGAAGGAGGGTGGGGAGCAGCATGGTGAGCGGGGGCTCGCTCGGCGCCGGCACGGCGGCCGGCTCCCGGCGGAAGGCCGTAAAGACAATGGGCAGAAAGTAGCCGGCATTGAGCAAAGCGCTCAAGAGGATCACTCCCACCATACCCGGCAGCCCGGCTTCCAGGGCGCCCAGGCCCAGGTACCATTTGCTGAGAAAGCCGTTGACCGGCGGGAGGCCGATCATGCCGCCACTGGCCACCGTAAAGGCCGCCAGCGTCCAGGGTTGGCTGAAACCAACGCCGCCCAGCTCGCTTACCCGGGTTTTACCGCTGCCAATGGCCAGGTTGCCGGCGCAGAAAAACAGGGTGATCTTAAGGAGGGCATGGTTAAAAAAGTGGAGCAGGGCGGCCGTCCAGCCGCTGGGCGAGAGGAAAGAGGCGCCCAGGCCCATGTAGGCCAGCTGGCTGATGGTGGAGTAAGCCAGGCGGCGCTTCAGGTCATCCTGGCGAAAGGCCCAGATGGAGCCGAGGATGATGGTGGCGGCCATGGGCCAGCGCAGGAGAGGTGCCAGGTCCATGGCGCGCAGCGTTTCGGCGCCGAGGATGTAAGCCCAGACCCGGAGTAAGCCGAACACCCCGGCGTTCACCACGGCCACGGCGTGCAGCAGGGCGCTCACGGGGGTGGGTGCCACCATGGCCCGGGGTAGCCAGTGGTGGAGCGGGATCACAGCAGCTTTGACACCAAAGCCGGCCACAAAAAGGATAACGAGCCGGACGAGCTGGACGCGCGTAAACAGCCCTGGGGGTATGATGCCCCCGTAGATAAAGTCTACCTTGTGGACATGGCCGGCCAATGTGGCGATGGCCAAAAGGACCAGGGTGGCGCCGGCCAGGTTGTAGGCCAGGTAGACGATGCCGGCCCGCATGGCCTCCGGCGTGTGCCGGTGGATAACCAGGGGAAAGGTGACCAGCGTGAGGGCTTCGTAGAAGAAAAAGAGCGTTACCAGGTTGCCGGCGAGCGCTATGCCGTTGGTGATGCCCAGCGAGAGGATGAGAAAGGCCAGGTAACTTCGCAGGCGCTCTTCGTGCGCCATGTAGCCGTGCGAGTAGATAACGGTGAAGACCCACAAGCAGGAGGCTATCAGGGCGAAAAGCAGGCCCATGGCATCCATGACGAGGGCCAGGGAGACGATGGGTGTAAACCGGTAAGCGAACAGCAGGCGCGGGTGCGGCCCGGCCAGGAGCTGCAAAGCACCGGCGGCGGCGAGGACGCTGGCGGAGAGGGCCAGTCGCCAGGCGACCTTGTCCGGCGGCGCGAAGAGAAGGAGGAAACAACCGGTGAGGACGGGGACAAGGATGAGAACGAGAAGAAAAAGCACGCGGCCGGCCTCCTTCGCTTAGAGGAAAAACTGGTGGGCGATATCTTGGGCCAGGTGCAGGGGTAGTGAAGGCCAGAGCCCGAAAACAATGCTGGCGCAGGCCAGGAAGCCGGCCGGCAGAAGCAGTCCGGCCGGCACACGGTCCCAGTGGAAACGAATCTCACCGGTACTGCCGTGGCCGAAGAAGCCGAGGATTATTACCGGTAGATAGTAGGCGGCATTGAGCAGGCTGGAAAGGAGGACAACCCAGGCCAGTAGCGGCGAACCGGCCTGGAGGGCGCCTACGGTAAGCAGCCACTTGCTGGTAAACCCGCAGGTGGCCGGGATACCCACCATGCCGAGGGCGGCGATGGAAAAAGCCGACAGGGCGGTCGGGCAGGTGTGCCCGCTGCCGATGAGGTTCGGCAAGTGTCGCTCCCCAGTGCGCCGGATGATGGTCCCGGCGGCCAGGAAAAGCGTACCTTTTAAGAGAGCGTGGTTAAAAATGTGCAGAATGGCACCGGTAAAGGCGGTGACGTTACCTGCGGCCAAACCCAGGAAGATGTAACCCATTTGCGCCACGGTGGAGTAGGCCAGCATCCGTTTGAGGTCAACCTGGGCCATGGCTGAAATGGAGCCGAAGAAGATGGAAGCGGTAGCCAGGACAAGGAGCAGCGTCTTAAAGGGGAGCAGGGTAAGGAACACCTGGCCCAACGTACCCCAGACCACCCGTACGAGCACCACCACGTAAGCCTTCACCACCAGCCCGGAAAGGAGGGCGCTGGCCGGAGCGGGGGCGCTGGCGTGGGCGTCGGGCAGCCAGGTGTGCAGCGGAAAGAGGGCGGCCTTTACGCCCAGGCCGGCGAGGAGAAAGGTGCCGGCGGCCGCCACGATTTTCGGGTACAGGGGGGCCTGGTACGGCAGTTCCCGGGCCAGGAAACCCAAGTTGAGCTGGCCCGTCACCATATAAAGCAATGCGATGGCCATAAGGACGCAGCCGGACCCCACTGTGGAAAGAAGCAGGTACTTAAAGGCGGCTTCCAGGTTGGCCGGGCGGTGGACACTGGCCACCAAGGCACAGGCGGCCAGGGACGAAATCTCGAGAAAGACGTAGGTATTGAAGAGATCGCCCGCCTCCGCCAGGCCCAAGAGCGAGAACACCAAGAGCAGGTACAGGGTCCAGAAAGAGGGGAGGGCGCGCTCCGGCACGGCGGCGGGCAGGTCCACCACGGCGCCGAAGGCCGCCGGCAGGGTGACCAAAAAAACCGTACCGCCGAAGAATACGGCGAGCTTGTCGGCTGTTATTTCAATCCCCACCGGTGGCGGCCACCCGCCCAGGTGGTAGGTGACAGTTCCCGAGTGCAGTACCGAGGCAGTGAGCGGGAGCCAGAGGAGGAAAGCGAGGCCGAGGGCGGCCAAGGCGAACGGCGCAGCGCGCCGCGGCTTGAGAAGCGGCAGTACCAGGGCCGCCACCAGCAGGGTTAAAAGGGGAAGGAGCAGCTGCGCGCTTGTCATGAGAACTCTCCCTTGCGCCGGGCGATCTCCGGGGCGCTCAAGGTGCCGTAGGCCTGGTAAAGCGCGCGTACCAGGGCCAGGGCATAGGCGGTAACGCTGACCGAAACCACCAGGCCGGTGAGGATGAGGGCCTGGGGGAGCGGGTTGACGGGCGCTGCGGGTAGCTGCCCCGGGAGGGCGATGGGTGGCTTCCCCCCGCGCACGTACCCGCTGAGGATAAAAAGTAGAAAAACGGCCGTCTCCATGATGTTCATTCCGAAGATCTTCTTGATGAGGTTTGAGTGAAACAGCATGATCCCCAGCCCGGTGACGTAAAGCAGCATCGCGGCCACATAATCGAAGTGCACGGCTATTCCTCCTCCAGGTGGCGAAAGAGCGTAGCGATGGTGGCGGCGACTTTGATACCGATGCCCAGGTTGAGCAGAAAAACGAGGCCGCTGGAAAAAAGCCGCCCGGCTGGGCCCAGGGGGAAGCCGGCCCGGGCGTTGGCCAGAAAAGCCCCGCCGGAGAAAACCCCTACCAGACCCAGCCCCACGTACCAGAGGATGCCGCCGCTCTCCAGCCAAGTGGAAAGACGTTCGGGAAACACGGCCGCGAGCGCCGACCGGCCGAAGGCCAGGGCATAGAGCACGAACCCCGCCGCTACGATCACCCCGCCGGCAAACCCGCCGCCGGGCGAGAGATGGCCGTGCAGGATGACGTACAAACCGTAGAGCTGGATGAAAGGGATGAGCAGCCGGGCCACCGTCTTGAGAACCAGGTCATCCACGGTCCTTCTCCTCCTTCCGGCTGTGCCTGAGGGTCAGGATAGCGGCGACAGCGGTGAACAGTACCGTGGTTTCTCCCAGAGTATCATAGGCCCGGTAGTCGGCCACGATGGCAGCAACCTGATTAGGACAGGCGGTTTCGTAAAAAGCCCGCGCCTGGTAGTAGGCTGTAAGGGGGCTTGCCAAAGCGGGAGCACCCGGCGCACCCAAGGGCGGCATCTCCAGGGCCACTGCCACCAAGGCGCCGGCGGCGAGGAGGAGGATCAAGGTGATGAGTACCGCTCTCACTTTTCGTACCTCCCGGTGCGGGCGATGGTCACGATGAAGAGGAGGCTGGTGATGCCGGCCCCGATGGCCGCTTCCGCCAGGGCGATGTCGGGGGCTCGGAGCTGCTGCCAGACGGTGGCCATGACGAGGCTGTAAGCGGCGAAGATCACCGCTGCACTCAAGAGGTCGCGCGTGCGGCCCACCGCCAGGGCACAAAGGATGAGCAGGGCGAGAAGGAACAAGCGGACCACTAACACGGCCTTTCCTCCTTCGGGAGCTCTGTTCCCCGGGCCAGGGGTGTACCGGCGGCCCAGGCGGCCCGGGCCAGGATATGGGCGGCGGTGGGGTTCGCCAGCCAGAGGAAGATAAGGATCACCACCAGCTTTACCGCCTGCTCCGGCGGCCGCCCGCTGAGGATAAGGGCCAAGAGGATGAGACCGGCGCCCAAGGTGTCGCACTTGGTGGTGGCGTGCAGGCGGTTGTAGACGTCCGGCAGGCGCAGCAGCCCCAGCGTTGCCGTGAAGGAAAAGAACAGGCCGCCCAAGAGCAGGAGCTTAGAAGCGACAAGCATCACCTGGCTTCCCTTCCCTGCTCTTTTTGCAGCACCAGGCGCGCCAGGCAAACGGTGGCCAGAAAGCTGATGAGGGAGTAAACCAGGGCTACGTCCAGGAAGAAGCCCTCCTCAAAGGCGGCGGAAACCAGGCAGAGCAGAATGACAGCCTTGGTGCCGATGACGTTTACCGCCACCACCCGGTCGGCGGCGGTGGGGCCCAGGTAGGCCCTGAGCAGGCACCCTAAGATGAGAAAGGCAAGCAGGGCGGCGGCCCCGGCATGGAACTGGATCAAGGCTCTCCTCCCCTTTCGAGCTCTGCGAGAAGCTTGGTAAGGGTCCATTCCGGCAGGTTAAAGGGTACGTTGCGATCGATCATGTGTACCAGGAACGCCTGGTCCTCTACCTCCACGGTTAAGGTACCTGGGGTCAGGGTGATGGAGTTGGCCAGGGCGGTTTTTCCTCCGGGGGTGCTCAGGGGCACCTTTACCTTGCGGAAGGCGGGAGCAATGGGGAGGCGCGGGTTCAGCACGATGGCGGCCACATGCACCCCGGCCTGCAGGATTTCCCCGGCCAGGAGGGCGAGGTAAAGGATTAAAGCCGGAAAAGCGCGCAGCGGGAAGCTGTGCCGGGGAACGAGCTCACGCCACAGGATTGCCAGAAAGAAAACACAGACAACTCCGGCTACAAGGTGCTGGCTGTCTGCCGCCCAGGCCAGGGCGAGCCAAAAAGCGAATAACGATGCTGCCCACGCGAGCTGGGCCTTGATACGCGGCACTAAACGGAGCAGTTCGGCGAGGAGCGGCATAGGACGTCCACCACCGGCATAAGTGTAGATCGGCACGCGAATTGTAACACCTATTATTAATTAATTTATTCAACGGCGGTTTCCTCCAATCCTGCCCGGAATGGGAGAAATGTTCGTTAGGAAAAGATAGGATTTTTCTTCCAGAAGGAATCAATCACCTGCAGGTGGAATTACTTCTCGAGTGTGCCTTTGAGGGGGTGGGGGGATGGTTGCGGACGAAGTGCTGGTGAGCGCCTGCCGCCGGGGAGACCAGGATGCGTTCGCCACGCTGGTGGAGCGCTATCAGGGCAAAATCTACAACCTGGCCTACCGGCTGTTGGGCAACGCTGACGACGCCGGCGAAATGGCGCAAGAGGTGTTCTGCCGCGCCTACGTGAAACTCGGCGAGTTCCGCGGGGAAGCCAGCTTCAGCACCTGGCTTTATCGCATTGCCCATAATATCTGCTATGACGAGCTGCGCCGGCGCCGGCGCCGGCCGGTGGTTTCCTTGGAGGCGGAGACGGAAAGCGGGACCCGCCTCGAAGTGTCGGCTCCGCAGCCCGGTCCGGCGGAACTCTGTGCCCGCCAGGCCGTGCGGGAGCGGTTGCAGCAGCTCATTGCCACGCTTCCCCCTGACCAGCGCACAGCTCTGGTCCTAAGGGACATCCAGGACCTTTCCTACGAAGAGATGGCTCAGGTCCTACAATGTTCCCTCGGCACGGTTAAGTCGCGGCTTAACCGGGCGCGGCGGACGCTGCGCGACAAACTGAACGCCGAGCGGGAACTTTTCTTGGGCAGCGGCGTCTATTCCGGGTGAGAGGGGGAAGAAGGCATGGACTGCAAGGCAGTAGAGGAAAAGCTCTCCGCTTACCTGGACGGGCAGCTCAAAGCGGAAGAACTCCAGCTGATCGCCGCGCACCTGGAAGCGTGTCCAGCCTGCCGGGCCGAGCTCTCTTCCCTGGAAGAGACCGTGGGCTTAATTCGTTCGTTGGAGCCGGTAAACCCACCACCTGAACTTAAAGAGAGAATCATGGGCCGCGTGCAGGCAGTGACTTCGGCCCTAGGTTCCGGTACTCCCGCCCCGGGAGCGCGCGCCTTCTTTCTTGAGGTACTGCGCCGGCTGGGTAGGTGGCCCGCCGGCGGCCTCGCGGCGGTAGCGGCGGTGCTGCTTCTTGCGGTGATCGTGGGCCGTGGGCCGCTGGCAGGCAGGCCGGGGGTTGGCTTCAAATCCCCCCTGGGCGGCGTGCCGCACGTGGCGGCGGAGTCAGAGCAAGGGCAACAAGCTGTAAAGAGCGAAGAGCAGCTCAGCGTGGCAGGCGCACCGCCCGAGCAGCCGGCTGCAGGGGAGAAGAAAGCCGGCGATTCGGCGATACAGCCGAAGCGGGCTGCGTTGGGGCCGGCGCCCCTGGAGCGCAAGGTGATCCAAACGGGCCGCCTGGTTCTGCGCGTGGAGGACCTGGATGCGACGGCGGACCGGCTGACCAAAGTGGTGGCGGCCGAGGGTGGTTTTATTCAAAGCTCCAACCTGCGCCGCGGCGACGGTGTCCGCGGGGCGAGTTACACCCTGCGCGTGCCGGCCCCGGCGTTTATGGATGTGGTGCGAACGGCAGAAAAACTGGGTGAGGTGGAGCAGCGCGAACTGGGCGGTCAGGATGTGACCGAGGAGTACGTGGATGTGGACGCGCGGCGCCGCAACCTGGAGCGCCAGGAAGAGCGCCTGCTGGACATCTTGGGGCGGGCGAAAACGGTGGATGACGTGCTCAAGGTAGAAACGCAGCTGGAGCGCGTCCGCGGCGAGATCGAATCCCTCACGGCCCGGCTCAAATATCTGGACAACCAGGCCGCCCTTTCAACCCTTACGGTGGACCTGCGGGAAAGGCCCCAGCCGGTGAGCGCGGTGCGTACCTTACGCGTGGCCGACCTGGGTGTCCGGGCGCGGCAGGCGGTGCTCTCCAGCATCAATGCCCTGCTCGATTACGCCGGGCAGGCTGTGGTGTGGCTGGCGGCGGCTTTGCCTTTCTTCGTGCTCGCCCTGGCGCTGGTGGCTTTCGCCTGGTGGATCGAGCGGCGCCGGCGCAAGGGAACCCGCAGCTAGCGCTGCGTCTCGGCTGCCCTGCCCCGCGGCAGGGCAGCCGCCTTTTGGCCCGGACTAAAGAGGATTTGCCTCCCCGGTGGTGAAATACTAGCGGGGATGATACCTCGAAGTGCCGGCCCGGGCCGAGGTTTGTGTAAAAGAGGTGACCTCGTGAAGAAGAAACTCATTTTGATTGACGGCAACAGCCTGCTTCACCGTGCCTACCATGCCCTGCCGCCGCTGGCGACGGCGGCGGGGGAGAAGACGCACGCCGTGTATGGCTTCACCACCATGCTGCTGCGCCTTTTGGAGGAGGAGCAGCCCGACTACCTGGCGGTGGCCTTCGACAGGGCGCGCGAGACCTTTCGCACGGAGCGCTACGCCCTGTACAAGGCCCAGCGCGACCAGGCGCCGGAGGACCTCCTTTCCCAGTTCGCCTTGAGCCGCGAAGTGCTCACCGCCCTGGGCGTTCCGTACTTTGAACTGGCCGGGTTTGAAGCCGACGACATTCTCGGTACCATGGCGGCCCAGGCTGAGCGCGCCGGCTTCAAGACGCTCATTGTCACCGGCGACCGCGACGCTCTGCAGCTGGTGAACGAGGATACCCACGTGCTGCTGACCCGGCGCGGCATCACCGACCTGGAACGGCTGGATCCGGCCGGCGTCAAGGAAAAGCTGGGCGTTACCCCGGCGCAGGTGCCGGATTTCAAGGCGCTTACGGGAGACGCTTCCGACAACATCCCGGGCGTACCCGGGATCGGTCCCAAGACAGCGGCCGCTTTCCTAAGCGAGTTTCCTACCTTGGAGGACATCTATGCGCACCTCGATGGTGTAAAGGAGCGCTGGCGAAGACTGCTGTGCGAGAACGAAGAGCAGGCGCGCCTCAGCCGGGAACTGGCTACCATTCGCCGCGATGTCCCGCTCACGGCGGATTGGGAGGAGTGCCAGGTCAGAAAGCCTACACCGGAGCGGGTGGCGCCGCTCTTTCGCCGGCTCGAGTTTCACAGCCTGTTGAACCGCCTTTTTCCGGAACAGGGCGAAAAGGCGGCCGCGGCGCCGGCAAAGGTTTGTGCCTATGAGCGGGTTGAGACGGCCGAGGCTGCGGCGCATTGGGCGGCAAAAGTCCGGGCAGCCGGGTCCTTCAGCTTTCTCATCGTTCCCGGTGCAGCTCAGGAACCGGCTGGTTTGGCGGTGGCCGCCGGCCAGGAGGTGGCCTTTGTGCCCTGGAAACACGTCGATGCCCTCCGCCCGCTCCTTGCCGATGCGGGCCTGGCCAAGAACACCCACGACGTGAAGGCGGCTTTAAACACCCTGGCTGCCTCCGGCCTCACCCTCGCCCATGTAACGGGGGATACCCTGCTGGGTGGTTACCTCCTCAACCCCACCGCCGATGGCCGCGACCTGCCGCGCCTGGTGAAGGAGTACCTGGGCGAGGAGCTGCCCCGCCTCCCGGGTGCCCCGGGCGAAAAGAAGGCGGAAGACGCCGCCGGGCGCGCCGGCGTGTTCTGCACCTGGGCACAGGCTCTGGACACCCTCTGGCTGCGCCTGGCGGAAAACCTTAAGACGGACGAACTCTGGCCGCTCTACCAGGAGGTGGAACTGCCGCTGGCCGGCGTGCTGGCCGAGATGGAGCGCACGGGCATCAAGGTGGACAAGGAGAAACTCCTCGCCATGGGCCGGGCGATCGGCGAGCGCATGGCGGCACTGGAGGCGGAGATCTTCAGCCTGGTGGGCGAGGAGTTCAATCTGAATTCGCCTAAACAGCTCGCCTTCATCCTTTTTGACAAGCTCGGCCTGCCCGCCAAGAAGAAAACGAAAACCGGCTACTCCACCGATGCCGAGGTGCTGGAGGAGCTGGCGCCCGCCCACCCGGCGGTGGCAAAAATCCTCGAGCACCGGCAGCTCGCCAAGTTGAAATCCACGTATGTGGACGCCATGGGCGCCCAGATAAACCCGGCCACGGGGCGCATCCACACCACCTTCACCCAAACGGTGACGGCCACCGGGCGCCTGAGCAGCGTCGAACCGAACCTGCAGAACATCCCCATCCGCTTGGAGCTGGGACGGCGGCTGCGCGAGGCCTTTGTCCCCGGCGAGCCCGGCTGGCTGATCCTGGCTGCCGACTACTCCCAGATTGAACTCCGGGTGCTGGCGCACGTGGCCGGCGATGCGGCCCTGCAGGCGGCGTTCCGTAACGAGGAAGACATTCACACCCGGACGGCGGCGGAGATTTTCCGCGTGCCCATGGGCCGGGTTACCCCAGAGCTGCGCAGCCGGGCCAAAGCGGTGAACTTCGGCATCGTGTACGGCATCAGCGATTTCGGGCTGGCGCAGAACACGGGGGTTTCGCGCCAGGAGGCCCGGGAGTACATCGAAAGCTACCTGGAACGTTATCCGGGCGTGCGCGACTACATGCGCCGCGTGGTGGAACAAGCCCGGCTCACCGGTTATGTGACCACCCTCCTCAACCGCCGGCGTTACCTGCCCGACATCACCAGCCGCAACTGGGCGCGGCGTTCCTTTGCCGAACGGACGGCCCTCAACACCCCCATTCAGGGTTCCGCGGCCGATATCATCAAGGTGGCGATGCTCAAGGTGAGCGCGGCGCTCAAGGCCAGGCACCTGGCCGGCCGGCTGCTGCTGCAGGTGCACGACGAGCTGGTTTTCGAGGTGCCGCCCGAGGAGCTGCCCGAACTCCAAGAGCTTGTGCGCCGGAACATGGAGCACGCCGTGGAGCTGAGCGTGCCGCTGAAGGTGGACATTAAAGTGGGGCCCAATTGGTACCAGGTGGAGAAGGTGTAAAAATGCCGGAGCTTCCCGAAGTAGAAACTATTCGCCGGAGCTTGGAGCCGTACCTTGTGGGCCAGGAGATTACAGCGGTTCAGGTTTTCCGCCCGCGGCAGCTGAAGAACGTTACGCCTGCGGAGCTTAACCGGCGCCTCGTCGGCCGGCGCATTGCTGAACTCGGCCGGCGCGGTAAGTACCTGTTGGTCAACCTTGAGGGTGGGGAGGTTCTTGTGGTTCACCTGCGCATGACGGGCCGGCTGCTTTTTTACCCGCAGGGCGCTGCGGTGACCCCTTACACCCGGCTGCTCATGGCACTCACCCCGCCGGCCCAGCTGCACCTCCATGACGTGCGTTCATTTGCCATGGTTTTCCTGACGACAAGCGAGGCGCTGCCCTCGCTTCCCGGTTTGGTTTCCTTGGGACCGGAACCCTTGGGCCCTGCCTTTACGCCCCAGGGTTTAGGCAAGGCGCTGGCCAAGCATCGCGGTCCCATCAAAAACGTGCTCCTCGCCCAGCGGGTGGTGGCTGGGCTGGGCAATATTTATGCCGATGAAGCCCTCTTCCGGGCAGGCATAAGCCCGCTAAGGCCGGCCGATACCCTGACGGCCGAGGAGGTGGCACGCCTTTTTACCGGCATCCGGGCGGTGCTCCAGGAAGCCGTTGCAGCCGGTGGCACCTCAATCCGCGATTACGTCAACGGACAGGGCGCGCCCGGTGCCTTTCAACGGCAGCTGGCGGTGTACGGCCGTAAGGGAGAGCCGTGCCGGCGTTGCGGCACGCTGCTTATGGGCGAGCGCCTGGCGGGCCGGAGCACGGTTTTCTGCCCCAAGTGCCAGCTGTGAGCGGGGCATAGCCGCTCCCGGGCAGGGTTATCCTAGATGTGACAAGGCGTAAAACGGGAGGCCTGCCCATGGGAGCCAAGAAATACCTGCAGTACGGCGGCGTGAAGTTCTGGAACAACGTGCCGCCGGAAGAGATCAACCGGTTCGTGCGCAGCCTTCCTCCGGAAAAGAAGGACTCGCTCTTCGAGGTGGTCCAGCTCTTGGAAGCGCACGGCCTCATCACCTTGGACCGGGATGAGGTTCGCACCATCGACCGCGGGTTTGAACAGCTCTACCAGGATGGTACCAAGCGGCTGGAGATCAGCCATAAGCCGCGCTGATGCGCCCCAAGCACGGACCACGGAAAGCCTGCATAAACTGGGGAGACGAGGGGCCATCCTGGAGGGAGGAGCATGGACGAACTTTCTGCCCTAGTGCTGGCACTGGCTGTAAGCCTAGACAGCTTGGGTGTGGGCTTTGCTTATGGTGCAAAAAAGGTCAGAATACCACCCGTCTCACTCTGTTTACTGAGCGGCCTGTCCATGGCAGCCATGTACAGCAGCATGCTGGCAGGCAGAGTCCTCGCCGGCCTGCTGCCGGCGGCGAGCAGCCGCTGGCTGGGCGGTGCAATCCTTATCGGTATGGGGCTGAGCTCCTTTTTTACCGCCTGGCGGTCGCAGCGCAAAAAGACAGGCGAAGACAAGCTGCTTTCCCTGCGCATCCGCCCGCTGGGCCTCATCATCCAGGTGATTGAAGAGCCGGGCCGGGCGGACTTGGATGCCTCCGGGGAGATCAGCTCGGGTGAGGCCGTACTCCTCGGCGCCGCCCTGGCGCTCGACGCGCTGGGGGCAGGCCTGGGAGCGGCGCTGACGGCCTTTCCGCCCTTCATTACGTCAGCGCTGGTAGGAGGCGCCGCCTTGTGTACCTTAAAGGTGGGCCAGGGCCTGGGGCAGCGCCTCCTGCGGCTGGAGACTTCCTGGGCCACGCTGGTGCATGGAGCTCTGCTGGTGGCGCTCGGCTTTTATCGACTGCTGTAAAACTGTCTCCCTGCTTTTTTATTTTTCCAGCAGGGAAGCGAATCCCGTGAAGAGAATAGTATCCACCCGGAGGGATAACAATGCCGGGGACGCCGATAATCGTTCTCACCGGCGGTATTGCCAGCGGCAAGAGCACCGTCGCCCGCATGCTGGCCGAGGAGGGAGGGGAAGTGATCTCGGCCGATGTGCTGGCCCGGGAGGTGCTGGTGCCGGGAAGCCCGGGCTGGGAAGAAGTGGTGCAGACGTGGGGTACCGGGGTGCTGACACCCGAAGGTGAAATCGACCGCCGGCGCCTAGGACGGCGGGTTTTCGCGTCTTCTGAGGAGCGGCGCCGGCTGGAGGAGATAACCCACCCGCGAATCTTTGCCCTCCTGCAAGAACGGCTGGCTGCTGCCGTAGCGAGGGCGCCTTTTGTTGTCCTGGAGGTGCCGCTTTATTTCGAGACGGGGAGGAGACTGCCGGCGAGCGAGGTCTGGGTGGTTTACGCGGACCGGGCGACCCAGCTGGCCCGCCTGGTGGAGCGCAGCGGGCTCACCCCGGCCGAGGCCGAGGCGCGGCTTGCGGCCCAGCAGCCCTTGACGGAAAAGTGCGCCCTGGCCGACCGCGTCATCGATAATTCAGGAACGAGGGAGCAAACGCGCCGCGCAGTGCAGGAGGCGCTGGCGGCTCTTTGGGGGCGCCGGGGGCCAGGAGAACAGGGGAGGAGTCCAAAGGCGGTTAAATGAGTGCAAAGCGGCTTAGACTAATGAAAACCGGAGCCTGGTTGGCGGTTTGGCTGGTCTTGGCGGGCCTCGTCTTCGACAGCCGTATCTTTTGGCGCCTCTTTTTTCCTTTACACTACCAGCCCCTGCTCGAACGCTATGGCAACGAGTACCAGGTGGACCCGCTGCTTCTGGCGGCGGTGATCCGTGCTGAGAGCAAGTACCACCCGCGCGCCCGGTCGGCGGCCGGTGCCTTAGGCCTTATGCAAATCGTCCCGGAAACGGGGGCCTGGGCAGCCGAAAAACTGGGGCTGGCCGGTTTTGCAGCGGACAAGTTGTTTGACCCGGAGACGAACATCCGCATCGGGGCCTGGTACCTGCGCGACTTGTTTGATGAGTTTCACGGCAACATTGTGCTGGCCCTCGCGGCTTACAACTCCGGGCGGGGCAATGTGCGCGGCTGGCTGGCGGCGCAAAAAGAGGGGCAAGGATCATTTACCATCGAAAACATACCCTTTCCCGAAACGCGCACCTACGTGCGCAGGGTGCTGCGAAACTACCACTGGTACAAAAGAATCTATAATACCGACCCCTAAAGAGGTATTAGCGCGTGGCAGGTCGAAATAATACAAGGCAGATGCTACCAAGGGAGTGAAATAAAGTGCCGGCGCAAGAATTGACGAGCCTGGAGCGCGTGCGCAATCTCAAAGTGGCCGCTGACAAGCGGTTTCACTCGGCCACCCACGAAGAGATCATGCAAGGGGCAACCACCGACATCTACTTCGTGCGCAGCTATGAGCTGTTGCATCACATGGGGTTAGGCGCCACCCCGGTGGTGGCGGAGATCTTTGCGCGCCGCGGCGGGATTTTGGCGGGCGTGGAGGAGGTTAAACACCTCCTGGCCGGCCGCGAAGGGCTGGAGATGTGGTCGCTCGATGAAGGCGAAGAGTTTGCACCTAAGGAAGTTGTCATGCGCATTTCAGGCCCCTACGACAAATTCGGCCTCTTTGAGACGGTGATCCTGGGCTTTTTGGCCAGCCCGAGCGGCTGGGCTACCGCCGCCCGCGAGTGCAAACAGGCTGCCGGCGATGCGCCGGTGTTCTGCTTCGGAGCGCGTCACCTCCACCCTGCGGTGGCGCCGGTGATGGAGCGGGCGGCTTTGATCGGCGGCTTTGACGGTGCCAGCTGCATCCTGGCGGCCAAACTGGCCGGCCGGGAACCGGCCGGGACCGTTCCCCATGCGGTGATCCTAATTATGGGCGACACGGTGGAAGTGGCCAAGGTTTACGACAAGGTGATGCCGCCCGATGCGCCGCGGCTGGTGCTGGTGGATACTTTCCACGACGAAGCTGAGGAAGCAGTGCGGGTGGCGGAGGCCTTGGGTGAGCGTCTCAGCGGGGTTCGCCTCGACACTCCGGGCGAGCGCGGCGGGGTCACCCCCGACCTGGTGTACGAGGTCCGGCAGCGCCTCGACCAGAAGGGGTTCCAGCATGTAAATATTTTTGTCTCAGGCGGTGTAACTCCGGAGCGCATTGTCGAACTGAAGGCGGCCGGTGCAGCGGCTTTCGGCGTGGGCAGTTACATCACGGCAGCACCGCCCATTGACATGACCATGGATCTGAAGGTGGTCAGCGGGGTGCCTGTCGCCAAGCGCGGGCGGATCCCAGGCATAACCCCTAATCCGCGCCTAAAACGACAGATTTAGCGCCGAGACGATCTTGACATCGAGCAATTTTGTGCTATAATCGTTAGTGTACTCGGCAGCGCGAGCTGCCGCAAGAGCCGAAGTGGTGGAACTGGTAGACACGCTGTGTTCAGGGCGCAGTGAGCCTCGCGCTCGTGAGGGTTCGAATCCCTCCTTCGGCACCAGTGCGTCGGAGTGGCGGAACTGGCAGACGCGCACGTTTGAGGGGCGTGTGGGCAACCGTGGGGGTTCAAGTCCCCCCTCCGACACCAAATGTGGGCGAATAGCTCAGCTGGGAGAGTGCCTGGATCACACCCAGGAGGTCACAGGTTCGAGCCCTGTTTCGCCCACCATAAGCGGAGGCGTGGTGTAGTGGTTAACATGCCTGCCTGTCACGCAGGAGATCGTGGGTTCGACTCCCATCGCTTCCGCCAATTTCCCTACAAATCAATAAGCCGCGGTAGCTCAGTTGGTAGAGCAGAGGACTGAAAATCCTCGTGTCGGCAGTTCGATTCTGCCCTGCGGCACCAGAAGCGGAAGTGGCTCAGAGGTAGAGCATCGCCTTGCCAAGGCGAGGGTCGCGGGTTCGAATCCCGTCTTCCGCTCCATTTTATTTTTAAGGCACGGCCTCCCTGAAAACGGGAGGATTTTTGTTCGGCCCGTCTTACGAATCTCGGGTTGGCCGGAGGTATACATAGCACTATGAAAACTGAGCATGTGCCATCTTTTCTGCGCCGGCGGCGGTGTGTCCCGGTCTTCTTGGCGCTTCTTCTCCTGGTGCTGAGCGCCTGCAGCCCCAGTCCACCGTCCGGGCTCAGCCGGGATGCCGGCGGGAGTGGAGGAGAGCCCCGGGTCCTTGATGTCCACTACCTGGACGTGGGCCAGGCGGACAGCATCTTGGTGCAGCTGCCGGGCGGGGAGAACGTGCTCATCGATGGTGGGAACGCCGCTGACGGTGAGAACGTGGTGGATTACTTAAAAAAGAGCGGGGTGAGGAGCCTGGCCGCGGTGGTAGCCACTCATCCGCACGAGGATCACATTGGAGGGCTGCCTGCAGTCCTTGCGGCCTTGCCGGTGAAAGAGTGTTACCTGCCGCGGCGGGCCGCCGCCACCCGCACGTACGAGCGACTGCTTGCCGCCCTTAAAGAGAAGCGTGTAGTGGTTAAAGAGGCGCGTGCCGGGGCGGTCGTGCAGCTTGAGGAACCGGCGGTTAAGGCCCAGTTCCTCGGTCCGGTGCGCACTGACTATGATGATCTGAACGATGTGAGCGCGGTGCTCAAGGTTACTTACGGGCGGACGGCCTTTCTCTTTACAGGCGATGCGGGCGAGGTGGCCGAGCAGGACCTCGTGGCACGCGGCGGGCTCAAGGCCGATGTTCTGAAGGTGGGACATCACGGCTCCGCTTCGGCAACAAGCACGGCTTTCCTGCGCGCGGTGCGGCCGGCCCTGGCGGTGATCTCCGTAGGGCGCCGGAACGATTACGGCCATCCGAGCCCATCTACCCTGCGGCGCCTGGGCAGGGAAAAGGTCAAGGTGTTGCGTACGGACCAGCAGGGAACTATTGTTCTTCTGAGCGATGGAAACAGGGTTTGGGAGGAGGGGATGAAGAGTGCTGCTGATCGTTGACCGGTTGGAGGAGCGGTGGGCGGTTCTGGAGTGGGAAGAAGGCACCTTCAACTTTCCGCGTCAGCTTCTTCCAGCCGACGTGCGGGAAGGGGACGTGCTGGACGTAGCTCTTAAGCGGGACGAAGCGGCGACGCGCCGGCGCAGCGAGGAAGCCAGAAAAGCCTTGGACGACCTGCTGGCCCCGCGGTGTGAGAGCGACGAGCAGCATTAGAGGTCTTGCCCGGAAGGAAGCGGCATGGTATAATAAGGGGCGATGAGGTGCGGTGGCGAAGAGGCTAACGCCGTGGTCTGCAAAACCACTATTCGCCGGTTCGATTCCGGCCCGCACCTCCATTTTTTGCTTAAAAACCCTGCCTGCTGGTAGGTAAGAAAAAACCCTGCTGGGCAGGGTTTTTTGGTATCCGTGCTGCTATTTTTTTTGGTCCAGGTAGCGAACGGCGCTGAGCGCGGCCACCTGACCTTCGCCTACCGCCTTGGCCAGTTGGAAGGGGCGGCCGGTGCAATCGCCGGCGGCGAACAGCCCGGGAATATTGGTGCGCTGCTCGCGATCGACCCGGATGGCTGTTCCGTTGAGGTCCAGCCCGGGTACGAGGCGATTGGGGTTGGTGGCCTCGCGGATGATGAAGACGCCCTTTACGCTGAGTACCGTGCCGTCGGTCAGTTCGAGCCCCTCCACGCCGGTCAGCCCGTGGATGGCGCGGGGCCGCGCGGGCAGCACGGTAACCTTGGCATTGAGTTTGTAGCTGCGCTTGTATAAGGGGAGATAGTAAACCTCTGCTGCTACATCGGCCAGGTAGTTGGCCTCCTCTTCACCCTCAACGATGTCCGATACCACGGCCACCGGCTGGCCGCCGAAGAGGGGACCGTCACAGGTGGCACAGTAACTGACGCCGCGTCCCAGGAAGTCTTCTTCGCCGGGCAGCGTCGCCACTTCCACCACGCCGGTGGCCAGCACGGCCGCCTTAGCCTCGTAAAGGGAAGTGCGGGTGAGGAGTTGGAATCTATCGCCCAAGGGAATGATGGCCTCCACCCGCGCCGGTTCCACCCGAAGGCCGAACTGGGCCACGTGTTTAAGAGCGGCCTGGCGCAGCTCTTCCCCCCCCACACCCGGCAGCCCGAGGTAGTTGTCAATGCGGGGGGCCTTGTGCAGCTTAGGGCTGCAGAACTCCGACCCGAGAATAATGAGGTCTTTCCTGCGAATGGCGGCGTTGATGGCCGCCGACAGTCCGGCCGGGCCGCAACCCACAACGGCCAGATCATAAAGCTTGTCGTGCTCCATGTTCATCCCTCCGTGATGTCTAGAATAGGACATCCGCCCAGCATTTGCAAGAGGGGAGCAGGACAAAGGCTCTCCGGCGGCGAATAGACGAGGAGGCCTTTCAGGCCGAGAGCAGAACGGGAGGCGGGAGAACGTTGGATGATGCGGTAAAGGGGCTGGTCCGTGCGAACCTGGCGGATGTGACGCGCCTGCGTTGGGACATTCACCAACACCCGGAGCTCAGCCTGAAGGAGGAGCGCACAGCGGCCCTGGTGGAGGCGGAGCTTAAGGAGCTCGGTCTCGAGGTGAAGCGCCTTGGCGATACGGGCGTGGTAGCACTCCTCAGGGGTGGCCGCCCGGGCAAGACCCTGGCCCTGCGGGCCGACATGGACGCGTTACCGCTGCCGGAGAGGACCGCTTGCCCTTATCCTTCCCAGGTGCCGGGGGTGATGCACGCCTGCGGCCACGACGCCCACACGGCCATCCTCCTGGGGGCGGCCCAGGTGCTGACGGCCTTGCGGAAGCAGCTGACCGGGAACGTGAAGTTCCTTTTCCAGCCGGCCGAGGAAAACAACCCTACAGGCGGGGCGCACCTGCTCATGGACGCCGGTGCACTGGAGGAGCCGAAGGTCGACCTTATTCTCGCCCTGCACGTTTGGCCCGACCTGCCGGTGGGAACCATCGGCGTGCGCGCAGGCGCGCTCATGGCGGCGTCTGACCGCGTGTTCCTTACCGTAAGGGGTAGGAGCAGCCACGGCTCGGCTCCCCACCAAGGGGTGGATGCCATCGTGACCACGGCTCAGGTGCTGACGGCTCTTCAGACCATAGTGAGCCGCAACGTCAGCCCGCTGGAAGCGGCGGTACTCTCTTTCGGCACTATCAAGGGTGGTCATCGCTACAACATAATCGCCGAGGAAGTAACCCTGGAAGGGACCTGCCGCACGTTAAACGCGGAGGTGCGGAAACTCATCCCGCGCCGTCTGGCAGAGCTGGCGGAAAACGTGGCTGCGGGCCTGGGGGCTACCTGCGACGTAAAGTACGTCCATGGTTACCCGCCGCTGGTCAATACGGCCGAGGGGGTTGAACTTCTCCGGCAGGCGGGCACTGCTGCCCTCGGTGCCGGCGGGGTGGTGCAGCCGGATTACCCGGGTATGGGAGCAGAGGACTTCGCCTTCTACCTGGAAAAGGTGCCAGGGGCCCTCTTCTGGCTGGGGTGCACGGCCCCGGGGACTAAGAAGATACCACTTCATAACCCGGAGTTCCTGGTTGACGAGCGCGCTTTGCCGGTAGGGGTAGAGGTTTTTGTGCGAGCAGCTCTGGCCTATTTAAAGGGCTGAGGACTTCGCCTCGCACGCGCATAATTACGCGTTCATATGTAAGAAATCATGCCCTAACCAACAGGAATTTGCGGATGCAGGGGCGAATTTAGCACGCCAGGGCAAGGACAAAGCTGAACCCACAACTACAGATGAGGAGGTAAATTAGTGCCTGAAAAGAAGCAATCGGATGAGCTGGGCGGCTGGTTTGGTAAGTTCATTAACTGGGTGGAGGTCGTGGGTAACAGGCTCCCTCATCCTTTTACACTCTTTGTTATTCTGGCGCTCGTTACCCTGGCTCTCTCCTGGATCCTGGCTTCGGCCGGGGTCGAGGTCACCTACATGAAACCGCCGGCGAAGGTGGGTGAGGCGCCTCAGCAGGTTACTGTTGCGGTGCAGAACCTGCTGGCCTTTGGCCCCATGCGCAAGTTCATGGCGGACTTCGTCAAGAACTTCGTCGCCTTTCCGCCTCTGGGCCTCATCCTTACCATGATGCTCGGTATTGCGCTCTTGGACCAGACGGGATTCATGTCGGCGGCGATGCGCAAAACCATTCTCGGTGCTCCGCCGGCGCTCGTTACTATGGCGCTGGCCTTCGTCGGCATAAACTCTAACCTGGCCTCGGACGCCGGTTCCGTCTTCACCGCGGCCATCGGCGGCTCGCTCTTTGCGGCTCTCGGTCGCAACCCGCTGGTCGGCGTGGTCACAGGGTACGCCGCCGGGTGGAGCGGTTTCACGGCCAACCTGATGATTGCCGGCACAGACGCCCTGCTGTCCGGTATTACCGCTCCGGTGGCCCAAGCCATGGGCATCACCGCGCCCACACACCCCATGATCAACTGGTTCTTTATGATCGTGGCCACCTTCACCCTTACGCTGGGTACCACTTACGTCACCGAGCGCTTTACGGCCAAGCGGCTGGGTGACACCCGCTCACAGGGCAGGCTGGATGAAAATGCTCTGCAGGAACACGCCCTTAAACCCGAGGAAGAGCGAGGGCTGCGTTGGGCCCTGGGCGGCTTTTTGCTCTTTGTCGCTATCATGCTGATCCTTAGCCTGCCGCCGGGAGCGTTCTTCCGCAACCCCGAAGGTGCCTTCCTGCCCAAGTCGCCGCTGACTGACAGCATTATGGCCATCCTCTTCTTCTTCTTCCTGTTCGTCGGCGTGGGCTACGGCATCGGGGCCGGGACAATCAAATCGGAAAAAGACGTGCCCCGCTATATGGCCAAGGGCATCGAAGGCATCGTCGGCTTTATTGTCGTGGCTTTGCCGGCGGCGCTCTTCATCTACCTCTTTAACAGCAGCAATATCACCACTGTACTCGCCGTGAAGGGTGCCGAATTCCTGAAGGCCATGAACCTGGGCGGCATCCCCCTGGCCCTCATGTTTATCCTCCTGGTGGCCTTTATCAACCTCTTCATCGTAAGCGGTTCTTCCAAGTGGATCATCCTGGCGCCGATCTTTCTACCCATGTTCTCCGTGGTCAGCTTCTCCCCGGCGCTCACGCAGGTGGCGTACCGCATCGGTGACACCGCCACCAACATCATCTCGCCTCTTTCGCCTTACATTCCCGTTATCCTGGGCCTGCTCACCCAGTTTAACCCCAAAAAGGAAGAGGTGGGCATCGGCACCTACATCTCGCTGATGATACCGTATTCCATCGCTTATCTCATCATCCTGTCCATCCAGATCGTCATCTGGATGCTGCTCAAGCTCCCGCTCGGGCCCGGCGCCGGGATTTACCTGTAAAACGCAGCCTCCGTCCTTGCCCTTCGCTTCCCTTGAAACTTCCCGGCAAAGGTGCTAAAATGAAGCCGAAGGCGCCGGAGTGGCGGAACTGGCAGACGCAAGGGACTTAAAATCCCTCGCACGGCAACGTGCGTGCGGGTTCGACCCCCGCCTCCGGCACCAAAAAAAGATACCAAGGCCCTTCAGGTTGCCGCCTGAAGGGCCTGCTGCATGTGCGCCCGGCATGGGCGCTGTCTCTAGGGTGCAAGTCCCGAACGGCGAGGGTAGCAGTAGCCGTAGCTTAAGGCAAGGGTGTCCACCGCGAGGTCGGGTACCCACCGAAGGTGGGTGCTGAAGGAAGCCGGCGGCAAACCTGGTCGCGCTGAGCCGGGTTGCGCGTGCAGGACGTCGTTCCAACTAGCCGGCCGAGGTTGGGCTGGCAACGCGCCGGGCACTGGGACGGGTTGGCCTGGGGGCGTTCTCGATACCCCGGAGTGCGCGGTGCGCGGTGGAAGGGTGAACCGGGCTGCCGGGGCGGAAGCGCTGCAGATGAGCGGGTCATCACCTTGAGTGGCGGGCGGTGAAGGCGGGTTGCTGGCTAAGACAGATTTTGGTATCATGTAGATAATTCAGATTGGGGAAAAAGGGGTGGTGCAATGTTAACCCATATTCAAGGCCGCACCTATTACCTCCCGGGACCGGTTAATATCGGCGTTTATCTCTATCCTGAGGGTGGGGCCGCCGTCATCGATACAGGGCTGGACGACGAGAGCGGGCGCCGGGTGCTCAAGGCCCTGCGCGCGGCGGACGCACTCCCGCTTAGAAACATCGTCAACACCCACAGTCACGCGGACCACTGCGGCGGTAACGCCTTCCTGCAAAAGCGTACCGAGGCCCTGACCTGGGCGGCACCGCTGGAGGCGGCGGTCATCGAGAATCCCTACCTGGAACCCTTGTACCTCTCAGGCGGGGACCCGTTCCCTGCCTTGAAGAATAAGTTCCTCATGGCCAAGCCCTCCCGGGTGGACCGGCACCTGGAAAGCGAAAACACCGGGCCGGAGCCGCTTAGGGTGGTGCCCCTGCCCGGACATGCGCCGGAACAGGTAGGAGTGCTGACGCCGGATGCGGTCCTGTTTTGCGCGGACGCCTTTTTTTCCGGCGCGACCCTGGACAAGTACTATCTCCCCTACTTTGCCCGGGTGCAGCCGGCGCTCGCCACGCTGGAGAAGCTGGCGACCTTTGAGGCCGACTTTTTTGTGCCCAGCCATGGGGAGCTTACCACCGACCCCGGCCCGGTTGTGGCCGCCAACAAAACACGGCTTACGGCCGTGAGCGAACATATTCTCGCCCTGCTCGCCGAACCGCACAGCCGGGAGGATCTGGTGGCGCGCATTGCCGGCGACAAGGGTATCGCTCTTAACACCGACCAGTACTTTCTTTCCACCGCGGCAGTTGCCGCTCACCTGGCTTACCTGGCCGAAGGGGGTCTGGTCCGGCACCGCTTTGAAGGGGGACGGCTTATTTGGCAGCGTGCCACCGGGACGCCCTGAGCCCTTACAGCCGCTGGGGGCGCCAGATGGAGGCGGCCGGCGCCGGGTCATGATAGCTGCGTACGGCCTGGATCCTGTCACCGGAAAATTCAAATACGGCGGCGGCAGGAAGGTCCACATGGCTGCCGTCGGGCAGCACCATGTGGCAGGTGTATTCGAGGAACCCCTTGCCTTCGCAGAAGGCGGCGGTGTGGACGTCGTAGGCACAGGTGCGCACACGGTCAACAAAGGACGTGCAATAAATCCTGGCGTCGGCTTTACCGGTAACCTCGCCGTACAGGGGATCGACCAGCTGCACGTCTGGCGCCAGGAAGTCCAAGGCGGTTTCCACTTCCTTGTTGCCCAGGGCGGTGAGATAAGTACGGGCAATGGCTTCATGGCTCTGCACCGAACATCACCTCTTCTGTGCTGTCAAGGTCGAAAGACGGGGCGCACTTAGCATGTGCCGTGGGCGGCGGTTTATGCTTACAGGAAGGGAGCAGTAAGATGATTGAGTGGAAGGAATGCGAAACGGCGCTGGGAAGAGTGTTCCTGGCCTACAGCTCACGGGGACTCTGCCGGCTTTCCTTCGGCGACCGGGTCGAAAGGGAAGTCGCCTGGCTTGAGGCTCACTTTCCGCACGAAGCGGTCCGCGGGCCAGTCACCGGCCCGGGCCGGGTGGGCGAGGCGGAGCGGCAGCTCCAGGAGTACCTGGCCGGCCGGCGGCGCGTTTTCGACCTGCCGCTGGACTTAAATGGCACTTCCTTTCAGCTGGCGGTGTGGCGTACCCTGCTTACGGTTCCCTTCGGGGCGACCACCAGCTACGGCGAGCTTGCCCGGCGGGCGGGATTCCCCCAGGCGGCGCGGGCGGTGGGCGGGGCGATGCGCGCCAATCCCGTGGCCGTGGTGGTCCCCTGCCACCGGGTGCTGAAAGCAGACGGCGCGCTCGGCGAGTACGCCGGCGGGCGCCCGCGCAAGCACTTTCTTTTGGACCTGGAAGGGGTTAAAGTAAAGGAGTAAGGGGCGGCCCTAGCGGGGCCGCCCCTTACTGGTAAGTTCGTTGGGCGGTGTCTTGTACGGGTTTTCGCGCACCTGGCGCGGGGAAAGATCCTGCTCTTCGATTTCTCTTTCCTCCACCAGGTCACCCTTGTGGCGCGTCCTGACAGACGGTAAATCGTCGGGCGCGTGCTCCTTGCGGCGCACCGAGCGGCCCCCTTTCCCACTTCCTGACTCTAATATGCTGCGCCGGTCCCCTGCTTATACCTACCCCAGCGCCAGTACGGCCTCTTTCACCTTGCGCGCTGTCGCCAAGGCTTCGTCAACGCAACGCGCCGTAAAGGCGGTGAGGCGGGCGGCGGCGTCTTCTTCCTTCCCGGCAGCGACGGCGGCCAGGGCTTCTTTTTCCACGGCGCGGGCCTCGAGGGCCCACGCCGCCTCCAGGCGGTCAAAGGCCAGGCGCGCGACCGGCTGGCGCAGGTTAAAGAAGCTGCCTTCCTCATCGCCCTTGAGCACATCGAGCAGGTGGCGGAACTTCCACCAGTAAGATGCAGAACTGTACGTATCGCGCGGCACTTCCGGGGGAGGCAGGAGAGCGGTGACGGTGCCGGCGCGGGTCACGGTTTCCGGCAGGGAAGCGAGCGGGAGAAAGACAGGCAGGTAGACACCGGTGCAGGGTGTGCCTGCGCACCACCACATATGGGGCAAACCCTGGCCCGGCTCCGGCAGGCTGAAAACGGCGGAACTGGCAGTATTCCCCCAGGTGAAGCCGGCCGGCGACGAGTGCATGCAGATGGTGAGAAAGTCCGGCAGGGCGGCGTTGAAGTACGGCCCGGCCAGGAAGGTGTCTTCGTAATGGTCGCGCAGGATGCGTTTGACCCACTGCGGCGAAATCCCCTGGTCCCTGCCTTCCGCCAAGAGCTGCCGCAGGCGTTGGGCGCGGATGTGCGACACCTGGAGGGGTTTATGCCGGTCGGTATAGGCCAGGGCGAAATCAAAGAGCGCTTCTTTTCCGGCCGGCCACCAGCCCTTTTCCACCGCCCGGCCGACAAGGTCGGGGCTGCTTTCGTCCCAGTGCGTGCGGATGCTGGGTTCATTGGAAATGGCGGCGTAACCGCTGGTGATGCGGCGGGCTACCCAGCGCTTGCCGGCTGTCTCCAGCACCCAGGCTTCCTTCGGGTCGGCGATGATGAAGGAGTTGTTGTAAGAACCTTGCAGGTGGTCGGATCCAGGCACACCGGAGCCCCACTGGCCGTAGTCTTCCACCAGTTCAGCGATAACGGTGAGCGCTTCAGCTGCACTTTTGCCGCGCTCAAGGCCGAGGCGGAGGAGCTCCATCCCCAAAAGGCCCGCCTCAGGGGGCCTGCCTTCGAGCTGGCGCGCGGCCGCCAGGGCGCTCTCCCGGGTAAAGATGGCCTCATTGCCGATGGCCACACCAAACTCGTTGAAGCCTTCCTCATAACCCCAACACCAGTAAGGACGGGAACCCACGGTGGCATACGTCACCTCGGACTGTGGGAGCGCGACATAGGCCAGGGTGAGCTTTTCCCCCGGCGCATGGCGGGCGCGGGGAGAGTAGTGGAGCGGCTGGCAGTCAAAGGCCGGTCGGTCGCTGTTTTTGCCGAGGATCACGGTACCGGTGGACGTAACGTCGGGCAGGGCCACGAGTGTGTCGCACATTGCCACCTTACCCCCCTAAAGAAGCTCAAGAAGTTAAACAGGCTTTTTTTCTTCCGCTTCTTTTTTTATTACTATTCGCGCCTCCGGTGCTTCTCTCCTGCTGGCCGGCCCACCTTGCTTCTTCACTACGGTTAGACTATGATGGTGTGGTGAAAGAGTGGGAGGAGACCATAGTGCGAAAGAGCGACAACAAGTGGTTTCTGAGTAAAATAAAGCAGGCCGTCCGCCGTTACCGGCTGCTTGAGCCCGGGGATCGTGTGGCGGTGGGGCTTTCGGGGGGAAAAGACAGCGTCTTTCTCCTGCATGTGCTCCTCTTTTTGCGGCAGACTTCTTACCCCGACCTCAAACTTTTTCCGGTGCATGTGGATCTCGGCTGGGAGGAGGACATAGGGCCCCTGGAGGATTACTGCCGGGAACACGGCGTGCCGCTTACCCGGGAAAAAACGGCCATCGGCGACATTGTCTTTAAGGTGCGGGAGGAGCCGAACCCGTGCGCGCTCTGCGCCCACCTCAGGCGCGGGGCGCTCAATAACGTGGCGCTGGCGTTGGGCTGTACCAAGGTGGCGCTGGGACATCACGCCGACGACGTTTTGGCCACTTTTTTCCTCAACCTCATTTACACAGGCTGTTTAGACACCTTCCTGCCGCGCACGCAGCTCAGCCGCAGCGGACTTACAGTAATCCGCCCGCTGGTTTACATTCCGGAGCAAACCATCCGGTCTGTTGCGGCCCGCGAAGGCCTGCCCGTGGTGAAAAGCGGCTGCCCGGCGGCCGGGCGGACCAAGCGGGCCGAGATGCGGGATTTGGTGCGGGAGCTCACAGGGCGCTATCCCGATCTGTACCGCCGTTTTCTGACCGCCTGGGAGAGCCCGCGGGGATTCTCCACCTGGGGGCCTTTGGTAAGGCCGGCAGACGGCAAAAAGAACAGGCAGAACCAAGTTGGCGAGGGGGAGTAAGCGTGGCCCGGGCGATCATCTCGAAAAAGGGTGCCGGCCGGCTGAAAGTAGGCCACCCCTGGGTGTTTGCCTCGGACATCCTCGCGGTGGAAGGGGAGTTTGCACCGGGAGATGTGGTGACGATCGGCGACGAACGCGGGCACTTTCTCGGGCAGGGGTACTTTAACCCGCGCTCGCAGATTGCCCTGCGCTTCTTGACGCCGGAAGAGGAGGAGATCGGACCGGCCTTCTGGCGGCGTCGGCTGGCGGCCGCCTGGGAGTACCGCCGCCGGTTTGTGGATACTTCCTCGTGCCGCGTTGTCTTCGCTGAAGCCGATTTTCTTCCCGCCCTCATCGTGGACAAATTTGGGGACTACCTGGTGCTGCAGACTCTGGCCCTGGGGATTGCACGCTGGCAGGAGACGCTGGTTAAGCTTCTGGTGGAGATCCTGGCTCCGCGCGGGATTTATGCCCGCAACGACGTCAAGGTCCGGGAGATTGAAGGGCTGCCCCAGGAAAAGGGCTTCCTCTACGGGCAGTTCGACCCGCTCCTTGCGATTGAAGAACACGGCCTAAGGTTCTGGGTGGATGTGGCAAACGGGCAGAAAACAGGTTACTTTCTCGACCAGCGGGAAAACCGCGCGGCCCTGGCGCCGCTGGTCTCAGGTGCCCGGGTGCTCGACTGCTTTTGCCACACCGGCGCCTTTGCCCTGCACGCCGCCCACTACGGTGCCCGGGAAGTTCTGGGTATCGATGTCTCCCCGGAAGCCGTCGAGATGGCGAGAAAGAACGCTGCGCTGAACGGGCTCACCCCGCTCTGCCGGTTTGAGGTGGCCAATGCCTTTGACGAGCTCCGGGCACTGGCCCAACGGCGGGAAAAGTTCGATGTGGTCATTCTGGACCCGCCCGCCTTCACGAAGAGCCGCCATGCGGTGGAGGGGGCGGCGCGCGGTTATAAAGAAATCAACCTGCGGGCGCTGAAGCTCATTCCCCCGGGCGGGTTCCTGGTGACGGCCTCTTGTTCTCAGCACATGAGCCCGGAGCTTTTCCGCGCGGTGGTAGCGGATGCGGCGGCCGACGCCCGCCGCCGCCTGCGCTTGGTCGAGTACCGCACCCAGGCCAAAGACCATCCCGTGCTCCTGACGGCGCCGGAAACCGAGTACCTTAAGTTCTTCATCTTCCAGGTGTTCTAGTACGAAAAAGGCGTAAGAAGAGGCCCCGTGCGGGGCCTCTTACTTAACGTCGAAGCTGTCCTTAGGAGTAGGGGAGGCGGGCGTCCGGGCCTTTTTGGCTTGCCCTGCCTTCTTTTTGGCACCGCGCTCCTTCTTCTCGGCCACGTTCTCACCTCCTGTTGGTATTGTTGCCCAGCGGCGTGAATTCATGTATAAGGGCCCCTGTGGCTGCCACAGGGGCCTTGGGATTGTTCTTTGCCGGGTTTATTCCAGTAGGGTACCGCTCCACTTCAGTTGGCTGGGTTCGTCTGGGGCCCGCCAGAAGAAATCGTAGGTGGCTTCCCACACCTTCCGCCGCAGGGAGAAGATGACGAGGAGGTTGATGATCACCACGATGGCCATGAAGAAATCGGCCAGGCCCCAGATGTGCTGCAGGCCGCCTACCGCCCCGTACACCAGGCCGATGATGTAAAGGTAGCGAATGACCACGGCGGCTTTATTGCCCAGGGCGTAGGCGATACCGGTTTCGCAGTAGAATTCATTGGTGAGCGCGGTGGTATAGGCGAAGAGAAGGATGCCCACGGTGACGATGATGTTGCCCACCACCGGCAGGCCGGTGTTAAAGGCATGCTTGGTGAGCTCCACGCCGAGGAGGCCGCTCGGCAGCGCACCGGTGAACATGATCACCAGCGCCGTGGCTGAGCAGACCACGATGGTATCCAGGAAGACCTCAAACACGCCCCAGATGCCCTGGCGCACCGGGTGGTTGACGGTGGCGGTGGAGTGGGCCACGGGCGCCGAACCCATCCCGCCTTCATTGGAGAAAATGCCGCGGGCGAACCCGTGGCGAATGGCCAGCATGGCCGTGGAGCCAGCGAAGCCGCCGGCCGCCGCCGCACCGGTGAAGGCGTCGCGAAAGATTTGCCCGAAGACCTCGGGGATCCGGCCGGCGTTCATCAGGATAATAACTAAAGCGCCCAGCGCGTAGAAAAAGGCCATGAAGGGAACAACCTTTTCTGCCACTTCACCGATGCGCTTTACCCCGCCGATGATTACCAGACCGGCCAGGACGGCGATGAGAATGCCGCCGGCGAGCGTGGGCAGGCCGAAGGAACTCTGCAGGGTAAGGGCCAGGGTGTTCGATTGTACAAAGCCGAAGACGAAGAACATAAAGGCGAACATGATGGCAAAAATAAAAGCCAACCACTTCCACTGCAGCCCGAGCCCACGTGTAATGTAGTACATGCCGCCGCCGCGGTAGATGCCGGTCTCGGGGTCTTTGATGCGATAAGTGAGCCCCAGTACAATCTCGGCGTACTTATTGATCATGGCAAAGAGGGCCACCACCCACATCCAAAAGACTGCGCCCGGCCCACCCAGGCCGATGGCCATGCCTACGCCCGCTATGTTGCCCACGCCGATGGTGGCCGAGAGGGCGGTGGCCGCAGCTTGGAAGGGCGTCAGGTTTCCTTCGCCTTCGGTCCGGCGATCGAACATCTTAAACAGGGTGTTCTTTAGAATCCAGCCCAGCTTGGTAAACTGGATGAAGTGCAACCGAAAAGAGAAGGTCAAAGACACTGCCACGATAATGATGATGAGCGGCCAACCCCACAAGAAGTCGCTGATACGGTACAAAGTCGCCAGCACGGAATCTCGCCCCCTTTTCTTGGTCCTGCCCTTTTACGCTTACGGTTCCTGACGCTTTTCGCATCCCTCCTTTCGAAAAGACTGGGGCCTTCCGCAAGCCCTAATTAATTGTATGCTGCCTCTTTTTGACATATCTTTTGACAAAGGACAAAGGAAATCCTCCCTTGTAGGAAAAATTTAGGAGGATTTCTTTTGCTCTGGTTCGCTTTCATTCGGCAGGGGCTTGGCTGCAGGCTCGGGTACCAAGGGGTAGCCCGCCGCCGGCTCGACGGGCAGCCTTTTGCTGTGCCGGTAACCATAAAAGAGGTACACGGCGATGCCCACGGCCAGCCAGAGCGCCAGCCGGATCCAGGTGACGGGCGGTAGGTTTGCTATTAAGTAGAGGGAAAAGGCCATGGCAAGAAGAGGCGTCCAGGGAACAAAGGGAGTCTTAAAGGGGCGAGGTAGCTGCGGATAGCGCCGGCGCAGGACCAGAAGCCCGGCCGAGACAAAGAGAAAGGCCGACAGGGTGCCGATGTTGGCCAACTGCGCCACCACTTCCACGGGAATGAGGGCCGCCAGCGAAGTTACACCGGCGGCGATAATGCCGAGGCTGGCTGCGGGGGTTTTAAACCGGGAGCTTAAGCTGGCGAAAAGAGGTGGCAGCAGGCCGTCGCGTCCCATGGCAAAAAACACGCGGCTCTGGGCGAAGAGGTTGGCCAAAAGAACACTGGTGAGCCCGGCCAGGGCACCAATGGCGACAAGGGCCGAGGCCCAGCCCATGCCGGCGCTGAGGAGGGCGGTGGCAATGGGGGAAGCCGTGTTGAGGCGCGGGTAGTGAACCATGCCGGTGAGTACCAGGGTCACCAGTACGTAAAGGACTGTGGAAAGCACCAGGGAGCCGATTATCCCTATGGTAAGGTCGCGGCGGGGATTCTTTACTTCCTCGCCGGCGGCGGCTACGGCGTCAAAGCCGACATAGGCGAAAAAGATGATGGCTGCGCCGTGCATTACGCCCGCGGGACCGAAGGGGAAAAAGGGACGCCAGTTGGCCGAATTGATACGGGTGGCCCCGAGAATGATGAAAAGGAGGACAACCCCGAGCTTTAAGGTGACCATCAGGTGCGTCAGGTTGGCGCTGCGGCGCGTGCCGGTAATGCCGATCGCGGCCACCAGGGCGATGATGAAAACCGGGGGCAGGTTGAGTACGCCGCCCGCGAGCGGGCCGGCGGTAAACGCTTTCGGGAGGATAAGCCCAAAAGAGCGCAGCAGGTCGGCAAGATACGAGCCCCAGCCGATGGCCACGGCGGCCGAGGCCACGATGTATTCCAGAATGAGGTTCCAGCCGATCAGCCAGGCGGGCAGTTCGCCCAGGGAGGCGTACGTATAGGTGTAGGCACTCCCGGCCGCCGGAAGCATCGAAGCAAACTCAGCGTAAACCAGGGCCGCCAGCCCGGCCGCCGTACCGGAGATGAGGAAGGATACAGCCAGGCCGGGTCCGGCGTAGCGGGCGGCGGCAACCCCGGTGAGCACGAAGATGCCGGTGCCGATGATGCCCCCGACACCCAGGGCCACCAGATCGAGCGCACCCAGGGTGCGCTTCAGGCCGCCGCGGGCGCGCCCTTCCTGGAGCAACACCTCCACCGGTTTGCGCTGAAACATTCGCCGCCAACCGTTCACCGTACCAGCCTCCCCAGCCGTTTCTTCTTACCCTTAATATGTCCACGGCGTTGCCGGCCGCATGCCCCGGGGGAGCTTGCCGCCGGGGGGTGTGAATGCTGGTGGATTGTGGTAAACTAAAGGGGATAACACGAGGAGGGATACAGCATGCAAGAAGCCAGTGCAGGGAAGAAACTGTTTGAAGAACTGGCCTATAAGCCTAAACCGGCTTGGGACCGCCTGAAGGGAGAAGAGCGCCAGCGGGTTTTTACGCTGGCCGAAGGTTACAAGGCCTTTCTCACGGCCGCCAAAACGGAGCGCGAAGCCAATGCTTTGATCCTCAGCGAGGCGGAAAAGCAGGGCTTTCGCCCGGCCGAGAAAGTTCCGGGCCGCCTGACGCCGGGGACAAGGCTTTACTACAACAACCGGGGCCGGAGCGCTGCTCTGGTGGTGGTCGGCCGGGAGCCTATTAGCGCTGGTTTCCGCTTGGTGGGTTCGCACATCGATTCCCCCCGGCTGGATCTTAAGCCGCGCCCCCTGTACGAAGAAGAAGGCCTGGCCCTTCTCAAGACGCATTATTACGGCGGCATTAAGAAGTACCAGTGGCCGGTGCATCCCCTGGCACTGCACGGCCTGGTGGTGCTCTCGGACGGCCGGCGGCGGGACATCCGTCTGGGTGAAGAGGCGGGCGACCCGGTGTTTTGCGTCACCGACCTCCTGCCGCACCTGGCCTACGAACAGATGGAAAAAAAGGCCAAGGAAGTGGTCAGCGGCGAAGCACTTAACATCGTGGTCGGAAACCTGCCCTACCCGGAGGAGGAAGACGTCAAAGAACGGATCAAGCTGGCCGTCTTAAAGCTCCTTAGGGACACCTACGGTATCAGGGAAGAAGACTTCATCAGCGCCGAGCTGGAGGCGGTTCCCGCCGGCGCGGCGCGCGATGTCGGCTTCGACCGCAGCATGGTGGGGGCTTACGGCCAGGACGACCGCATCTCGGCCTATACCAGCTTGCGGGGCCTGCTCGAGGTGCGCCAGCCAGCGAAAACGGCCATCTGCCTGTTTACCGATAAAGAGGAAGTGGGCAGCATGGGCAACACGGGCGCGCGTTCGCGCTTCTTCGAAAACGTGCTGGCCGACCTGGCACACCGGGAGGGCGCAGAGTCGGTGGACCTGGCGGTACGGCAGGCGCTGGCGCGCGGAGAGGCGCTTTCGGCCGACGTCAACGCAGCGCTCGATCCTTCGTACCAGGAGGTAAGCGACAAGCGCAACTCCGCCCTCTTGGGCTACGGCATCAACCTCAGCAAATACACCGGAGCGCGCGGCAAGAGCGGCTCCAGCGAAGCCAGCGCTGAGTTTACCGCCGCGGTGCGCGACCTCCTCAACCGGCACAACGTCGCCTGGCAACCGGGGGAACTGGGTAAGGTAGATGAAGGCGGCGGCGGGACCATCGCGCAGTTCCTGGCTGACCTGGGGATGGACGTTATCGATGCCGGGGTGGCCATCCTCAGCATGCACTCGCCGTTTGAGGTGGCGAGCAAGGTGGATGTCTACATGGCCTACCGGGCGTACAAGGTTTTCTGGGAGCCGGAAAAATAAGCTGGTCCGTCATGATGTGCCGTGCGGGCAGTGGCCCGGCGGGCCGGTTCATATGAGGACAAAAATGCCTGGGTTTAAACCCAGGCTTTCTTTTTTGTGACCTGTCCGCCTCAGGCTTGAGCGCAGGGGCTGGCTAGCCCTGGTTGTTATTGGCGTAGGTGTCGCAGTTCGTGGCCTGGCACTCGGTGGCACCATTGCCCGAGACGAAGATAGAGTCTGCCGCACAGAGGTTGCCTTCCGCCCAGTACTTACAGCTGTCGACCACACAGGTGACGCTCGGCGTAATCTGCACCCCGTCGCGGAACACGCCGGTGAGCATCCCGCCCCAGTTGACGTTATCCAGCGAGCCGAGCATGTTGGCCAGGCCGCGGCGGTGGGCAAAGGTTTTACACTCGGTCTGTTCCTTTTGCTGAGCCATCTTGCCTTCTTCTTCATGCAAGATGTCGATGTTGGCGGCGGAACAAAGGTCGCCCGGCAGCCAGTGGGTGCAGGTGTTAACTTCACACTTCACGCTTGGATTTGGCATCTTACTACCTCCTCTTTGCATTCTAGCCTTAATTTAACCGCGGAGGCGAAGGCCCATTCCGCCGCCGGGCGTAAAAAAAAGAAGCAGCGCGGGCGGCGCTGCTTGCAGTAAACGCTGTAAGAGTTGCTAGAACTAGAACTTGAACACACCTAAGCCGGCGAGGAAGAGAAAGGCGACCAGTGCGGGGGCGATATACTTGAGCATCACGTTGGCCCAGAAATCGCCCAGCCCGAAGGTGAGCGTCCCGTCGTTGGTCGCTTCCCGCAGGGCGTTCTTGGTGCCCCAAATCCAGGTGACGACAATGGCGGTGAACATGCCGCCCAGCGGCAGGAGCAGGTTGTTCGCCACCCAGTCCAGCTGGTCAAAGAATACCTTGCCGGCAATCTGGAAGCCGCTCCAGACGCCCATGGAGAGGGAAGCGCCGATGCCGATGACGAACATGATGCTCCCGAGGACCACTGTGGCCCGCTTGCGCTGCCAGCCGTGCTCTTCCATCATATACGCCGTCAGCGGCTCCAGCAGGGAGATGGCGGAGGTGAGGGCCGCCAGGAGGAGCAGCAGGAAGAAGGCCCCGCCGAACAGGTTCCCCAGCGGCATTTCGCTAAAGACGGCGGGCAGAGTAACGAAGGTGAGCCCGGGACCGGCCGCGGGCTCGAACCCGTAGTTAAATACCGCCGGGAAGATGATCAGGCCGGCCGTAAAGGCCACCAGCGTGTCCATGATCGGCACGATGGTGGAGACCTGCGGGATGTTCTCTTTCTTGCTAAGGTAGCTGCCGTAGGTGAGGATGGAGCCCATGCCGAGACTAAGGGAGAAGAACACCTGGCCCAGGGCGTCGAGGAAGGTCTTGCCGGTGACCTTGGAGAAGTCCGGCACCAGGTAGAACTGCAGGCCCTTGGCGGCGCCGGGCAGGGTGAGGGAGCGAATAGCCAGGATGATGACAATGGCGAAGAGAGCAGGCATCATGATGTTGGAGTACTTCTCGATGCCGCCCTGCACGCCGTTGTAGCAGATCCAGATGGTGACGCCCATGAAGATGGCGTGGAAGAGGAGAGGCAGAAGCGGATTGGAGATGAAGCTGCCGAAGAGTTCTCCCGTAAGCTTCGGGTCGGTCATGTGGAAACCGGCGATGGCCCGGAAGAGGTAATAAATCACCCAGCCACCGACCACACTGTAGTAGGAAAGAATCAGAAAGCCGGCCAAAAGGCCCATGCCGCCGACCCAGGTCCAGCCGGGAGCGACCTTCTTGAAGGCGCCGACGTTGGAAAGCTGCGTATAACGGCCCAGCGTGACCTCGCCCATGAACATGGTAACACCGACAAGAATGACAATCCCAAGATAAATAACGAGGAAGGCGGCCCCGCCGTTGGCCCCGGCCAACCAGGGGAAGCGCCAGATGTTCCCGAGGCCGATGGCCGAACCGGCTGCTGCGAAAATAAAACCGATCTTGCTGGCGAACCCTTCGCGCGTACCGTTCTCTTGACTCACCGATCTCTCCTCCTTTTCTTGGCCTCTTGGTTTGTGGCATTTGCGTCAAATATCCGACTACTCACCCCCTTCGTTAGCCGGCCGGCCATCATCGCCCATGTTACCAATTGCTCTGAATCAGTTATAGTTTTCTTTGTTATGGGCAAAATTACTCCTTGGGTCACGGCGGGAAAGGCAAAATTTTTCCCGTTGCCGCCGTTTCCGGCCGTAGGAAGAGATAACACAGCCGCCGAGCAGGAGAACAAGGCGCCATGCCGAAAATAGGAGAGGAAAGCAGTGGTAAGCCTGCATCGCACCTGGGGAAGGGTTGTAACAGAATGCCAGCTGCCGTCGGGGGTACAGGAACTGCGGGTGGAGCTGGGGGGCCGGGAGGCGCTGGCTCTCAACTACCCGGAGCTCACCGGCCGGGCCGAAGCAGGCTCGCTGGTGGCCCTCAATACCACCGCGCTCGACCTGGGGCTGGGAACGGGCGGCTACCACTTTGTCACTGCGGTGCTGAACGCCTGCCCCGGCTGTCCCGCGCCCGGGCGGAGCCTTGCCCCGGGGCACATCATGAAGCTGCGGTACACTCCTTGCCAGGTGCGTTGCCTGGCGGTGGAGGAAGAGGCCAGCCCTTACCATGCCATCCTTCGAGACCGCGACAGCATTGCCGGGCTGCCGGTGGTGGTGGCGGAGCTGCACAGCATGGTCGCGCCGGCGGCGGCCGGAGCTTACTCTGTCCTGGGCTCCGGCGCGCGCATCGTCTACATCATGACCGATGGCGCGGCGCTGCCCCTGGCCTTTAGCCGTTTGATCCCGCCCCTTAAGGCAAAGGGGCTGCTTACCGCCGTTGTGACCGCTGGACAGGCGTTTGGCGGGGATTGGGAGGCGGTCACCATCTTCAGCGCCCTCCTGGCCGCCCGGTGGGCGCTCGAAGCCGATGTCGCCATTGTGGCCATGGGGCCCGGCATTGCCGGCACGGGCACGCGTTTCGGTTTTTCCGGGGTGGAACAGGGCCAGGTGGTGGATGCGGTGAACGTGCTCCACGGTCAGGCGGTGGCTGTGCCGCGGCTCAGTGCGGCCGACCCGCGCCCGCGCCACCGCGGGGTAAGCCATCACACCTTAACCGCCCTGGGCCGGGTGGCCCAGACGCCGGCGACCGTGGTGCTGCCGCAGTCCGCCGACGCCGGATTCTTGGAAGGTGTCCGGCAGCGCCTGGCGGCTGCCGGCGTCGCGGCCCGGCACCAGTTGCGTTACGCGGCGGGTGAGCCCGGGCTGGAGCTTTTGGCTGCCCTGGGCATCCCGGTGACCAGCATGGGCCGTTCCCCCGATGAAGACCCGCCCTTTTTCCTGGCGGCGGCCGCGGCCGGCGTGGTGGCCGGGGAGCTGGCTAAGCCAGGTGGCGGCGCAAGGCAGCCAGGAGCGTAAGCCCGGCCGGACCGAGGCTCTCAAGGAAGGGTAGCAGCTCCCGAGCCCGTCCCTTCCACGCGACGCCGCGGCGGGTGAAAAGCGCTTCGATGGCGCTCGCCTCCTTTTCTTGGGCTGAGTTACGTGTGTTCTCAGTATCTATTTATGTCCCAAGTAAGGCATTATGAGAGGAGAAAACTGACTGTGCAGCTTAAGGAAGAAACCCTCAGGCGCGAAGAAGTGTACCGCGGCCGAATCTTTTGCGTGGAGCGAGCGCTGGTGCGGCTGCCCAACGGCAAAGAGGGGCAGCGGGAGGTGGTACGTCACCCGGGGGCGGTGGCCGTCCTGGCCTGGACCGACCCGGAGACGCTGCTTTTGGTACGGCAGTTCCGTTATGCCGCGGGTGAAGAACTTTGGGAGATCCCGGCGGGCAAGCTGGAACCCGGCGAAGACCCGGCGGTCTGTGCCGCCCGCGAGTTAAGCGAGGAGACGGGCTATGCCCCGGGAGACCTTAAGGAACTGGCGCGCTTTTACTCCAGCCCCGGCTTTTCTTCCGAAGTGCTTTATCTTTATGAAGCCCGTGGTTTAAGGGCAGGGTCCGGCGAGAAGGACGACGACGAGTTTCTGGAGGTGCGACGTATCCCCTTGAAGACGGCACTCGACTGGGTGGCCCGGGGGCAAGTCCATGATGCCAAAACCCTGATCGCCCTGCTTCTGGCGGGGCAGAGAAACATCGCATAGCACCTGCCGGCGCTGCATAAGCATGAAAGGAGGCTGGTCAAGGGGGGGGGTTTGCGTGCTGCGCTTACGCCTGGAGCAGGATTTGGCCCAGCACGTGCGGGAAAACGTGGGCGTTTACTTTTTTGTGGCCCTGCTTTTCCTCGTGGGGGTGGTCTTTGGGGCGCTGGCGGTAAAGGCCCTGCCCACGGAGCAAAAGGCGGAACTTATGGATTACCTGAACCTTTTTCTTAAGGACGTCGCCGGGCGACCGAGTATCCCGGGGAGCGAGCTGGTCGGCCGGACGGTCTGGGCCAACTTAAAGAGCATCGCACTCATCTGGCTGAGCGGCCTGACGGTGATCGGACTGCCGCTCGCCCTCATTCTACTCTTCACCAAGGGCTTCGCCGGCGGCTTTACGGTGGGCTTTCTCGTGGATGAAATCAGCTGGCGCGGCCTTGTGGTGGCGGCGGCGGCGGTGCTCCCCCAGAGCCTGCTCACGGTGCCGGCCGTTCTCCTGGTGGGAGCGGGCGCTGTCTGCTTTGCGTTGTTTGTTCTGCGGCAGCGCTTTCTTAACCGCCGCGCACCGGCGCCGGTGCCGTTGCTCAGCTATGCGTTTTTTCTGGCGGCCGCCGCCTTGGCGGTGGCCGTAGCCGGAGCGATCGAAGCTTACATCACGCCCGTCTTCCTGCGCGCCACCACGAACTGGTTTCTGTAGAAGAGTCCGGCCCAGGTAAGCGGAGGGCAGTTTCTTGGCGCTGAAGGTGGACAAGCCGGCACAACACCTTTCGCAGGGTAGAACCGAGTGAGAGGAGGGAGGCCCTTGCAGGGGGGAGAGGAGGAACAGGACCGGGCGGTCCTTACGGACTTCCTCGCTTATCTTCGGGTGGAACGGGGCCTGGCGGCCAACACTGTGGCCGGCTACCGCCGGGACTTGGAAAAGCTGGCGGCTTACCTTGGCGCGCACGGCCAATCCCTCCGGGCGGCAGCGCCGGCAGAGCTCACGGCCTATGTCCATGCGCTGGCGCGCTCGGGCTTAAGCCCCGCCAGCATTGCCCGCAGTGAGGCCGCCCTGCGCACGTTTTATCGCTTCCTGCAGGAAGAAGGCCGCCGGGCCGATAATCCAGCCCGGGATTTGCTGCGGCCGCGCCAGAGCCTGCGCCTGCCCCGGACCCTCAGTCAGGAACAGGTTGGCGAGCTGCTGGATGCGGTCCAGGGCCGAGCCCCAGCGCAGCTCCGGGACCGGGCGATGCTGGAGCTTATGTACGCCTGTGGGCTGCGGGTTTCCGAACTGGTGAAGCTGGAGCTTAAAGACCTGCACTTGGCCGAGCGCTACGTGCGCTGCCAAGGAAAAGGGAGCAAAGAAAGGATTGTCCCGGTGGGCGAAAAAGCGGCTCAGGCCCTTTTGGCCTACCTCGACGGCGGCCGGTCCCAGCTTCTTAGGCACCGCCGCGACCAGGCGCTCTTTCTTAACCAGCGGGGCCGGCGCCTTACGCGCCAGGGGTTCTGGCAGATCCTCAAGAAGTACACCCGCGCCGTGGAGTTGCCGCCGGCGACCAGCCCGCACACCCTGCGCCATTCTTTTGCCACGCACCTGCTCGAAAATAATGCCGACCTGCGCACGGTGCAGGAACTTTTGGGGCATGCCGACATCACCACCACCCAGATTTACACCCAGGTTACGCCGCAACACCTCTTGGAGGTTTACCAACGCTGCCACCCGCACGGGCGGCCCGGTGGAGAAAGGGAGTGAGCCAGCTGTTAAGACGCGTTGTGGTGGTAGTGGCCGACAGTGCAGGGGCCGGCGCGCTGCCGGACGCCGGCGCCTACGGCGACGAAGCGAGCAATACCCTGGGGCATGTGGCGCAGGCGGCGGGCGGTTTAAAGCTGCCGCTTCTTCAGCGCCTTGGCCTGGGCAACATCCTGCCGCTCCAGGGCGTGCCCCCGGCCCGGGAGCCGCTGGCGGCGTTCGGACGCCTGGCCGAGCAGTCGGCGGGCAAGGATACCACCACGGGGCACTGGGAGCTTATGGGTATCATCCTGCCGCGTCCCTTTCCAGTCTACCCGCAGGGCTTTCCGCCCGCTCTGATTGCCCGCTTTGAGAAGGCCATCGGCCGTCGGACTTTAGGCAACAAGCCGGCTTCCGGCACGGCGATCATCGAAGAGTTGGGAGCGGAGCACCTGGCCACCGGTTGGCCCATCGTGTACACTTCCGCCGACAGCGTCTTTCAGGTGGCCGCGCACGAAGAAGTGATACCGCCGGAGGAACTGTACCACATCTGCGCCGTCGCCCGCCGGCTGCTCACGGGCGCAGACGCGGTGGCGCGGGTGATCGCCCGCCCCTTCGTAGGCCGACCGGGGAGCTTTCGCCGCACCGCCGACCGGCGTGACTTTTCCCTGCCGCCTCCCGCTCCCACCGTACTGGACCAGGCGCTGGCCGCCGGCCGGCGCGTGCTGGGCGTCGGCAAGATAGGCGATATCTTCGCCGGGCGGGGACTTACCGAGTGCCGGCACACCGCCGGCAATGCCGCCGGCCTGGCGGCCACCCGGGCGGCGCTGGAGGAGGGGACGTGGGACCTCGTCTTTACCAACCTGGTGGACTTCGACATGCTCTACGGCCACCGCAACGATGCCGCGGGCTACGCGCGGGCGCTGGAGGAGATGGACCGGGGCCTGGGGAGGGTCCTGGCAGCCCTGGGACAAGAGGACGTGTTTTTCTTGACGGCGGACCACGGCTGCGATCCCACCACGCCGAGCACCGACCACTCGCGGGAGTACGTACCGCTACTGGCGTACGGCCGAACGGTCCGGGCGGTGTCGCTGGGGACGCGCACTACCTTTGCCGACCTGGGGGCGACGGTGGCGGACATACTGGGGCTGGCCTGGGAAGGACCGGGCACCAGTTTTTGGCCGGCGCTACAGTGAAGACGATGGAAAGGAGCTGAAAGGATGGCTTTAACACTGAAAGCCAGAGTGCAGGAAGCGGCGCGGTTTTTACAGGGATTACGGCCGCTCGCGCCGCGCGCCGGGCTCATCCTGGGGAGCGGCCTGGGCGGCGTCGCCGAGGAGGTCGAGGATCCTCTCACGCTTGCGTACCGCGACATCCCGCATTTTCCGCTTTCAACGGTGGAGGGGCATGCCGGCCGGCTGATCCTGGGCCGGTGGGCCGGGCGGGAGGTGGTCATCTTTCAAGGGCGGTTCCACTACTACGAAGGCTACACCCTGGAGGAGATCACCTTCCCGGTGCGCGTGCTGCGGGCGCTGGGCGCCGGGGTGCTTGTGGTGACCAACGCCGCCGGCGGCATCAACCCAAGGCTTAGTCCCGGCGACCTGATGCTGATCACGGATCACATCAACTTTATGGGCACCAACCCACTCATCGGGCCCAACGATCCCGAGCTCGGGCCGCGTTTTCCTTCACTGACCCCGCCCTATGCGCCTGAACTGTGCACCCTCGCGCGCCAGGTGGCGCGTGCAGAGGGCCTGGAACTAAAAGAAGGAGTCTACATCGGCGTTACCGGACCTAGTTTTGAGACCCCGGCGGAACTTCGGGCCTTCGCCCGGCTGGGCGCGGACGCCGTGGGCATGTCCACCGTCCCGGAGGTGATTGTGGCCGGGCACGCCGGCCTTAGGGTGCTGGCCGTCTCGGTGATAACCAACAGCGCCCGCGGGCACGCCGAAGAAGTGGCCCAGCACGGCGCTGTTCTTGAGGTGGCGGCGGCCAGCGGCCCGCGGCTGGCCAGGCTGCTTAGGGGTACCCTGGCGCGACTCCCGTAGCGTCAAGCCTGGAGCGCATGGTTTTGCCGCATCCTGGATAAGCTAGCCCCGACAAAGCAAAAGGAAGGGAGATCCAGGATGGGGAAAAAGAGACTAACCCGGGTCGGGGCCGGGCTGTTGGTCCTCCTGCTCGCCCTGACCCTGCCGTCCGGGCCGGCCCGCGCCCAGGAGCTTGAGACCAGCGCGGTGAGCGCCGTGCTCATGGACCCGGCCACCGGGGAGGTGTTGTTCAGCAAGAACCCGCATGAAAGGCGGGAGCCGGCCAGCATCACCAAGATCATGACCCTGCTCCTTACCATGGAGGCGGTGGAAGAAGGGCGCATCAGGCTCGATGACAAGGTGATCACCTCCGAGAACGCACGGGCACAAAGCGATACCGATGGTTCGGTGGTCTTTTTGGAGCAGGGTGAAAAGCGCAGCGTGGAGGAGCTGCTCATCGGCGTTGCCGTAGGGTCGGGCAACGATGCCTGCATCGCCCTGGCCGAACACATCGCCGGCAGCGAGGCCAAGTTTGTGGAGCTGATGAACCAGCGGGCCCGCGAACTGGGGATGAAGGATACCAACTTTGTCAACTGCCATGGTATGCCGGCGGAGAATCACTACACCTCGGCCTACGACGTGGCCGTTATGTCGCGGGAGGCGGTGAAGCACCCACAGCTTTTGAAGTATACCTCCATTTACGAGTACCGTTACCGGGAGAACCCGCCGCTCATCCTCTGGAACACCAACAAGCTTCTGGCCTGGTACGAAGACGTGGTGGACGGGCTGAAAACCGGTTGGACCGAAAAGGCCGGGTACTGCCTCTCCGCCACCGGCAGAAAGAACGGCTTCCGCCTGGTGAGTGTGGTCCTGGGCTGCCCGGTGCCACGCAGTCACTTCCAAGAAGCCATTAAACTCCTCAATTACGGTTTTGCCAACTACACTTCGCTGCCGGTGGCCAAAGCGGGGGAAGTAAAGGCGACCCTCCCGGTGCTGCGCGGGACCGCGCGCCAGGTGGAACTGGTGTGCGCCCGCGACCTGGGCGTCACCGTTCCCAAGGGCGAGGAAGACAAGGTGAGCTACGAACTGAGGATCGATATGGAGCAGGCCAAAGCTCCAGTAGCCAAGGGGACGCCTTGCGGCCGTTTGGTGGCCTTTAAGGACGGCAAACCGGCCGGCGAGGTGGAGCTCGTTACGGCCGCGGATGTGGAAGTGCTGGGCTGGAACGGCCTGTTCACCCGGGTTCTCCAGGGCTGGTTCAAGGGTGCCCCGTAAGTGAGGAACAGCGGCGCAACTAGGGCCAGGGCGGCAGCCTTGCGCCCTATATTTTTTCTTTTTTGCCCTGCGGGCAGGGAAAGGAAGCTTTCAGGGCGAATATGAAAAGTCATATGGTAAATACTGAGAGAAGTTCCAGACCTAGGGAGGGAGAAACGTGGAGGTAGCGCTGACGCAGAAAGAGAGTTGTCTCATCGCTGCGCTGAACGGTGAGCTGGACGTGGCGACCGTCCCGTGGGCCCGGGCGCAGCTGGAAGCTGCTCTCACACCGGGCATCAAAGGACTGGTTTTGGACGTAAGCCGGGTTACGTTCATGGACAGCTCCGGTTTAGGTTTCTTACTGGGCCGCTACCGCTGGTTTATGGAGCGGGGCGGAGCGGTGGCTGTGGCCGGTGCGCGGTCCCAAGTCAAGCGCGTGCTGGAGCTTTCCGGCCTGGCCAAGATTATGCCGGTGACAGCCACGGTAAAAGAGGCTCTGGAGCGCGTAGGGAGGGAGAAGTGACGTGAAGGAGAACGAAATGCGCCTGGAGTTCCCCAGCCGGCCGGAAAACGTAGCCTTTGCCCGCGCCACCGTGGCGGCCTTCGCCAGCCAGCTGGACCCGACGCTGCCGGAGCTGGCCGACATCAGTACGGCGGTCTCCGAGGCGGTCACCAACGCCGTGGTACATGCCTACCCCGAGGGCGAAGGGCCGGTGCGCATCGCGGTGCGCCTGGCGGGGCGAAGGGTGATCATTGAGGTGGCGGACGAGGGGAGGGGCATTGCGGACATCGGTGCGGCGCGGCGCTTCGGCGGCAGCACGCGGCCGGGGGAGCGGATGGGCATCGGGCTCTCCCTGATAGAGGCCTGCATGGACCGGGTAGAGGTGAACTCCAGCCGGGGAACCTGCGTGCACATGGAAAAAACCCTGGGCGAGCGGAGGGGCGGGCAGGATGACTGAGCGCTACGTCAACCTGGACCTGCCGGAGCGAACGGTGGAAGACCCGGAGAAGGTAGCCGGCCTGGTACGGCGGGCCCAGGCGGGAGACCGCGCTGCCCGCGAGAAGTTGATTCAGGACAATCTGCGCCTGGTGGTGGGGATTGCGCGGCGTTTCTGCGGCCGCGGGTACGAATTTGAAGATCTTTTTCAAGTCGGCACCATCGGCTTGATGAAGGCCGTCGACAAATTTGACCTCGGCTACGGGGTGCAGTTTTCCACCTACGCCGTTCCGATGATTGTGGGCGAGATCCGCCGCTTTCTGCGCGACGACAATCCCGTCCGGGTCAGCCGCTCCCTTAAAGAGACGGCACTGCGCGCCCGGCGGGCCGCCGGCGCTCTCGGGCAACGTTTGGGGCGGGAACCGACCTTGAGCGAGCTGGCGGCCGAGGTGGGAGTACCAGCGGAAGAGCTGGTGGCCGCGTTGGAGGCTACCCAGGCACCTGCCTCGCTTTCCGACCCCATCTACCAGGACGAGGGAGCAGCCATCAACGTGGAGGACCAACTGGGGGAGGAAGAGGGCGAGGAAATCCTGGAGCACGTGCTCCTTGGCCAGGTGCTGGAAAAGTTGACCCCGCGCGAAAGGTTCATCATCCAGGAACGCTTTTACGCCGACAAAACCCAGGCGGAGGTGGCGGCCGAGCTGGGGCTTTCACAGGTCCAGATCTCGCGCCTGGAAAAACAGGTGCTGCTGAAAATAAAGCGGTTGATGGCCGGCGGGTAAGGACCCGCTTTTTTGTATGGTTTTTTCAGGGGGAAGCCATACTAGTGTTGGCTGAGGGGCGCTACGCCCAGGCACGAGCAAAAGTGAAGGAGGTACGCCGGTGACAGTCGTCAAGGTGATAGAAGTGGTGGGCGAGTCGAAGGATAGCTGGGACGGGGCGGTTCGCGATGCCGTAAAGCAAGCTTCCAAGACCGTCCGCAACATCTCGGGCGTGGAAATCTACAACCTTACCGCCAACGTGCAAAATGGCGACGTTGTGGAGTACAAGGCCAACTGCAAGATCGCCTTTCCCGTGGACGGGACCGAATGAGGAGGGCACCCCGCGGTGCTCTCCTTTCTGACTCTGCCCGGCGGCCTTACGCCGGCAGGAGGCGGCAAAGCTCGCCGCTTGCAGACGAAGTAGATCCGGCCACGGAAAAAAACAATGGAAAAAGAGGCATAAGGTTCCAGGAATCCAGAAAAAATAGAGGCAGCTTGGCGGAGGTGAGACGGTGACGGCGCAAGCTCCCAACCTCGACAAAAAACTCTACTACTGGCGGGTGCAACAAAAAAAGCCCCAGCCACCGGTTCTCCGAAACACGGTTCTGGCTTTTGTGGTAGGCGGCCTCATCTGCGTTCTCGGGCAGGCGGTGCTCACCTTCTTTCAGTCCCTGGGCATGTCGGCGAAAGAAGCCGCTGGCCCCACGGCCAGCGTTATGGTTTTCTTAGGGGCCTTCTTTACCGGCCTGGGCTGGTATGACGAACTCGGCAAGTTTGCCGGCGCCGGATCGGTGGTTCCCATCACCGGCTTTGCCAACTCCATCGTCTCGCCGGCGATGGAGTTCAAGCGGGAGGGCTTTATCCTGGGGGTCGGCGCCCGCATGTTTGTGGTGGCCGGGCCGGTTCTAGTCTATGGAACGGTAACAGCCGTACTGGTCGGCCTTATCTATTGGTTGACAAAGCTCTAGGAGGCACGGGTGTGGCACAGAGCAAAAAGGTGGGCCAGCAGACCTTTCTCTTCAGCCGGCCGCTGCCCATTCTCAGTGCGGCGAGCGTGGTCGGCAAAAAAGAAGGCGAAGGCCCGTTGGGCGGGTACTTTGACCAGGTGGTTACCGACCCGATTTTCGGTGAGAAGAGCTGGGAAAAGGCCGAGTCGAAAATGGTGCAGAGCGCCATCGGGTTGGCGCTCAAGAAGGCAAACCTCGCTTACGGCGATTTGGATTTCATGTTCGGCGGCGATCTATTAAACCAGATTATCGCCTCCAACTTCGCCGCCCGTGACGTACCGGTCCCTTTTTACGGCCTCTTTGGAGCCTGCTCCACCTTCGCCGAAGCCCTTTCCCTGGCTGGCATCACCCTGGACGGCGGCTTTGCCGCGCGGACGCTGGTCACTGCTTCTTCGCATTACCAGACGGCAGAGCGGCAGTACCGCTTCCCCACCGAGCTGGGGGTACAGCGCAAGCCCACGGCGCAGTGGACGGTAACAGGAGCAGCGGCGGCCGTCATCGGGGAAAGCGGTTCCGGTGCCGCCCTCACCTGTGCCACAGCGGGCAAGGTGGTGGACATGGGTATCAAAGATGTGAACGATATGGGTTCCGCCATGGCGCCTGCGGCGGTGGCCACCATCAAGCAGCACTTTGTGGACACGGGACGCTCCCCGGATTATTACGATGTCATCGCCACCGGCGACCTGGGGAGCGTGGGCAAGGCCCTGGCGGAGGACATGCTGGCGGAAGCAGGCTATGACCTCAGCCGCAATTATACCGATTGTGGGGTGCTGATCTTCCGGCCGGACCAGGATGTGCACGCCGGCGGGAGCGGGTGCGCCTGTTCGGGAGCGGTTTTTTCCGGCTACTTTTACAGCGGGCTCCTGAGCGGCAAGTGGCGCAAGGTGCTTTTGGTGAGTACCGGGGCGCTGCTCAGCCCCACCTCTTACCAGCAGGGTGAATCCATACCGTGCATTGCCCACGCTGTATCCGTGGAAAAAGTCTAAGTGCGAGGGTAGGGGGCATGTACCGTGCAGTACCTACTGGCTTTTGTGGTGGGAGGAGCCATTTGCGCTGTGGGCCAACTCCTGATGGACCTGACACCGTTGACGCCGGCCCACGTACTGGTTCTATTTGTCTCCCTGGGCGCCCTGCTCAGCGGGCTGGGGATTTACGAAAAGCTCGTGCAGGTGGGGGGAGCGGGAGCAACCATTCCGCTCACCGGTTTCGGCTATTCCATTGTGAGCGGGGTGTTTGAGGAAATCGATGCCAAGGGTGCCGTGGGGATCTTAAGCGGGGTGTTTAAGAACACCAGTATGGGCATCGCAGCGGCGGTTTTCTTCGGCTTTGCCATGGCGCTCCTCTTTAACCCGAAGGGCTAGGGGGGACGAGGGTGGAGCTGGCCCGGAAGCTCGAGGACAACCTTGCTTATCTCGAGGCCGAACTCGGCCTTGAGGAAAGCTTCGATATTGTTTCCCGGCGTTTGACGGTGGCCGGGCGGGAGGCGGCGCTGATCTTTGTGGATGGCTTCGCCAAGGACCAGGTCCTGCTGCGGCTGCTGCAGATTCTGCAGGGTCTTACACCCGACAAGGTCGCTCCGCAACCCATCCAAAAACTGCTGGCGCAGTACATCGGTTACATTGAGGTTGACACCGTTGACTCCCTGGAGGACATCCCCAAGCAGGTACTGGCCGGGCCCGTGGCCCTCATTATCGATGGGCAGCGGGAGGCCATCGTCATTGACGCGCGCGAGTACCCGGCGCGCGGCCCGGAAGAGCCGGATATTGAACGGGTAACGCGCGGTTCGCGCGACGGTTTCACCGAAACGCTTGTTTTCAATACTGCTCTCATCCGCCGGCGCGTTCGTGACCCCAAGCTCCGGGTGGAGCTGCAGCAGGCAGGAAAGCGGTCGCTCTCCGATATTGCCGTCGTCTACATCAAAGACATTGCGGACCCGGGACTGGTTAAGCTCATTAAGGAGCGCCTCAAGGCCGTCGATATCGATGGCCTGCCCATGGCGGAAAAATCGGTTGAGGAATTTCTTACCCTGGGCACCTGGAACCCTTTTCCCGAGGTGCGTTACACCGAACGTCCCGACGTGGCCGCCGTGCACATTCTTGAAGGACACGTGCTGATCCTGGTGGACACTTCACCCAGCGCCATCATCGCCCCGGCCACGCTCTTTCACCATGTGCAGCACGCCGAGGAATTCCGGCAGAACCCGCTGGTGGGAGCGTACCTGCGCTGGGTGCGTTTCTTCGGCGTGGCCGCGTCGCTCATCGTCACCCCGCTCTGGCTGCTCTTTGCCCTCCACCCCGAGGTTGTGCCTGCGGCCCTCAAGTTTATCGGGCCGCAGAAGCTGGGGAAGGTGCCCCTTTTCTTCCAGTTTGTCTTTGCGGAACTAGGCCTTGATCTTGTGCGCATGGCCGCCATTCACACGCCCAGCGCCCTGGCCACCGCCCTCGGCATCATCGCCGCCTTTATGATCGGCGACTTTGCGTCCAAGGTCGGGCTGGTTATACCCGAGGTGGTGGTGTACATGGCCATCGCCGCGGTGGGGACGTTCGCTACCCCCAGCTACGAGTTCGGCATGGCCGTCCGGCTCTGCCGGCTGGCACTGCTCATACTGGTGGGTGCCTGGGGAGGAACGGGGCTGGCCGCCGGTCTCATCGGACTCTTTATCCTCCTTACGGCTACCAAATCCTTTAATGTTCCCTACCTCTGGCCGCTCCTGCCCTGGGACGGTGCGGCCCTCTGGGATATTTTATTGCGCCGCCCCATCCCCGTGAAAAGGTTCCGGCCGCGGGCCCTGCATCCCCAGGACCCGGACCGGCTCCCGCCCCGCGCTGATAACACGTGAAGAGGTGAAGCTGAGAATGCGGCTGGGCATACCGCGCGCCCTGCTCTACTACCACTACCACCCGCTCTGGCTGACCTTTTGGCAGCGCCTGGGTGTGGAGGTGGTGACCTCCCCGCCCACCACCAAGGAGATCCTCAACCAGGGAGTCCTGGCGGCCGTCCCCGAGGCCTGCCTGCCGGTGAAGGTGTTCTACGGCCACACCCTCCAGCTGGTTCCCCGGGTGGATTATCTTTTCGTGCCGCGGCTGGTGAGCGCCGAGCCGGGAACCTACATCTGTCCTAAGCTCATGGGCCTGCCGGACATGCTGCGCCATGCCGGCCTGAAGCTCCCCCCGGTGCTCGGGCCCACGTTGAACGCCCGCCTGGGGCGCCGGGCCTGGGAGAACAGCCTGCTTAATACGGCCCGGGTGCTGGGCTTTACGGTTGCGGACGCCAGGGCCGCCTGGCGGGCGGCCGCCGGCGAACAGGCGCGTTACCTGGTGCGCCTGGGTGAGGGGAGGGCACCCCTGGAGGAGGAAGGCGTGGCCCCGGAAGCAGCGGCCGCACCGGTTAAGGGCACCCTCTTGGTGCTGGGACACCCTTACAACGTCTTCGACGAGTTTGTCAACATGGGACTCATCGCGCGCCTTAAGCGCCGGGGTTACCGCGTGCTTACCGCGGAGATGCTGCCCAGCCGGCTCATCGCCGCCGAGGCGGCACGGCTTCCCAAGTCGCTCTTTTGGAGCCTGGGCCGGCTCATCCTAGGCGCAGGCGGCCACTACCTGCGCGGGGGCGGTGTCGCCGGCATCATCCACGTGGTGTCCTTCGGCTGCGGCCCCGACTCCCTGGTGGGCGAGCTCCTGGAACGCCGCGCCCACCGCCGGGGACGCTTACCCTTTCTCCTTTTAACCCTGGATGAGCACACGGGTGAAGGCGGTTTGGTGACCCGCGTGGAGGCTTTCCTGGACATGATCGAATGGAGGGGCGCGTCGTGAAGGTGACTTTTCCTCATATGGGGCACATCTATATCCCGCTGCGCGCTTTTTTTACGGCCTTGGGGGTGGAGGTGGTGGTGCCTCCTCCGGTCAGCCGGGAGACGCTGAGCCTGGGGACGCGCTATGCACCGGAGTTCGCCTGTTTGCCGCTCAAGGTGAACGTGGGCAACTTCCTTGAGGCGGCCCGCAAAGGGGCGGATACCGTGGTGATGGCCGGCGGGGTGGGACCCTGCCGCTTCGGTTATTACGCCCAGGTGGAGCAGGAAATCTTGCGCGACCTGGGAGTAAATCTGCGCATGGTGGTGCTGGAGCCCCCGCAGGGCCACTGGCGGGAACTCTGGCAGGGCCTGCGCGACATCACCGGCGGGGCCGGCCTGCGGGAGATCTGGCGGGCCGGCCGGCTGGCCTGGCGCAAGCTGACCGTCCTGGACGAACTGGAACACGAGGTGCATCGGGCGCGGGCGCAGGAAGGTGAGCGCGGGGCCACCACCAGGGCGTGGCAAAGGATTCTCGACCAGGTGGATGAAGCCGGCAGCGTGCCGGAGGTGGAGGAGGCGGCCCGCCGGGGGAAGGTACTCCTTAAGGCTCTGCCTCGCCGGGAAGGCGAGGCCCCGCTGCGCATCGGGATCGTGGGCGAGATTTACACGGTGCTGGAGCCGGCCGTGAACCTGGAGTTGGAGCGCGTGCTGGGGGAAATGGGCGCTATCGTGGAGCGCTCCATCTACCTCAGCGACTGGGTGAAAACCAACTTGGTGCTACACTCCCTGCACCTCAGGGACGACCGGGAAGAGTACCGCCTGGCTGCGCCCTACCTGGGCCACTTTGTCGGCGGGCACGGCCTGGAAAGCATCAGCTGGACCGTGCGTTACGCCCGCGCCGGTTTTGACGGGGTTATTCAGCTGGCGCCGCTCACCTGCATGCCGGAAATAGTGGCGGAAAGCATCCTGCCCAAGGTGAGCCGGGATGTGGGTATTCCTGTCCTCACCTTTATGCTGGATGAGCATGCCAGTGAGGTAGGGGTGCGCACCCGGCTGGAGGCCTTCTGCGACCTCCTGTGCGCCCGGCGCCGGCAGAAAGAAGGAGGAACAGCGTTTGCAGGCGTATCTCGGCATTGACGTCGGTTCGGTGAGCACCAACCTGGTACTTTTAGACGAAGGGGGGGAAGTGCTCACCAGCCTTTACCTCAGGACCCGCGGCAATCCCATCCGGGCCGTGCAGGAGGGCCTGGCCTGCGTGGAGCGGGAAATCCCTGCGCGCCTCAGCATCGCCGGTGTTGGTACCACCGGCAGCGGGCGGCAGCTCGCGGCGGCCATGGTGGGCGCCGATGCGGTGAAAAACGAGATCACCGCTCATGCGGTGGCCGCCTTGAGCCAGGTCCCGGCCGTGCAGACGGTGCTGGAGATCGGGGGCCAGGATTCCAAGATCATCATCCTCCGCCACGGCGTGGTGGTGGACTTTGCCATGAATACCGTCTGCGCGGCCGGAACGGGTTCCTTTCTCGACCGCCAGGCGGCCCGGCTGGGCGTGCCCATCGAGGAGTTCGGCGGCCTGGCCGTGAAAGCCGCCAACCCGGTACGGATCGCCGGCCGCTGCGCTGTCTTTGCCGAGTCGGACATGATTCACAAGCAACAGCTGGGACACCCGGTGGAGGATATCGTGGCCGGGCTCTGCCAGGCCTTGGTGCGCAACTACCTGAACAACGTGGCTAAAGGGAAGGAAATCCGCTCCCCTATTCTTTTTCAGGGCGGCGTGGCGGCCAATGTGGGCATGCGCCGGGCCTTTGAAGAGGCGCTGGGCCGGGCGGTCACGGTACCGGCGCACCACGCGGTCATGGGGGCGCTGGGGGCCGCCCAGCTGGCCCGCCGGGCCGTGGCCGACGGCAGCCCTTCCCGCTTCCAGGGCTTTGACGTGAGCCGCTGGCGTTTTCAGGTGGCCAGCCGCTCCTGCAGCGGCTGCGCCAACCAGTGCGAGGTGGTGGAGATTCGTGCCGGCGACCGGGTGCTGGCGCGCTGGGGCGACCGCTGCGGCCGCTGGAGCCTCACCGGCGAGGCCGCCGGCAGGTAAAATGTATGTTACGGCGCCGCACGGCGTTGACAGCGGGGACAGGGGCGTGTTATGATAAGCGCAAACTTTTAGCACCTCATCTCGGCTGAGGTGGGGTAGAGGCGCGAGGGCCAAGAGTAACCCGCTCGAGCAGGGCAGCGAGGAAGGCGGGGGAAAGGGGCCGTCGCCGAAGCAGGGAAGAGGCGCCGGCTTCCCGGCTGGGCCCAGGCTGAACAAGTCTGGGACTGTCACCGGCGGTTTACCGTGGCTGCCGGTGGAGCGCTATCTCACGGAAAGGGGGTAGCCAGGGATGAGAGTGTCCCGTTCCGCTAAAGGCCGCTTTCTCGTTTAGTTTTACTCCCCAGCGGAGGGTTAAACAAGCGAGGAGGCGGACGTAATGAAGCTTATGGGGACGGCCCGGATAAACGGGCAAGGGTATCTGGAGATCGGCGGTGTGCCTGTACCGGACCTGGCAGCGCGGTACGGCACCCCGCTTTATGTCATGGATGAAGAGCTCATCCGCGCCAACTGCCGCAGCTGGCGCAAGGCGGCGCAGGCGAACTTCCCCCGGGCCGAGGTGGCCTACGCCTGCAAGGCCTTTTGCACCCTGGCCATGTGCCGCCTGGCCGAGGAAGAGGAACTGGCCCTGGATGTGGTCTCCGGCGGCGAGCTCTACACGGCGCTGACGGCGGGCTTTCCGGCGGGACGCATTTACTTCAACGGCAACAATAAGAGCCCGGCCGAGCTGGAGCAAGCAGTGCGGGCGCGGGTGGGGCGCATCATCGTCGATAACTTTTACGAGCTCGACCTCCTGGAAGAAGTGGCGGCACGGCTGCACCAGCGGGTGAGTGTTCTCCTCCGGGTCTCGCCCGGGATTGAGGCGCACACCCACGCTTACGTTCAGACCGGCCAACTGGATTCCAAATTCGGCTTTACGCTGGAAAACGGTCAGGCGCTTACGGCAGTGGAGGAGGCTCTAACGAAGAGCCGCCTGGATCTTAGAGGGTTGCACTGTCACATCGGTTCGCAAATCTTTGCCCTTGATGGCTACGTTAAAGCGGCCCAGGTGATGATCGATTTTCTTGGCGAAGTGAGGCGCCTCACCGGCCTTACCTTCGAGGAATTGGACCTGGGCGGAGGGCTGGGGGTGTACTACAGCGACGACGATGCCCCGGTGAGCCCGGCCGCCTGTATCGATACCATCGCGGCGGCCCTCAAGGCTTACTGTCAGGAGAAGCGCTTTCCCCTGCCGAAGGTGATCTTCGAGCCCGGCCGTTCCATCGTCGGCCCGGCGGGAACTGCTGTCTACCGGGTAGGGGCGCGCAAGGAAATCCCGGGCGTGCGCACCTACGTCGCCGTGGACGGTGGTATGGCCGATAACCCGCGCCCGGCCCTCTATGGGTCGCGCTACAGCGCCCTGGTGGCCAACAAGGCGAATCACCTGCCGGCCGAGGTGGTGACCATTGCCGGCAAGTGCTGTGAGTCGGGCGATGTACTCATCCAAGACATTAACCTGCCGCGGCTGGAGCCGGGCGACCTCATCGCCGTCTTTACGGCCGGGGCCTATCAGTATTCCATGGCCAGCAACTACAACCGCCTGGCCCGCCCGGCGGTGGTCTTTGTCCGCGATGGCCGGGCCTCTGTGGTGGTCCAGCGGGAAAGCCTGGCGGACCTGGTGCGCAACGACCGCATTCCCGCCGCGTGGCGTGAGCAGGAGTCTTTGCGGGCGGTGCGCTGAAACGAATGCGCAAGCCAGACGGGGACCGGCCCCGTTCTGGCTTTTTTTCGCCCCTTGGTTGTGCTATAATTTCCCTTAAGTGGCACGCCGGGAAAGGCGCCGGCGCGCAGGCGATGAAGCGCGACTGGACCGGCCGGGCCGCGGGACAAAGAGGAAGGAAGGTACGTATGTGGCTTGCCCGCGACATGATCTTTCGCATTCCGGCCCTGCTGCTGGCGCTGACGGTACATGAGTATGCCCATGCGAAGGTGGCGGATGCGCTGGGTGATCCCACGCCCCGCGCTTACGGGCGGCTGACGCTTAATCCGCTGGCTCACCTGGACCCTTTAGGGCTCTTAATGCTCTGGCTGGTGCGCTTCGGCTGGGCCAAGCCGGTTCCGATAAACCCCAATTACCTGCGGCCGCGCCGGGCCGGCCTGATCCTCGTCTCCCTGGCTGGAGCGGGGGCCAACGTCCTGACGGCGCTTGTCCTCTTAATTCTCCTTAAGCTGCAGGTGCTGCTCTTCAACGAAGGCCTGGCCAGCATTGTGGAGCTGGCCATGTGGTATAATATTTTTCTGGCTGTCTTTAACTTAATACCGATTCCGCCTCTGGACGGCTCAAAGGTGCTGGCGGAGCTGCTGCCGCGCCGCACAGCCTATGAGCTGGCGCGCTGGGAGCCGTACGGCCCGGTAATCCTTATCGTGCTCCTTTACCTGGGCCTGACCAGCATAATCCTCTTACCGCTTGCCTCCTGGTTGTACCAGGTTTTGTACAGCGTGACCGACCTTATTGTGTTTGGCTTCCTGTATCGTATCCTGCTGCGCTTTTGAAGCAGCCAAATCTCTACGCGAAGGGATGAGAGGGATGAAAGGTCGTGTTCTCAACGGCATGCGCCCGACGGGGCGACTCCACCTGGGCAATTACCTGGGCTCTGTGGTCAACATGGTGGAGCTGCAAAAGGATTACGAGTGTTACTTCACCATCGTTGATTGGCACGCCTTGACGACAGGCTATGAGGATACAGCTGAGCTGCAGGATAACATTCTGAACATCGCCATCGACTGGCTGAGCGCCGGGATTGACCCGGAGAAGAGCACCGTATTTGTTCAGTCCAACGTGAAGGAACATGGCGAACTGCACCTACTCTTTTCCATGGTCACCCCGCTCTCCTGGCTCGAGCGGGTGCCGACGTACAAGGAACAGCTCAAGCAGCTGGAAGGCCGCAACATCGCCACCTACGGTTTCTTGGGTTATCCGGTGCTGATGGCCGCCGACATCCTTGTTTACAAGGCCGACACGGTTCCGGTGGGTGAGGACCAGCTGCCCCACCTGGAGATCGCCCGGGAGATTGCCCGGCGTTTCAACTTCCTCTACCAGAAACAGGTCTTTCCCGAGCCCCAGGCTAAGCTTACCAAGTTCGCGTTGCTGCCCGGTATCGACGGCCGCAAGATGAGCAAGAGCTACGGCAACGAGATCCGCATGTCGGACTCGCCGGAGGAAATCCGCGCCAAGGTGGCGCAGATGGTCACCGACCCTGAGCGCATCAAAAAGACCGATCCCGGGCACCCGGAGGTTTGCGTCCCTTACCAGTTCTACAAGGCCTTCAGCGCTGCCACCCACGAAGCGGTGGCAAAGGAGTGCAAGAGCGCCGGCATCGGCTGCGTGGCATGCAAGCGGCGGCTGGCCGATGTGATCGCCGAGCGGATGGCGCCCATTCATGAACGGCGCCAGCAGCTTGCGGCTCACCCGGACGACGTGCGCGATATCCTCCGGGAAGGGGCACGGCGGGCGCGCCTGGTGGCGGCCCGTACCGTCGAGGAAGCCCGGGAAGCCATGAACCTGCGCGACCTTTAGGTTTAGGTACGTGGCCGTGGCGTACGAGGTTAGGCTGGAGAACTTCAGCGGGCCGTTCGACCTCCTCTGCCACTTAATCGAAGCCCGGGAACTTGACATCTGCACTATCTCCTTGGCTGCGGTGGTGGACCAGTATTTGGCGTACGTGGAGGCGGCCGCCGGCCAGACCGACCTGGATGCCATCGGGGAGTTTCTGGTGATGGCGGCCCGCCTCCTGGTGCTGAAGGCCCGCATGCTGCTGCCGGCGACCGAAGCGCCGCCGGAGGAGGATGAAGAGGAAAGCCCTGAGCAGCTGGTGGACCACCTGCGTGAGTACAAGGCTTTCCGGGATGCAGCGCGGGAGCTGGCCCGCCGCCTGAGTGAGGAGACGAACTTTTTCCCTTCACCGGGCCTTGGCGCCGCGGAGCTGGGCGAGGCCCGGGCCGAGCGGCCGGAGCTGAAGCTTGACCCGGAGGTGCTTTCAGCCGCCTGGGCCCGTGTGGCCCCGCTCTTCAAGCCGCCGGCTCCGGTCACCATCATCCCTGATACGCCCACGGTTCAGGAGGAGCTTAAGCGGCTCCTCAGGCGCCTGCGGCAGGTGCCGACGATGGAGTTCCGGCGTTACCTGGGCCGGAGGGCGCGCCCGGGCCGCGTAGTGCCGGCTTTTCTGGCCCTCTTGGAGCTTTGGCACCGCGAGCGGGTGCGGGTCTGGCAAAAGGAGCGGTTCGGGGAAATCATCGTGGCGCGGCAGGAGGGTGAGACGTGCAGCTCGAATCAGTGACGGCTCTTCTGGAGGCGCTGCTTTTTGCCGCCGGCCGGCCGGTTTCCGTTTCCGAGCTGGCGGCTGCGGTCGGGCTTTCGGTCGAGGATGCCGAGCTCGCGCTGGCGGAGCTTAGGCGCCAGCTGGCGGAGGGCAGGCGCGGCCTGGTCCTGCGTGAGGTGGCGGGCGGTCTGCAGCTTTTTACCCGGCCTGAATTTGCCCCCTACATCCGCCGCCTGCTGCAGCCGCCGGAGAGACCACGCCTTTCCCAGGCGGCACTGGAAACCCTGGCCATCATCGCCTACCGCCAGCCCATCACCCGGCTGGAGATTGAGGCGGTGCGCGGGGTCCGGGTGGACCAGGTGCTCTTTACCCTGGAAGAGCGGGGCCTGATAACGGCGGTGGGCCGCAAGGAGGGGCCGGGCCGGCCCGTTCTTTTTGGAACCACACCGGCCTTTTTGCGCAGCTTGGGCCTGAAGAGCTTAGGCGACCTGCCCCCGCTGCCGGAAGCGGCGGCAACAAGTGAAGGCCGCCCCCCAAAAGAAAGCCACCCGCAAGCAAAAAGCCCGGAATAATTCTTCCGGGCTTTTTGTATGAGCGCACGCAGAAGGGAAAGAATAGGCAAAAGGCTGGGGGGTGAGGCGGGTTGCCTTACGGGTATTTTGGGGTGGCCCCCCTCCTTTTGTTCATACTTTTCCTGGCGGCGCGCATCCGGCTCGAACTGGTTTACTGCACCTGTCCGCAGGAAGAATTCGCACTGCGCCTCGGCCTGCTCTGGCAGGTACGCCGGTGCCAGATCAGGCTGCCGTTTTACACCTGGCGGCCGGGTGCGGGCGGGGGGCAGCCCAGCGCGCGCCTGGGTGGGCGCCGGTGGGGCGCCCGGGTGCGTTTAGCGGACACGCGTTTCCTGCTCCGGTTGGCTGCGGGCTTGCTGCAGCGGCTCGAGCTCGAGGCCGAAGGCTGGATTAGATTTGGCACCGGGGACGCCGCCGCCACCGGTTTTGCGAGTGGCCTCATCTGGAGCGGCCTGGGGCTGGCGCAGGCGCTGGCGCAGCAGGTGCTGCGGCGCAGCCGCATCCGCATCCAGCTGGAACCCGAGTTTGCGCGCGGCTGCCTGGAGGTGGATCTTAAGTGCATAGCCGCTGTGCCTGTGACTCATATTATAAGTGTTGCTGCACGCGCCCTTACATACCTGTGGCAAGAGCAGGCAGAACGAAAGCGGCGAGGGGGTAAAGAAGGATGGCCGAACATCCTATTCAGGGCCTCATGAAGACGGCTATGGAGAGCATCAAGGACATGGTGGATGTCAACACCGTGGTCGGGGACCCGGTGGAGACCCCGGACGGCAGCGTGATCATTCCCGTGTCTCGGGTCTCGCTGGGCTTTGCCGCCGGCGGCGGGGAGTACGAACCCCGGGGCGGCGGCCAGGGTGGGGAGGCTGGAGCCGCCCTGCCTTTTGGCGGCGGCAGCGGTGCCGGGGTGAGTGTGCAACCGGTGGCCTTTGTGGTGGTGGGCGGAGGGCAGGTGCGGCTCCTGCCGGTGGACAGCCGGGCCCTTTACGACCGCCTGATCGACCTGGCACCGCAGGTGCTCGAGCACCTGGATTCCCTGGTCGGCGGCCTGAAAACCAAGCGCCCGCGCGAAGATACGGAAGAAGAAAACGGGCGTGGCCGTTCCCGTTACCGGGGAAGTGACCATGAACCGTCACCGGAGTACAGCCCTCAAGGGCGAAGATAGAGCAGGCACGAAAGGAGGCCGTCGGCCTCCTTTCTTCGTTGTTCTGCCCCTTGCCGGCCCATCATAGCCATGAAAAGAGAAGGCATGTAAGGGGTGGGAAGATGCTCGATGTGCTCTGGCTCTCCTTTCTTGTCGGCGGCCTCGGCCTGGCCCTCGTAAACGGGCGTTCCGAGGCGGTGACCCTGGCGCTGATGCAGGCCTCGGCCGAGGCAGTGGAACTGGCCCTGGGGCTGGTCGGCGCCATGGCGTTTTGGCTCGGGCTGATGCGCATCGCCGAAGAGGCCGGACTGGTCCGCGGCCTGGCCCGGGTACTGGCACCGCTCTTCCGCTTCCTTTTCCCCAGTGTGCCCAAGGGGGACCAGGCGGAAGGGGCGATCCTCATGAACATCGCCGCCAACGTGCTCGGTTTGGGCAACGCGGCGACGCCCCTGGGGCTTAAGGCCATGCAACGCCTGCAGGAGCTGAACCCGCACCCCGAAGAAGCGACGCCGGCCATGTGTACCTTCCTGGCGCTTAACACCTGCTGTGTCACCCTGGTTCCTACCGCGGTACTCGCAGCGCGGGCCGCGGCTGGATCGTCGGCGCCGGCGGTGATTGTCGGTCCGACGTTTCTCGCCACCTTAACCGCCACGGTGGTGGCGGTTGCAGCCGATCGGCTGTTCCGTTCGCGCTGGAAGAGGTGAAGGGGATCATGGCTGCTGCTTTGCTTTGGGCCAGCAACGCCGCCGTCCTGATGTTTGTCCTTCTGGTGCTGGTGGCGGGCTGGTGCCGGGGCGTCAAGGTGTATGAGACCTTTTTGGCCGGCGCTCAGGAAGGCTTCGAGCTGGCGGTGCGGCTGATCCCTTACCTGGTCGGTATGCTGGTGGCCATCGCCACATTGCGTGCCTCCGGCCTGCTGGATATTGCCCTGGCACCGCTGCGCGGCCCCCTGGCCACCCTGGGGCTCCCACCCGAGCTTCTCCCCCTCGCCCTTGCCCGGCCCCTTTCAGGCAGCGCCTCCTTTGCCCTGATGGCGGATGCCCTGCAGACCTACGGGCCGGACTCGCTGCTCGGGCGCATGGCTTCCACCATGCAGGGCGCCACCGACACAACCCTGTACATCCTCACCGTCTACTTCGGTTCGGTAGGGGTAAAGCGCACCCGCTATGCACTGCCGGTGGGGCTTATGGCCGACGTTGCCGGCATCGGCGCCGCCGTCTTCATCGCCCGCCTGCTCTGGGGCTAAGCGCGCTGCCGGGTCCCACTGGGCGGGAAGTCCCAAGGGCGGTTCAGGCGGACAGGGGAGAGGCGGTGCTCTGAAGGAGGGCGGACAGGTTGATGACGAACTTGCCGTTGCCGCTCGGCTCGATGGCCTCTTCCTTGAGGGCGATGCGGTGCTCTTTCGCCGGCGTTACCAGGTTCAGGCCGAACGCGCGGGCCAGCTCGCGCGGCGTCAGGCTCAAGGAGGTGGCGATGAACAACATGAGGTGTGCCGCCGGCTCAAGCGGCGGTAGCTCCACCGGCTCGCTGGGGCCGGCCTGGTAGGCGGTTGCGGAGACCTTCTGGTGGTTTAAAAAGAGGCACTTGCGTCCCGTAGCAGTGATGCGGGCGTGGGCGGGCAAATGCACCGGGTACATGTACTCGTCCTTGCCAAAGGACTCAGGAACCACCTGCTGCCCGGCGCTTAGGAGCAGCTCGAACCAGGCCGGGACCTTCAGCGCCAAGGGCGTCAGGGTCACAAACTCAATCCCCAGTTGCAAAGGTTGTCACCTCCTGCTGTGACAGGGTGGTTTTTGCTGTTATAGTATTCGCTCCTCTTTACAGGTGTGCTAAGGCACCATCTCCGGCCGCTTTTCATAGCCTAGGAGAGAGCTGTAAGGAGGGGTGAAGATGGAGCAGGCGGCGGAGTGGTCCCTCTTCTGCGTCGACGCTGGTAGCGCCTATTGTCCGTGTTACCTGGCGGAAAGCGGCGAGTGCATCGCCTGTTCGCTGCTCAGGGGGGAAGATTTCTGCCAGTGTTCCTGGAGCGGCACCTGCAGCTATCTGAATCAGCGCTGGGCACGCGGCGCGGTTAAGAGCCGACAGGAAGAAGAAGTGGAGGTGACACGAACAGAGCTGGCACCCAACTTGTTTTGCCTCGAACTTATGCTGCAAGCGGAAATGGCACGGGAATTGGTAAACCCGGGGGCCTTTCTGCTGCTCCGCGCCCTGGAACTGCCGCCCCAGGCGTGGGTTCCGGTAAGCGTGGTGGAGGTTCGTGGGGAGAAGGTCCGGGTGGTGGTCTACGTCGACGGCCCTAAAACGCGCTTTTTAGTCAAGCCGGCGTCGCACCTAGTGGTGAAAGGCCCGTTTTATAACGGCGTACAGGGTTTGGCGATCCTCAAGCGGGTGCGGGACGGCCTGGGCCTCATCATTGCCGGGGGAGTGGGTCAATCGACGGCAGCTTCGGTGGCCGGGCAGTTGTTGCGGGGTGGCAACCGGGTGCGGGCCTGCCTGGCCCCCGGGCGGGCCGGCTTAAATTACACGGCGGACCTGCTGCGCGCCTTGGGCGTCGAGGTTAACGAGGTGAGCAGCCTGCGCCGCGAGGGATTGGCGACGCTCAGTCAGTGGCTTAAGGAGGAGCCGGAAGTGGTTTTCAGCGGCGGCCCTGATGCCCTGCACCGGGGAGTGGCCCGGGTGCTCCAGGAGCAGGGCGCGGCCGCGCCGCTGGTGACGTCCCAAAACGCGGTCATGTGCTGCGGCGAGGGGCTGTGCGGAAGCTGCGTCGTCTTTACCGCAAAGCGGCGCCGTGTCCCGCGCTGTAAGGCACAGTATCAGTCGGAGGGGAGGTAAAATTCGGTGGTCAAGGTGATCGTGGTGGGCGGCGGCTGGGCCGGCTGCGCGGCGGCCCTGGCCGCCAAGCAGGCGGGGGCGGAAGTGGTGCTCCTGGAAAGGACGGACATGCTCCTGGGAGCCGGCCTGGTTGGCGGCATCATGATGAACAACGGGCGGCGGACGGCGGCGCTGGAAGCCACGGCACTGGGCGGGGAGGCCATCTTTGCCGCCCTGGAGGGCATCTACCGTCACCGGAACCTGAGCTTCCCCGGTCACGCCCATGCCTGCCTGTATGACGTGCTGAAAGCAGAGCCTGCCATCCGCAGCCTCCTGGCGGCGCGCGGCGTTACCATCCGCACCCAAAGCCGGGTCGCCGGGGTGAAGAAAGAAGGAGACCGTGTCCGGGCGGTTATCCTGGAAGATGGCACCGTGCTTTACGCCGACAGCTTTGTGGACGCCACGGGGACTTCCGGCCCCATGGGCAATTGCCTGCGCTACGGGCAGGGCTGCGCGCTCTGCATCCAGCGTTGCCCGGCCTTTGGGCCGCGCACCTCGCTGGTGGCGCTGGCGGGCGGCAGCGAATACCCGTTCGTGAAGCCGGACGGCACCTACGGCGCCATGAGCGGGTCCTGCAAGCTGGTCAAAGAATCGCTTGCACCCGACCTGCGCGCCGAGCTCGAGGCCAGCGGCAAGGTGGAGGTACCGCTTCCCTCTGAGCTCGTCCGCCCGCAGAAGCTGAAGATGAAGGTGTGCCAGCAGTATGCACTGCCGGCTTTTGCGAACAATATCATTCTGCTCGATACGGGGCATGCTAAACTCATGGCTCCTTTCTTTCCCCTCGAGTACCTGCGCCGTCTGCCGGGCTTTGCCGAGGCCCGTTTTGCCGACCCATACGCCGCCGGGAAAGGGAACTCGATGCGGCTTCTGGCCATGGCCTACCGGGACAACGCGCTCAAGGTCACCGGCCTGGCCAACGTCTTTGTCGGTGGGGAGAAGCAGGGGCCGGCGGTGGGACATACGGAAGCCATCACCACCGGGCTTTTGGCGGGACACAACGCCGTGCGGGGGGCCAGGAACAAGGACTTCCTGGTGTTGCCGCGCACGCTGGCCAGCGGCGAACTGATCGCCCAAATCACGGCCGACCTCGCAGCGGGTCGTCCGGGCAGCCGCAGCTATAGTTTTTCTGGAGCAGGATTTTTCCAGCTCATGCGCGAAAAGAATCTTTACTGCACCGAGGAAGCCGAAGTGTTCCGGCGGGTTAAGGATGCCGGCTTGGAGGGCATTTACGCCCGTCCTTTGAAGTAAGAGGGCTGGGGGGAAGGGGAGTGCAAGAGCGCCTGCAAAAGCTGATCGCACAGGCCGGGCTGGCTTCGCGGCGGCGAGCCGAGGAGCTTATCGCCCAGGGTCTGGTACAGGTGAACGGCGAGACCGTGACGGAGCTCGGTGCCAAGGCCGACTTGGAGCGGGACACGATCACCGTGCAGGGGAAAAAGCTCCCTTCCCCCCGGCGCCTTTACCTTCTCATCAACAAACCGCGCGGTTACGTGACCACCGTCCGCGATCCCCAGGGGCGTCCTACCGTTCTCGATCTGGTGGGCACGCGGGAGCGGGTTTTTCCCGTGGGCCGGCTGGACATCGATAGCGAGGGGCTGCTCATCCTCACCAACGATGGCCGCCTAGCCTATCTTCTCACCCACCCGCGCTTCCAAGTCGAAAAGGTTTACGAAGCATGGGTGCACGGCAAACCCAGGCCAGAGGACCTTGCAGCCCTGCTTTCCGGTGTGCTTCTGGAGGACGGCCCGGCGCGGGTCCAAGCTGTTGAGGTTTTGGGGACCTGGACAGGCGGCAGCCGACTGGCGGTGACCATGGTGGAAGGGCGCAAGCGCGAGGTGCGGCGGCTTTTGGCCGCAGTGGGCTTTCCGGTGGAGCGGCTCATTCGCCGGCGCCTGGGACCGCTGCCGCTGGGAAGGCTCCCGGCCGGCCGGTTTCGCCCTTTGACGGCCGGGGAGGTGGCAGCTTTATACCATGCCGCCGCAGGCGAAGGAGCAAAGGGAAAGGGGAGAGCGAGCGATGGCCCTACGGGGCGTACGAGGAGCCACCACCTGCGCCGCAAACACTGCGGAGGCCATTCTGGAGGCGACAAAGGAGCTTCTTACTGAACTGGTCAAAAGAAACGGCCTGGCTGTGCCCGATATCGCGGCGGCCATTTTCAGCTTGACGGACGACCTGGATGCAGCCTTTCCCGCCACAGCGGCCCGTACCTTGGGCTGGCAGGAGGTGCCGCTTTTTTGTTGCCGGGAAATTCCGGTCCCGGGCAGTATTCCGCGCTGCCTGCGCATCCTGCTCCTGGTGAACAGCGAGCGGCCGCAAAATGCGTTCAGCTTCGTTTATCTACGCGGCGCCCGGGCGCTGCGCCCCGACATAGCTGCGTGCGAAAGCGAGGACCGGGAATGAAGAAACTGCAGGTTGCCATCGATGGGCCGGCGGGCTCAGGCAAAAGCACGGTGGCCCGTCAGCTGGCTCAGATCCTGGGGTACCTGTACCTTGACACCGGCGCCATGTACCGCGCGATAACCTTAAAAGCCCTGCGCTGCGGGGTTCCGTTGGACGACGAAGAGGCCTTAAGCCGTTTGGCCCAGGGCGCGCGCATTGAGCTCAAAAGCCGGCCCGACGGCGGACAAGCTGTTTTCCTGGACGGGGAGGAGGTAACGTCTGCGCTGCGCGCGCCGGCGGTTAACGCGGCGGTGTCGCGGGTGGCCCAGGTGCCCGGTGTACGCCGCCAGCTTACCCGCCGGCAGCAGGCTTTAGGGGCAGCGGGCGGGGTGGTGATGGACGGGCGCGACATCGGCACGGTGGTGCTGCCGGCGGCCGATGTGAAGGTTTTCCTCACGGCGTCGTTGGGGGAAAGGGTAAAGCGCCGGCTGAAGGAGCTGGGCGAGCGCGGCTTTCAGCTTACCCCGGAGGCGGTGCGGCAGGAGGTCCTGCGCCGCGACCGGGAGGACGAGCAGCGGGCCCTGGCGCCGCTTCGGCCGGCCCCCGATGCCCACATCATCGATACCAGTGACCTTACTCCGGCAGAGGTGGTGGCGCGCATCATAGCGCTGGTGCGCCAACGCCAGGGCGGCGCGGGGCGCTGAAGCGGCCCCGGCCGGCGCCCCTGCCTGTGACCGGTGCTGGCGAAAGGAGAGGAGCCGAACTGTTATACTGGGTGGGCAAATTCATATGCGGCCTACTTCTTAGATTGTTTTACGGGTTGCGGGTTTACCGGGCCGAACTGGTCCCGGCCGACGGCCCGCTGATCGTGGTCGCCAACCACGTGAGTTACTTGGACCCGCCCGTTCTTGGGGTGGCCTTTCCCAGGCGAGTGTACTTCATGGCTAAGGAGGAACTCTTTCGCATTCCAGCCTTCGGTTGGCTGCTGCGCGGACTGGGAGCCTTTCCCGTCAAGCGCGGTGTGCCCGATCGGCGGGTCATTAAGCGCGCTCTCGCTGTGCTTGCGGCCGGGGAGGTGCTGGGCATCTTTCCGGAAGGGACGCGCAGTAAAACGGGTGAACTGGGCGAGGCGGAAGAAGGCGCGGCGCTTCTGGCGCTCCGGACCGGCGCCCGCCTGGTGCCGGCCGGGATCCGCGGCACGCGCGGCCGGGGGCCGGTGCGCGTGGTTTTTGGGCCGCCGGTGGACGGGAGCGACCTTAACCCAAAGGACCGTACCAGCGTTAAGGTTCTTTCCCAGCGCATCATGGACAGCATCGCCGTCCTCTTGCAGAAGGCGGATGAGCTGGACTAAGCGCCACGGCCACCACCCCGCTTTTTCCCTTGACTTTTGGCAGCGGAGCTCATATAATAAAAACGTGATCGGCGCACTTAGCTCAGCGGGAGAGCACCTCCTTGACGCGGAGGGGGCCAGAGGTTCGATCCCTCTAGTGCGCACCAGAGTACTTAAGCGCAGCTTGGGGCTGCGCTTTTCGCTTTGTATAGGCCCAATGGGGGGCACATATAATAATAACCGAAAGGGGTGTCGACATGAGGCACAGCATCAACATCGCCACGACAGAGCACCCCGCCGCCGTACGCCAGCGATTGACAGAGGAACTCTTGCAGCTTAAGCGGGAAGGGCTGGATGTCAGCCTGAGCGAGTCCATCTACGGCAACCAGACCTTCCTGGGTTGCGATATAAACACCCGCACCTTACTGCCTCCTGGTGAGGCTCAACTTGTCTTGCGCTACTTTATCGCCAATGCCTTGGCAGATGTGATCCTTAACCACTGGGAAGAGTCCCTGGTGCGCGAGCTGGTACGGGAAGAGTGCCGCCACTTTTCGGGGGAGGAACGCCGTGAAATAGCCCAAATGGTCCTCAGAAAGCTGGGGGAAACCTGGAATCAAGGGCAGGGGACACCTTACCTGCGGCGGCGGGGACAAATAGCGAAGAAGCTTTTGGAATACCTGGAAACTTCTGATTTCCTGGTGCTGGAAGGCTTTATTCGTTTCCGCCTTTCCGAGTACCGCGAGGAACTACGCGAAGTGGTGAGCCGGGCAGCGGACGACTTTGTGGTGGAAAAGGAATACCAGGAGTTTATTCGCCTGCTGCGCTATTTTGTGGACCTACAGGGCCCGCAGCTGCCGGAGGTGCAGGTGGTACTGAAGCAGGGCGATCGGTTTGAGCTGTTTGACGCCGAAAACCGGGCGCTGCGGAGGCAAGAACTCCCGGAACGGACGGTGCCGGAGGAAGATCTAAACTATGGGGACCTGCTGATCAGCACCTTGATTGCCCTTTCACCTGCGCACATCACCCTTCACTTGGGATCACAGCGGGTCACAGAGGAACTCGTGGCCACGATTCACGACGTCTTTGCCGGCCGCGTCGATATCTGCCCCGGCTGCCGGCTGTGCCAGCCACTCGCAGACTGAACCATAGGCGTGTAGAGGCGTACCTTAAGGAGAAGAAGAAGGCCTTGCCCGAAGCGGCAAGGTCTTGTACTATCTAAGAGGTGAAGGCAGTGCCGAGGTAAGTAAAGGGGAGCAAAGCATGCTGTACGCGGTTCTGGGCGTAAGCGGGGCCCTCATCGGCTGGCTGACGAACGTGGTGGCGGTGTGGCTTCTTTTTCGCCCGCGGCGGGCCATACGCATCGGTCCTTGGCAGCTGCAGGGGCTCTTGCCCCAGCGACACAAGGAAATCGCCCGCAGTGTCGGGGAGGCAATAGAAAGAGAACTCCTCACGGCCGGCGACATAACCGGGCAGCTTACGCGTCCGGAATGGAAGGCCACGCTCGCGGTTGCACTCACCGAGAAGGCTACGGCCGAGCTCGACCGGCGCCTGCCGGCCTTTGTGCCCGCTTCACTGCGCCGCTGGTTCACGGAGCAGCTGGAACGCATAGTCCAGCGCGAAGGGACAAGGGCCCTGGATGCTGTGCTCGCGGATGTGGCATCCAGCCTGGAAGAACTGCACGTGGGTGCGATCGTGGAGCAGCGGTTGGCGGCCTTTCCCCTGGAGCACCTGGAGGCCTTAAGCTGGCAGGTGGCGGGGCGGGAGCTCCGCTATATCGAATATGTGGGCGGTGTACTAGGCCTCATCATTGGACTGGCTCAGGCGGCGCTGGTGGCCAGCGGCTGGGTGCACTGAAGGCTTGACAAGCCGGGGGCGTAAGCGTATAATGAGGCCAACGTAAAGCGATGACGAGGACGATTAGGCTGCTTCCGGGCCGCAGCGAGGAAGGACCGCAGGGTGGAAGTCTTTCCGGTAACCGGTCGGCCGAAAACCCCCTCGAAGCGCCTGCCGAAAGCGAGTAGGTAAGGCCGGCGAAGGCCGTTAGAGCTTAAGAGGCGCGGAGCGCGAATTAGGGTGGAACCGCGGGTTGACCCCGTCCCTTCATTGGGACGGGGTTTGTTTATTATCGGCGAAGGAGGACACACCATGGCGGAGATTGTTGTGAACTGGGAAGGTAAAGAGGCCCGTTTCCCTGCCGGGGTTGTCGGGAAAGAAGTTGTGCGCAGCCTGGCGCCGCACCTGGCGGCAAGGGCACTGGTTATGGAAGTAGGGGGGGAAGTCAAGGATCTGTCGCATCCCCTCACGGCAGACTGCCAGGTTAAGTTTCTCACTTGGGACGATGGTGCTGGCAAGCGGGCCCTGCGCCACAGCACGTCCCATGTCTTGGCCCAGGCGGTGAAAAAGGTTTTCCCCGAGGCCAAGCTTGCCATCGGCCCGGCCATTGAGGACGGGTTCTATTATGACTTTGCCGTCCCGCGCGCCTTTACCCCGGAGGACCTGGAAAAAATCAGCGCGGAGATGGACAAGATCATCGCGGCCGACCTGCCCTTTGAGCGGCGCGAGATCAGCCGGGCACAGGCCCTGGCCTTTTTCCGGGAGAAGGGCGAGAACTACAAGGTGGAACTGATCGAGGACCTGCCTGCCGAGGCGGTGATTTCCCTCTACCGGCAGGGGGACTTTGTGGACCTCTGCGCCGGCCCGCATGTTCCGAGCACCGGTTACATTAAGGCCTTCAAGCTCCTGAGCGTGGCCGGGGCCTATTGGCGGGGTGATGAAAAGCGCGAGATGCTGCAGCGCATCTACGGTACGGCTTTCGCCAGCGCCGAGGAGCTGGCTGAACACCTGCGCCTCCTGGAGGAAGCGGCGCGGCGTGACCACCGCAAGCTGGGGCGTGAACTGGACCTCTTCAGCATCCAGGAAGAGGGCCCCGGGTTCCCCTTCTTCCATCCCAAAGGGATGATTCTGCGCAACGAACTCGAGGCTTTTTGGCGCGAAGAGCACCGTCGTCGCGGCTACGATGAAATCCGGACGCCCATCATCCTGAGCCAGGAACTTTGGCAGCGTTCCGGCCACTGGGACCACTACCGGGAAAACATGTACTTCACTGAAATCGACGGCCGCGGTTTCGCCATTAAGCCGATGAACTGCCCGGGTGGCATTCTCGTGTACAAATCCAGGGCCCACAGCTACCGGGAGTTTCCCATCCGCCTGGCCGAGATGGGACTGGTACACCGGCACGAACGCGCCGGTGTACTCCATGGCCTGATGCGCGTGCGCTGCTTCACCCAGGACGATGCCCACATCTTCATGCTGCCGTCCCAGATCACCGAGGAGATTAAGGGCGTTATCGATCTTATCACCTACATTTACAGCGTCTTCGGGTTCAGCTACCAGGTGGAGCTTTCCACCAAGCCGGAAAACGCCATGGGTTCGGATGAGGTCTGGGAAGAGGCCACGAGTGCCCTGCGGCAGGCCTTGGAACAGGCGGGGATGGAGTATAAGGTCAATGAAGGCGACGGCGCTTTCTACGGGCCGAAGATCGATTTCCACCTGCGCGACTGCCTGGGCCGCACCTGGCAGTGTGGCACCATCCAGCTCGACTTCCTTATGCCGGAGCGCTTTAACCTGGAGTACATCGGCGAGGACGGGGACAAGCACCGGCCGGTGATGATTCACCGTACGGTGCTCGGCAGTATTGAACGCTTCATCGGTATCCTCATTGAACACCACGCGGGGGCCTTCCCGACCTGGCTGGCGCCGGTGCAGGCGCGCGTTCTCCCCATCACCGACCGGCAGCTGCCCTATGCCCGGCACGTGGCCGCGGACCTCACGGCGCAGGGCGTGCGCGCCGAGGTGGATGAGCGCAACGAAAAGATCGGCCACAAGATTCGCGACGCCCAGCTGCAGCGGATTCCTTACATGCTGGTGGTGGGCGACAAGGAGATGGCGCAGGATGCGGTAGCCGTACGGCACCGGGAGCGGGGCGACCTGGGGGCCGTGTCGCTCGAACGCTTTACGGCCGGCATCAAGGAGGAAATCGCCGCGCGCAGCGTTGAAGGAGCAAAATGGTGTTGACGGCAGTCAATGCTTATGCTATAGTGAGGGGCGAAGAAGTAGAAGCCATCCGCTTCTCACCCTGCGCGCTGCGGCTGCTACCAGGGTTTGCTGGAACACGGTGTTAGTGTTTTTGGGGCGGGTGGCGGCTCGCCCCTTTTACTTTGCCATGAGTGGGGGAGAATACTGGAGGTGACACGCTATTACTAAAGACCTGCAGGTCAACGAGCAAATTCGCGTCCGTGAAGTGCGCCTTGTGGATGAAACAGGCCAACAGCTAGGAATAATGCTGACGCGGGAAGCGTTACGGTTGGCCCAGGAGAAAGGCCTGGACCTGGTCAAGGTAGCACCGGACGCCAGGCCGCCCGTTTGCCGCATTATGGACTTCGGCCGTTACAAGTATGAGCAGAGCAAGCGGGAGAAAGAGGCGCGCAAGAAGCAAAAGGTCATCACCATCAAAGAAATCCGCCTTCGTCCCACCATCGACGAGCATGACTATGAGGTCAAGCTGCGGAACATGCAGCGCTTTCTTTCTGATGGCGATAAGGTTAAGGTGACCGTGCGCTTCCGGGGTCGTCAGATGACGCATACGGAGGCGGGCCGCCAACTTTTGGCGAGGATGGCTGAACAGCTCAAAGACCTGGGTACAGTGGAGCGAGAGCCGCGCCTGGAAGGAAACCAGATGATCATGATTCTGGCGCCCCGGTCGGAGGAAAAGGGAGGAAAGTAAGATGCCGAAGATGAAGACACGCCGTTCGGCCGCCAAAAGGTTTAAGGTTACCGGCGGCCACAAGGTGAAAAGGGCTAAAGCTTTTCGCAGCCACCTTTTGGAGCACAAGAGCGCCAAGCGCAAGCGGCACCTGAGGGCGCCGGGGCTGGTGAGCAGGGCGGATTACGAGCGCGTGCGCAAGATGCTCCCCTACGCCTGATTTACGCGAATAAAGGAGGCCTTTCGTCATGGCGAGAGTAAAGCGTGGCGTCACCGCCCGGAGGCGTCACAAGAAGATACTAAAGCTGGCCCGCGGCTACCGCGGGGCCAGGAGCCGCTCCTTCCGGCCGGCCAATGAAAGCGTGCTTAAGGCGCTCTTCTACGCCCGGCGCGACCGCAGGGCCAGGAAACGGGAATTCCGGCGCCTTTGGATCGCCCGGATCAACGCAGCGGCGCGGTCGAACGGCATCTCCTACAGCCGGTTGATTAGTGGTTTAAAGCGCGCCGGGGTTGGTGTGAACCGCAAGATGCTGGCCGAGATTGCGATTCACGACGGCCATGCCTTCTCTGACCTGGTGGCTTTGGCTAAGGAGAAGCTTTCGGCCCAATAGAAACAACCCGGGCAGAACGGCCCGGGATTTCTTCTTCTTCAGGAGCTGGACAAAGAAAGCGCCGCCGGCAGCCCCAAAACACGCAGCGCAGTTGCAAGGTGCCAGTGGACATTTACTGCGGCGGCGGTTATAATTCCATCGTGTAGCAGGGCCGGCGGGGCCGGAACACGAGAGGAGCTAGAACGGTGCAGCGTTTCAAACTGGAGCTCGGATCCGGTTGGAGGCTAACCCCTCCCCAGGTCTTGGTGATTGGTTTTGCGGCTGTTATCCTTACCGGGGCCGTTTTGCTAAGCCTGCCGCTTTCTTCCACCGCCGGTAAGCCGACGCCGTTTCTTAACGCGCTTTTCACGGCAACTTCAGCCGTTTGTGTGACCGGGCTCGTGGTGGTGGATACGGCGACGTACTGGAGCCGCTTCGGGCAGGTGGTTATCCTGCTCCTCATCCAGGTGGGCGGACTAGGGTTTATGACCATGTCCACGCTGGCGGCCATCCTTCTCGGGCGGCGGATCATGCTGCACCAGCGCCTGGTGATTCAGGAGGCGCTGAACCAAATCTCCATTGAAGGTGTAGTCAGGCTCACCCGCGCAGTGATTGTGGTTACCGCTATTATCGAGGGTACGGGGGCTGTACTCCTCACCTGGCACTGGTGGGGGCTCTACCCGCCCGGCGAGGCCATTTTCCAAGGGGTCTTTCACGCCATCTCGGCTTTTTGTAACGCCGGCTTCGACCTCAAGGGGGAGTTCCGGAGCCTCACAGGGTACCGCACCGACCTTCTGGTGAACCTGGTGGTTACCAGTTTGATCATCCTGGGGGGCCTGGGCTTCAGCGTCTTGATCGAGTTTATCAACTGGCCCCGGGAAAGGTACCTGTCACTGCACTCCCGAATCGTGGTGAAAACCACCCTCGTTCTCATTGCCTTGGGCACCCTGTTGATTCTGACGATAGAAAGCTACAATCCAGCCACCTTGGCTGGAAGAAGCTGGTTTGAAAAGCTCTTGTGTTCTTACTTTCAGGCGGTGACGCCACGTACGGCCGGGTTTAATACCATCCCCATCGCCGACCTGCGCCCGGCTACATTGTTCTTTATTGTGCTCCTGATGTACATCGGCGCTTCACCCGGCGGCACGGGCGGCGGTATCAAGACCACCACCTTCGTTACCCTCATCTTAACTGTACTTGCCACTGTACGCGGCAAGAGCCGGACAGAGGTCGGAAACCGCTCCCTGCCGGCAGGTCTGGTGCCCAAGAGTTTGGCCATTGCTTTTCTTTCTTTGTCGCTGGTGGTGGGCATAACGATTGCACTGCTTATCAGCGAAGGTAAGGATTTTCTTCTAACCCTGTTTGAGGTGACATCAGCCTTTGGCACCGTGGGGCTTTCCATGGGACTGACCACAGAGCTTTCAGCGGTGGGACGGGCTCTTATCATAGCACTCATGTTTGCCGGTCGCGTAGGTCCCCTGACGATAGCAGTTGCAGTTGCCCAGCGACAGCGTGAGAACCATATTCGCTTTCCGGAAGAAGCAATTATTGTGGGCTAAGAGGTGAGTGGTGTGAAGCGTCAATTTGCGGTGATCGGGCTGGGCCGCTTCGGCTCCAGCGTGGCCCGCACGCTCTTTTCCATGGGTTATGACGTGCTGGCCGTAGACGTCGATGGGGAGCGGGTGCAGGACCTGGCCAAGGATGTTACGCACGCGGTCCAGGGCGATGCACGGGAGGAGGAGACTCTCCGGGCGGTGGGCATCCGGAATTTTGACGTTGTCGTGGTGGCCATCGGCCAGGACATCCAGTCGAGCATTCTCATCACCGTGCTTCTTAAAGAGCTGGGCGTGAAGTGTGTGGTGGCCAAGGCTCAGAACGAACTCCACGCCAAGGTTCTCTACAAGGTGGGGGCCGACAAGGTGGTGTTCCCAGAGCGCGACATGGGCGCGCGCCTGGCGCGGAACATGGTGGCGGCGAACATCCTTGACTACATTCAGCTTTCGCCCGATTACAGCATTGTCGAGGTGGCTACGAGCGAAAACTGGGAGGGAAAGACCTTGCGGGAATTGAACCTCCGGGCCCGTTTCGGCATTAACGTTCTGGCCATTAAGCGCGATAAAAAACTGATCGTCGCCCCGGGCGCGGAAGATTTGCTGCACAAAGGGGATATACTGGTTGTGGTGGGGAGCAACGCCAACATCGATCAACTGGAGCGCGTTTAAGTGGAGATGATAACTTCGCGCCACAACCCGCTGGTGAAAGCGGTGCGGGCCCTTCGAAGCACCAAGCTGAGACGCAGCGAAGGCCGCTTTTTGGTGGAAGGCGTGCGGCTGCTGGAGGAGGCGCTGGCCGCCGGGTTGAACCTGGAGACGGTTTTGGTTTGCCCCGAACTGGCGGTGGGGACGCGGGCACAGGCTCTGCTGACCAGGCTGCGGGAGAGCGGAGTGCGCTGGGTGCCGGTGAGTGCTTCTGTCCTGGCGAGCGTTGCCGAAACGGAAACGCCGCAGGGCCTGGTGGCCGTGGCCTCCCTGCCCGGCCCGCCCTCTGTTTCTGCCCTCCTTGAAGCGACGGATCTGGTCGTCCTGGGCGAGGGAATCCAGGACCCGGGCAACGCCGGGACGCTGATTCGTGCGGCGGAGGCGGCGGGGGCGGGGGGAGTCTGCTTTTCCGCCGGTTCGGTTTACCCCTTCGGCAGCAAGGTGGTGCGCGCCAGCATGGGTTCTCTCTTCCGGCTGCCGGTGATTGCGCTCGGCGATAACGGCAAGGAGTTGGCCGCCTCCTGCCGGGCAGCGGGCTGGGAAGTCGTCGTTACCACACCGGCTGGGGGAACGCCGTTTTGGCAGGTGCCTATGGCGGCGCCGACCCTGGTGGTCCTAGGCAACGAGGGGGCCGGCGTCAGCGCTGAACTTACGGCCCTGGGCAGCCAGCGGGCCTTTATCCCCCTGGCACAGCCGGTGGAGTCGCTTAATGTGGCCGTGGCCGGGGCGGTCATTCTCTTTGAGGCGGTGCGGCAACGCGCGGCCCGGAGGAAAGCGGCTGCAGAGCTGTAGTTGTCAAAGCGGAACCCATGTGCTATAATCTAAACCAGGATTTCCCCAGATTTAAAAAGGGGTGGATAGCGCATGATGGCCGCGGACTTCTTCTGGCGCGTGTTTGAGACTACCGGGTCTGTCATCGCCTATCTAGTCTACCGGAAGCTGATCGTGCAATAACCTTCAGGCGTACAGGTCGGATAAAAGGCAAGGAGGAAGAGAGTAGGTCGGATCGGCCCTTTAGGGAGGGGGAGCCGGAGACTGCAAGCTCCGCCGGGCTTGGTGCGATCGAAGTTCACTTCGGAGCCGCTGGCTGAAAGAAAGTAGGCCGTGCCGGGTGGCCGCGTTACAGGCCGAGAGGGTACAGCCGTGTACCGAAGCAGGGTGGCACCACGGAAGGTGAGCTTTCGTCCCTTAGGGGAAGAAAGCTTTTTTTGTTATCTGGTAAGGAGGGAAGACAAGTGGAAGAAAGATTACGGGCTCTGGCCCAAACCGCCGGCGCGGCGGCGGCGCAAGCGCAGAATCTGGAAGAGCTGGACGAGGTGCGGGTGAGGTTCCTCGGCCGCAAGGGCGAACTTACGCAAATCCTGCGGAGCATGAAGGACGTTCCGCCGGCGGAGCGCCCCCGTTTGGGGCAGCTGGCCAATGAAATCCGTGATGAGCTGGAGCGGAAACTGGCGGAAAGGACGGAGGTCCCTAAGCGCCGGCTCCAGGCTCAACAACTGGAGAAGGAGCGGCTGGACATCACCCTGCCGGGGGTCCGGCCTGCCCTGGGGCACAAGCATCCCCTGACTTGGGTGCTGGAGGAGATCGAGGACATCTTCCTGCGCATGGGCTTCGATGTGGTGGAAGAGCCGGAGGTGGAGTACGACTACTACAACTTTGAGGCCCTGAACATCCCTAAGGATCACCCGGCGCGGGACATGCAGGACACCTTCTATATCACCGACGAGATCCTGCTGCGCACCCACACCTCTCCCTTCCAGGCGCGCACGCTGGAACGCATGGCGCCGGAGGTACCGGTGCGGGTGATCTGTCCGGGACGCTGCTACCGGCGCGACCCGGCCGATGCCACGCACTCACCCATGTTCTATCAAACGGAAGTCTTGGCTGTAGATAAGAACATCAGCTTTGCGCAGCTGAAAGGTACGCTGACCACCTTCGCCCGGGAGATGTTCGGTAAAAACCGGGAGGTGCGCTTCCGGCCCAGTTTCTTTCCCTTTACGGAGCCGAGTGCCGAGGTGGACATCTCCTGCCTGGTGTGCGGCGGCAAGGGATGCAGCTTGTGTAAGGGTACCGGCTGGCTGGAGATCCTGGGCTCGGGCATGGTGCACCCGCGGGAGCTGGAAATAGCGGGCTATGACCCCAGCAGGGTGTCCGGCTTTGCCGTGGGCATGGGTCCGGACCGCATCGCCATGCTGAAATACGGCATCGATGACATCCGCCTCTTTTACGAAGACGACCTGCGCTTCTTACACCAGTTCTAAGGAGGGATCGGCTGTGCGTGTGCCCTATTCCTGGCTGAAGTGCTACGTGGACATTGATCTTACGCCGGAGGAACTAGGGGAGCGGCTCACCATGGCGGGCCTGGCGGTAGATCGGATTGACCGCACCGGGGCCGGCGCCGCCAAGGTCGTGGTTGGACAGGTGAAGGAACTCAAGCGCCACCCTGAAGCCGAGCACCTCTGGGTAGTACAGGCTGATACCGGGGCCGGCGGGCTAAAACAGATTATCACCGGCGCGCAGAACCTGGAGCCGGGCGTGCTCGTGCCGGTGGCCCTGCCAGGCGCCACTCTCCCAGACGGGCAGCGGATTGCGGCCGCCCGTTTCCGCGGCCTCGCGTCGGAGGGCATGCTCTGCTCGGCGCGCGAACTGGGACTGCCGGAAGACAGGCCCGAGGAAGAGGCGGGCATCCTCATCTTGAAGGGGGAGGCGCCGCTGGGCGCCGACATCCACACGGTTTTAGGCCTGGGCGAGACGGTGTTTGACCTGGACATTACACCCAACCGGCCCGACTGTTTGAGCATCATCGGCGTGGCCCGCGAGGTGGCCGCGCTCACCGGCAAGGAGCTGAAACTGCCGCCGGTGGACGTTACCTCTGCCGGTGGGAACATCAACGACCACCTGAAGATTGAGATCGCCGCCCCGGACCTCTGTTTGCGTTATGCAGCGCGCGTCCTTACGAACATCCGGGTGGCGCCTTCGCCGGACTGGATGCAGCAGCGCCTCCTGGCGGCGGGGATGCGTCCCATCAACAACATCGTGGACGTGACCAACTACGTGATGCTGGAGACCGGGCAGCCCCTGCATGCCTTTGATTACACCCGCCTGGCCCAGCGGCAGATCATCGTGCGCCGGGCGCGGCCGAACGAGACCCTTATCACGCTGGACGGGAACGAACGACAACTTACGCCCGAAATGCTGGTGATAGCCGATGCGGAGCGGCCGGAGGGCCTGGCCGGCATCATGGGCGGCCTGCTCTCGGAGATCAGCGAAGAGACGACTACGGTGATGCTGGAGTCCGCCTGCTTTCACAACATCAATATCCGGCGCACGGCGCGGCAACTCGGTATCCGTTCCGAGGCTTCCCTGCGCTTTGAAAAGGGCATCGATCCCAACGGCGTCATCTTCGCACTGGAGCGGGCCTGCCACCTTATCCAGGAGCTGGGAGCAGGGGAGATAGTAGAAGGTATCATCGACCTCTACCCGCAGCCGGTTGCCCCCTGGGAAGTTACCATCCGCCCGGCCCGCATCCGCGAACTGATCGGGGCGCCGGTAACCGACGACTTCATCCGAGCGGCCGTCGAGCGGCTCCAACTGGAAGTAGTGCATGCCGGACCGGAGTACCTTACGGTTAAGGTACCGACCTTCCGTGCGGACCTCAGGCTGGAGGCGGACTTTGTGGAAGAGGTGGCACGGCTTTACGGTTTCGACCGCGTGCCGGCCACCGCCCTCGAAGGGAAGCTGAGCGTGGGCCACAAGCCAGTAGCGCTGACCATCGCGGACCGGGTGAAGGAAATCCTGCGCGGCAGCGGCCTGGACGAGGTTGAAACCTACAGCTTTACTCACCCGGGGAGCGTGGAAAAGCTGCGCCTTTTGCCCGACGACCCGCGGCGGCGTGTTATTCGCCTCCTCTACCCACTGTCGGAGGAACAGTCCGTGCTTCGCACAACCCTTTTGCCCAGTCTCCTGGAAGCGGCGGGGCTCAATCAGCGGCGCAAGCGGGGGCCGGTCAATATTTTTGAAGTGAACAGGGTGTACTGGCCGGGAGAATTACCCCTGACGGAGCTGCCCGCCATGCCGCGGCACCTGGGCGTTGTCCTGGCCGGGGCCCGTGGAGAAGGTAACTGGCAGGAGAAGGCGCCGGAAAACGACTTCTACCGGCTGAAGGGAATCCTGGAGGCCATCGCGCAGGCGTTCCGTGTAACCGGCGAGTTCGTCCCCGGCGCTGAGCCCGTCTACCACCCTGGAAGGCAGGCCGGCTTTGTGGTAAGCGGCGAAAAGGTGGCGTCTCTGGGTGAGATTCACCCGGAGGTGGCCGAGGCTTTCGGCCTGGCCGGCCGCGTCTATGCCCTCGAGCTCAACCTGGATCTCCTCTTGCCCCACGTGGACCTTACGCCGCGCTACCGGCCCTGGCCGCGCTTCCCAGGCGTGGAGCGGGATCTGGCCCTCATGGTGCCCCTGGACGTACCGGCCAAAGAGGTTGCCTCCGTGTTGGCCGCGGCCGGAGGTGCCGACCTCAGCGATCTGAGGCTCTTTGACCTTTACACCGGTGAGCAGATCCCGGCCGGTTACAAGAGCCTGGCTTACTCCCTTACCTTCCAGGCGGCGGATCACACCCTCACCGACGCCGAGGTGGAGCCCCTGATCGCCGGCATCATCGCGGCGGCGGAGCAAAAGCTCAAGGCGAAGGTGCGCCGCTGAGTGGGCAAACGCTGCCCGGCGGCAGGATTTTGCTTCTTCGTGCGGAATAAGAGCTTAGAGACCTATTTTCCGGACGAAGGTGAGATCCATGGCGACAGGTTCAGCTAACCGGGTAACGGTGCGCATCATGGGCGAAGACTATACGGTAAAGGGCAAAGCCAACCCCGAAACCATTCAAAAACTGGGGCAGCATGTGGATGCGGTGATGAGCGAAATCAGGCAGGGCAACCCGTGCCTGAGCACCACCCAGGTGGCCATTTTGGCGGCCATGAACATTGCGTCGGAGCTGTTTCGCGTGAAGGAGGACTACGAGGAACTCCTGGCGCTCTTGCAGGATGAGGAGACAGAGGCCGGTGGGAGCGAAAGGCCGTGAACTGGTTGGACCTCGTTATCTTGCTGATCCTGGGGCTGGAAATGGTGTTGGGCTGGCGCGAAGGCCTGATCGGGGTAAGTGCCAAGCTGGGCGGTTTTGTGCTGGGGCTGTATCTGGCCGCCCGCTACAGCGGGCAGGTAGCCGGGCTTTTGGGTACCTACCTGGTGGGGCCGCCGCTGCTGCTTAGGGTACTGGCTTTCTTGGCTCTCCTACTGGCGGGGCGCTACACTCTTTTGACACTCGGCCTGCTTCTCAAACGGGCCCTGGCGGTCCCCGGCTTGGCCACCCTGGACCGCCTGGCCGGGGCGTGTCTGGGGCTGGCCATCGGGACCGCAGTGGTGATGCTCCTGGTGAGCCTGCTGGCCTGGCTGCCGTGGCCGCAGCTGGCGCAGGCCGTACAGGCTTCCGAGCTCGGCCAGTACTTTTGGTCGGCGGCACCGGTGTTTTCCCGCTTTTTCTGGGGGGACGTGGCGCCGTCGTTAACACCATCCCGTATCATTCCGGGAGGGCAGCAGGCGGGCTGTCCTTCTCTCTTTGCCTCTCGCTAAGGCAAGCGGCGTAAAGTGAGGCCGGGACGGGCATGTTAGGTGAGCAGAAAGGAGGACGCCGGTGAACAACCTGGAGATCTCCTGGGTTTTCCTCGAGATAGCCGACCTTCTGGAGATTCAGGGGGAAAGCCCGTTCAAGGTCCGGGCTTACCGGCAGGCGGCGCACGTTTTGGCCGAACTGGAGGAAGACGTGGCCCACTATGCCCGCGTGGGGCGGTTGACCGAACTGCCAGGCATTGGTGCGGCGCTGGCCGCCAAGATTGAAGAACTCCTTAAGACCGGCTCCCTGGGCTATCTTGAGCGCCTGCGGCGCGAGGTACCGGCCGGCCTGCGCGCCATGCTGGCTCTACCGGGGGTGGGACCGCGCACCGTGCGCACCGTTTTCACCCACCTGGGCGTCTCCAACCTGGACGAGCTGGAGGCGGCGGCGCGCGCTAAGAAACTCCGTGCTTTACCCGGCCTGGGCGTCAAAACAGAATCGGCGATCCAAAAGGGAATCGAGCTCCTGCGTTCGCGCCCGCGCGGCCTGCCGCTGGGCCTGGCTTATCCGGCCGGGGCAGAGCTTCAAGAGATCCTGGCCCAACTACACCCGGTCGAGCGGGTGAGCCTGGCGGGCGAGGTACGGCGGCGGGAAGAGCTGGTGGAGGAGCTGGTGTTTGTGGCGGCGGTGGCCGGCCGGGGCCGGGCGGAGGTCCACCGAACCTTCCAGGCTGCCCCCTACGTGCGCGAAACGCTGGCAGAGGACGCGGAGTCGGTGCGGGTCGTGTTGGGCCTGGGCCTGGAAGCGCGCCTTATCACGGTGCCGCCGGCGGAGTTTCCCACCCAGGTGTGCTATCACACCGGCCCGCCGGCACACTGGACAGCCTTAACCGAGCGGGCGGCGGCGCGCGGGCTGGAGCTTACGCCTGCGGTGCTCAAGGGGCCGGCCGGCCCGGTTGCCCTGGCTACCGAACGGGAACTCTACGCCGCCCTGGGCCTCCAGTACGTGGTGCCGGAGCTCCGGGCCGGTGGGGAGGAGGTTAGGGCGGCAGCCCGGGGCCGACTGCCGGAGCTCATAAAGCTGGAAGACGTGCGGGGGGATCTGCACCTGCACAGCAACTGGAGTGACGGGGCCGAAAACATTGCCGGGCTGGCGCAGGCGGCGGCCGGCTGCGGTTACGCGTACATTGCCGTGACCGACCACTCGCAATCGTTGAGCATCGCCCACGGCCTTTCCCCGGAGCGGCTCAAGGAGCAAGAGAAAGAGATCGCAGCGGTCCGGGCCCGCTTTCCTGAGCTTACGATCTTGTCCGGGATAGAGGTGGACATACTCGCTGACGGCCGGCTGGACCTTCCGGATGAGGTGCTGACGGCGCGCGACATTGTGGTGGCCTCGGTCCACTCCGGCTTTAAACAAGACCGGGACAGCATGACCAGGCGCATCCTTACTGCCCTGGCGCATCCTCACGTGGATGTGCTGGCGCATCCCAGCGGGCGGCTCTTGGGCCGCCGTGACCCGTATGCGGTGGACCTGGAGCAGGTTCTCTCGGCCGCGCAACGCTACGGCAAAATTCTAGAGATTAACGCCTCGCCGGAGCGCCTGGACTTAAGCGCCGGCTGGGCCCGCCGGGCCAAGGAACTCGGGGTGAAGCTGGTCATCAGCACGGATGCTCACGATGCCCGTCGTTTGGCTGACATGGAGTACGGCGTGAGCGTGGCCAGGCGGGCCGGACTGACGCAGGACGATGTGGTGAACACGTGGCCGCTGGCACGGCTGCAGCACTACATCCGCTTAAGGAGAGACCTCGATGGCGAAGATACCTGAGCTCTTGGCCCCGGTGGGAGGACCGGAGGCGCTGCGCGCGGCGGTGGCCAGCGGCGCGTCGGCCGTGTACTTGGGCGGCAAAGCCTTCAACGCCCGCGGGTACGTTACTAACTTCGACCTTAAGGAGCTGGAAGCAGCGATTACCTACGCTCACGTGCGTGGGGTGAAGGTGTATCTCACCTTTAATACCCTGGTGGCAGACAGCGAGCTGGAGGAGGCCGCCGTCTTCTTAACCCGGGTGTATGAGCTGGGTGCGGATGCAATCATCGTGCAGGACATGGGCATCGCCTACCTGGCCCTGCAGTGTGTACCGGACCTGCCGGTGCATGCCAGCACGCAGATGAGCGTCCACAACACACCGGGGGCCCGGCTGTTGAAAGACCTCGGCTTCCAGCGGGTGGTCCTGGCCCGTGAGCTCAGCCTGGACGACATCCGGCAGATCAAGGCCGAGAGCCGGCTGGAAGTGGAGGTCTTCGTGCACGGTGCGCTCTGCGTTTGTTACTCCGGGCAGTGCCTGATGAGCAGCCTCATCGGCGGCCGCAGCGGCAACCGCGGGCGCTGTGCCCAGCCGTGCCGCCTGGAATACGCGCTGGTGGACAAGGACGGACAGGTGGTGGTCGATCCGGAGAAGATCGGCCCGCACCTTCTCAGTCCACGTGACCTTAACACCATACGGTACCTGCCCCGGCTTATTGCGGCAGGAGTGGATTCCTTTAAAATCGAAGGCCGGGCCAAACGCCCCGAATACGTGGCTACGGTGGTGCGCCTTTACCGGCGTGCCCTCGACCTTTACGCCGAGCGCGGCGCCGAAGGGTACGGGGTGAGCCCCGGCACTGAAAGGGAGCTGGCCCAGGCTTTCAACCGCGGTTTTACCTGCGGTTACCTTTTTGGCCGCCCCGGGCGGGAACTGATGAGCTACAAACGTGCCAACAACCGGGGCGTTTTCCTGGGACGGGTGATCAGCAGCCGGGGGCGGCGTGCCCGCCTGCACCTGGCGGCGGAGCTGGCCGTAGGCGACGGCATCGAGGTGTGGGTATCCCGGGGAGGCAGGGTAGGTACCGAAGTCAAGCGGATCCTCCTCGAGGGGCAGCCCACCCAGGTGGGCGGCGCCGGCCAAGTGGTGGAAGTGGAGCTGCCGCAGCGGGTCGCACCCGGCGACCGGGTTTTCAAAACGGCGGATGCCCGCCTGCTTGCCCAGGCACGCGCCAGCTACCAGGTTCCGGCCAGCGGCCAGACCGTCCCCGTACACCTGGCGGCCGTTATTGCCGCCGGCAGACCGGTGGAGGTGAGCCTCAGGGATGCCGAGGGGCACGAGGGCCGGGCCGTCAGCGCAAAGCCGGCCGAAAAGGCGCTCAAGCACCCCCTCAGTGCGGCAAACGCCGGGGAACTACTCCTGCGGTTGGGCAACACCCCTTACCGGGTGGAAGACATCGCCCTCGACGTGGCCCCAGGCACCTTGGTGCCGTTCAGTGAACTGAACAATCTCCGACGGGAGGCGGTGGAGCGGCTGACAGCGGCACGCCTGGCCGCCTACCGGCGTAAACCCGTGGCCGCTGAGCTGTGTCTGCCGGCGCGCTTCAAGCCGGCCGGCTCGAAGCGGACGCGCGTTAAGCCGCGCCTGGCGGTAACGGTGAATTCTTTCGCCAGGGCGGAGGCGGCGCTGGCGGGCGGGGCGGATGTCCTCTATTTCGGCGGCGAAACTTATAACGGCGAGCGCCCGCCGCGGCCGGAGGAGCTGGAGCAGCTGGCCCGGCTGGGAGCGGAGCAGGGACGAGAGATTGTGGCCAGTTCGGCCCGCATTACGGCGGACCCCGAACTAACCGCCTTGGCGCCATATTTCCGGACGGCTGAGCGGCTGGGCCTGCCTGTGCAGGTGGGTAACCTGGGCGCACTGCGCTTGGCCCAGGAGATGGGTGTCCCCGAGCTGTACCTGGATTGGCCCCTCTATACGTTCAATGCCTTAACGCTGGCTCAGTGGGAAAAACTGGGCGCCCGCCGGCTCACCCTTTCTCCGGAGCTCAACCGGGAGCAAATCCGGGACCTGGCGGACACTGGGTTCGAGCTCGAGTGCGTGGTGCAGGGGCAGCTGGAGATGATGGTGTCCGAGTACTGCCTGCCGGGCAGCGTGCTGGGCGGCCTCAGCAGTCAAAACCGCTGCAGCCGGCCCTGCGTGCGCCAGGGCGGGTTTGCCCTGCGTGACCGTAAAGGGGTGCTGTTTCCGCTCGGTTGCGACCAGAGCTGCCGGATGCACATCTTCAACGCCATGGACCTCTGCCTCCTGGCGGAAGTCCCCTTCTTCCAGGAGGCGGGGATCGCCGTTATTCGTATCGAAGGGCGCAACCGGCCGCCAGAATATATAAAGCGCACCACCGCTGCTTACCGGCGCGTACTGGACGCCGATGAACCCGAGAAAGCCGGCGCGCGTGAGCTGCCCGCCCTGGAGAAGCTTAGTCCGGCTGGGGTGACACGCGGACATTTTTACCGGGGGGTCGTTTAGTGCCAGTTGCCACTTTGAAGACCAAGGCCAAGTTGGATTGGGACAAAATAACCGCCGCCCTCGCCGCCCAGGCGGCAACCTCGCTGGGAGCCGAGCTGGCGCTGGCGCTGGAGCCCAGCGCCGACCCGGCCCAGGTGGAGGCGTGGCAGGCGGAGACGGCGGAGGCCGTGCAGTTGGTGGAGCGCGGCCTGGAGGTTCCGCTGGGCGGCCTCAGCGATATCCGCCCGGCCGTAGAACGCTGCCGGCGTGGGGGCACGGTGGGAACAGAGGACCTCTACCGTATCCGGCTTGCCCTGGAAGCGGGCCGCAGGGTGAAGGACTTCTTTACCGAGGTTGAACTGCCGCTGGTCAAAGCGTTGGGGGAGAGTCTGCCCCTTTTTCCAGACCTGGAGAGTACCTTGAAGCGCGCTGTGCCAACGGCCGATGACCTGGCCGACGAAGCCAGCCCGGCGCTGGCCCGCCTGCGCCGGGAAAAAAAGCGGCTCGATAACGAAATCCACACCCGCCTGGAGGACATGGTGCGTTCGCCGGCGGTGCTGAAGTACCTGCAGGAACCTTTGATAACCATGCGGGGCGACCGCTATGTGCTGCCGGTGAAACAGGAGTGGCGCCAGCATGTGCCCGGCGTGGTGCATGACCAGTCGGCCAGCGGCGCCACGCTTTTCGTTGAACCCCTGGCTGTGTTTCAGCTGGGCAACCGGTTGCGCGAGGTGGAGGCGGCCGAACGCCACGAAGTGGAACGACTTCTGGGCGAGCTTTCACGCCTGGTAGGTCAGGCGGCGGCGGGGATAAGCGACCTCATTGACCGGCTGGCCCACCTGGACTTCATCATTGCCAAAGGGCGGTTGGCCGTGCAACAAAAGGCCGTGCGCCCCATCCTCAACCGCAAGGGGCGTTTGGAGATTCGGACAGGCCGGCACCCTCTCTTGGGACCGGAGGCGGTGCCCATCAGCCTGCCCTTGGGCCGGAGCTTTCGCGTTTTGGTGGTGACCGGGCCGAACACAGGCGGCAAAACAGTCACCCTTAAGACCGTAGGGCTCTTCGCCCTCATGCACCAGGCCGGCCTACACCTGCCCGCGGGCCGGGACACCGAGCTGCCTGTTTACGACCGCGTTTTTTGCGACGTCGGCGATGAGCAAAGCATTGAGCAGAGCCTCAGTACCTTCTCCTCGCACATGAAAAACATCGTCGACATTCTGGCCCACACCAGCGGCCGGAGCCTGGTCCTGCTCGACGAGTTGGGTGCCGGCACGGATCCGGCGGAAGGAGCCGCTCTGGCCAAGGCCATCCTGGAACACCTGGTGGAAGTAGGCGCGGCCACGGTAGCCACGACGCACTACAGCGAACTTAAGCTATTCGCCTATAGCCACCCGAATGTGGAAAACGCTTCGGTGGAGTTTGACCCGGTGACCCTTAAGCCCACCTACCGGCTGCTCATCGGTCTACCGGGACGCAGCAACGCCTTTGAAATCGCTGCGCGGCTCGGCCTGCCACGGCCCTTGGTCGACCGGGCCCGTTCCCTGCTTTCCCAAACCGATGTGCGGGCGGATGACCTGATTCGGTCCCTGGAAGAAAAGCGGCTGCGGCTCGAGGAGGCAATCCAGAGCGCGCAGGCGGACCGCAGCGAGGCAGAGCGGGTGAAAAAAGAATGGCTGGCCAAGCAGGAAGCGTTTAACGCTAAGAAGGAGGAACTGTTGCGCCGCGCCAAAAGCGAGGCGGTAAGCACCATCAACTACGCGCGGCGGGAAGCGGAGCGCATCATCCGCGAACTTAGAAGCGCTTCTTCGGAGCTGATTGAAAAGGACCGCACCCTGGCGGCAGAACAGGCCCGCCGGGATTTAAGCCAGGCGCAGGAACGCGTGTACCGGAACCTGAACCTGGACGATGAGGACAAGGCCCCGGACGCAGAGCCCGCGGTACCGGCCGCCGAGCTTAAGCCGGGCCAAACCGTGTTCATCCCGCACCTGAACCTAAACGGTACCCTGCTCGGCAGCCCCGACGCCGCCGGCAACGTCCTGGTCCAGGTGGGCATGCTCAAGGTGGAGCTCAAAACCAGTGAACTACGACCGCGGCACGAAGCGAAAGCCCGCCGTGAGAAAGACGCCGTGGGAGCCCTGGCTGCCAGTAAGGCCCAGGCCATCTCACCCGAACTTGACCTGCGGGGCCTTACGGTGGACGAGGCGGAATACCTGGTGGAGAAGTACCTGGATGATGCGCGCCTGGCCGGACTCGAGCGGGTGAGAATCATCCATGGCAAAGGAACAGGGGCTTTGCGCCAGGCCATTCAAGCTATTCTGGCCCGCAACCCCCACGTGGAGAAGTTTGCCCTGGCTGACTACCGCGAAGGTGGCACAGGCGTCACGGTGGCGTTCCTGAGGAAATAAGGCGTCGGAAGCCCGAAGCGCCTTGAGAAAAAAGCCCACGCTAACGTGGGCTTTCTTGCAAGAGCTGCTTGGTTACAGCAGCCGAGTTTGGCGCCGGTACGGGCTGGGCCGGTGGCTTACGAACGTTACCGGGGTCCTGCCGGCCTAGTTGATCCGGGCTTGGCGGCGGAGAGAGGTTTTCGTCCGGATTTGCAGGTGGCTGGCCAGGCTCCGAAGGGCTTTGCGGCGGCTGGTCGCCCGGACCGTGCAGGTGGCACGGGGTTTTCGGTTCTGTTCCGGGGGCAAAAGCTTTTAGTTGCGGGTTCGGACAGTAGGGTGTGGCCAGCTCGCCGGTCTCGGGACAAACGGGTACTTCCACCGGAGCCGTCGTATGCATGGTACAGGTGGTCGTCGGCACCTCTAACGCGGCATCGGCCGGTTTCCGGCCGTCACTGCGTTGGGCATAGGGTTCCTTGCGCTTGATAAACACCTTGGTCACCGGGTGCGGGCAGAACTCACTGGCCAGCTGGCCGGTTTCCGAGCACACGGTGGCGGTAACGTGGACGTCGCAGGCCGTTGTAGGTTCGGTGCCCTGGATGAAAAGCTCGGTTACCAGATCTTCCGGCGGACAAATGTTGCTTGGCAGCAGCCCGGATTTACTGCAGACGGTAACGCTCACCAGCCCGCCGGGGCGAGTGAAGTCATGTGCCGGCGTGCCGGCGAGGGCGCTCTGCATAAAACTTCCCCAGATCCGGGCGGGAAGCCCGCTGCCGATGCCGTAACGACTAAGGTAGGTGCGCTGCCCCTGGGGTTTGGCATCCGAACCTATCCAGACAGCTGCGGACAAATCCGGCGTGTAGCCCACAAACCAAACGTCGTTGTTTTCAGAGGTGGTACCGGTCTTGCCGGCGGCCGGCCGGCCGATGGCTGCCGAGCTGCCGGTGCCGTGCGTGATTACTCCCTTGAGCATGTCTGTCATCAGGTAGCTGACCTGCGGTGACAGGACCTGCGAGCGGCTGACCTGAGCCTGCCAGAGAATATTGCCGTTCACGTCTTTTACCAGGGTGACCGGGTGGGGTTCAACCCGCAGGCCGCCATTCGCCAGTACCGCGTAAGCGCTGGCCATCTCCAGGGGGGAGGCACCGTTGGTCATCCCGCCCAGGGCGAGGGCCAGCTGGCGGTCGTTTCGGGGGCCGCTTTTCACCAGCGTAGTGATGCCCATCTTCTCCGCGGTGGCCACCACCTGATCTACTCCTACCTGCTGCATGAGCTTTACGGCCATGACATTGATGGAATTTGCAATCCCGACCCGCAGCGTGGTGAGCCCGCGGTACTTGTGGTTGTAGTTATCCGGCCAGATTTTGCCCTTGTACATCATGGGAGCGTCATCCAGCACGGAACCCGGTGACCAGCCTTGGGCCAGGGCGGTGGTGTAGACAAAGGGCTTGAAGGAAGAACCCGGCTGACGCAGGGCCTGTACCGCCCGGTTAAACTTGGTGCTGGCATAGTCGCGCCCACCCACTAGCGCACGTACTTCGCCTGAGCCAGGATCTACCGCCACGAGAGCCCCCTGGGGCTGAAGGATCCCGTTGGCGTCCTTTTCGCCGGCTGGAAGCCGGGCCGCCAGGGCCTTTTCGGCCGCCTTTTGCATCTCTGGATCGATGGTGGTGTAAATTTGCAGCCCGCCGCGGTAGATGGCGTCGTATACCGCCTTCTCTGAACCAAGCTGCGGCGATAGAGTGTCGACCAGGTAACTGATCACATAATCGATGAAGTAGGGCGCCGGCTGCTGGTTGCTCTTCGGTTGCGCAATTTTAAGCGGGGCCGAGCGCGCTGCTTCGGCTTCCGCGGCCGTGATAAAACCCGCCCGGACCATGTTGTCGAGAACAACCGCCTGCCGTTCCTTGGCCGCCGGCAGATTGTCGAAAGGCGAGTAGCGGGTCGGGTTCTTGGTAAGACCGGCCAGGAGGGCCCCTTCGGCCAGTGTCAGCTCTGAAACATCCTTGCCGAAGTAGGTGCGGCTCGCCGCCTGCACGCCATAGGCGCCGTTACCGAAATAGATTTCATTGAGGTACATAGCGAGAATCTGATCTTTGGTGAAACGCCGTTCTACCTGAAGCGCCAGCAGAGCTTCCTGGACCTTGCGCGTTAAGGTACGCTCCGGGGTCAAGAAGGCATTTTTTACCAGCTGCTGGGTGATGGTGCTGCCGCCCTCAAAGGACTGGTGTGTCAGGATCCGCCAGGCCGCGCGGGCGATGGCCTTGGGATCGACGCCATAGTGCTGGCGGAAGCGGACGTCCTCGGTGGCGATAAAGGCTTCCTGCAGGTGGCGGGGAACCTTTTTCAGGTCGACCGGCAGGCGGTTTTCCTCGGCATGCAGGCGGGTAAAGAGTTTGCCGCTACGGTCGTAAACCGTAGAAGTCATGCTGGGTTTCTCCAAAACAGAAGGGTCAAAGCGGGGCATGCCGCGCACACAGCCGACGAGAAAAGCGGCCAGCACCCCGGCCAGGACCAGCAGAATCAAGCTGGTAAGTAGAAAGGGAACTCTGAGCGTCCCTCTGGCTCCTTTAGCCATGAATATCCTCCTTAAGGCAGACACTTTCACTGAAAAAAGGGGCGCGGTACACCGATTGCACTATATTGTTCGACAGCCGGTGGCGATCTCCTGCCCAGCTTAGGCATTGGTTCCGGCGACCAGCCCCCGTGGGCCCCCCCGGGCCATTTTCTTAGACATGGCTCAGCCGTGGAATGGGTAGAGTAAAATCATCGTAGTTGGTGGCCTCTCGGGAGTATCGGGAGAAAGAGGGAGACCCCATGCACCCCTAAGGGTGCGCAGAAGATTCACACAGGTGTTCTTTGCGTAGAAATAGCTTCTACGCGTTTTCCCATGTCTTCTCGTATTTTCGAGGGAACAGATGGTTGGCTTAGTCCGGAATACACAGACAGCATTGGAGGGTCACGCTCATAAAAAGATGTCTAACATCTCTTATGAAGATATTTTATGAAAATATAAAGGAAAAACCTCTGGATGCAGAAGGATTTACAAAGAGCGTGGCGAATACAGTATCAAAACCAAAATGGTATGCCAAAATGTCCGCCATGTGGGATGCTAGTATGTATGCCTGAGCTTTTGGCCTCAACCCTATATTACGGAGAGGATCAGCGATGGAAATGCAAGGGAAATATTTGGTAGATGAAGTGACCCGCAAGTTGCGTGACCAGATCATAAAGGGCGAGTTAAGACCCGGGCAAAGGATCGTCGAACGGGAAATTGCCGAAAAGATTGGTGTTAGCCGGACTCCTGTTCGTGAGGCAGTTCGCCGGCTTGAAAGCGAGGGTCTGCTTACCATTAATCCTAATAAAGGAGCGGTGGTAACTAGTTTAAATTTGGATGACATGAAGGAAGTATACTTGATGAGGTCTGTCCTTGAGGGACTGGCTGCCAGAGCTGCTGCGGACTATGTTACGGACGAGGATTTAGCGGAATTGCATGAAATACAGGACGCAATTCGGGAAGCAGTCCAGGCCCACAGATACAGCCTGCTCAACGAAATTAACACGAGCTTTCACTTCCGTCTTTACGATATTTCACCATGGACCCGGTTGAACCAAGTTATCAAGAGCCTTTGGGCAGATGTAAAGAGGATGAGGGCTACGACGCTTTCTTGGCCTGGGCGGGCAGAATATGTTGTTGAGGAACATGAGCACATATTAAAGCTGTTGAAGGATAAAAATGGACAGGCGGTGGAGGAAGCTATTCGTACTCATGTTATGAATGCCTTAAAAACCTTGGAGGACGCTGGAGTTCAAATTTAACGGTCTCTAAGGAGGGATAATCCACAGCAAAGGAGGTGTTTGCAGTCCTCCATTGCTGGTACCGCCTCGCGGCATGGGTGTCTAATTTAGTATGCTGTTTATTGGTGCGGTGAGGCATTCAATTGTATATCTAAAAAAGTCGAAAATGAATTGGTCCGCTGTAAATTGTGGAGGTCTGTCCAAAAACTATATTACGGGGAGGATGAGAGAAGCAATGTATGGGAATTTTGGGACGGTTTTGTTTGTGAACCTAAATTCAAGAAGGATTGAGTCCGAAAACTTTGCGCCTAATATCTATCGTGATTACTTGGGTGGTTATGGTCTGGCTGTAAAAATGCTTTACGAGCGAATGCCGGCCGGAGTTGATCCATTGGGGCCGGATAACATTCTTGGTTTTACCACAGGTACCCTAGTGGGTACGCCTGCACCTTCTGGCTTGCGGTTTACGGTAAGTGCCAAATCGCCACTTACCGGTACGTGGGGGGATTCGAACTGCGGTGGCTACTTTGGACCAGCCCTAAGATCAGCAGGACTCGACGGAATATTTATAAGAGGAAGTTCAGAGCAGCCCGTTTATTTGTTCATCGATGATGGAAGGGCAGAGTTACGGGATGCTGGGCATTTATGGGGCAAGGATACAACTGAAACAGAAGACCTCCTTAAGCAAGAACTGGGGCATGATGTCCAGGTTGCCTGCATTGGCCCCGCTGGGGAACAGCTTTCTATGATTGCAGCTATCATTCATGATAAAGGACGCGCGGCCGGTCGGTCAGGTTTAGGCGCGGTCATGGGCTCTAAAAAACTGAAAGCGGTTGTAGTACGTGGCTCCCAGGAAGTTCCCATGGCTGACAAGGGAAGGGCCAAAGAACTGCGTAGAAAGTGGGTAAAGGCGCTCTTGGCTAAGCCCAGCGCACAGAAGTTTCGGAAATATGGGACCATTGACCATGTTGCAAGTTCCACGTTCAGCAATGACGCCCCTGTTCGCAACTGGGTCGGTGTCGGTGTGCGCGATTTTCCTCAGGCCGAACTTATAAGTGATGATAGAATCCTAGCCTACGAAGTGAAAAAATATGCGTGCTGGCAGTGCCCCCTGGCCTGCAGCGGCTATTATACGGTAAGAGAGGGACCTTATGCTGTCCAAAACGCACACAAGCCCGAGTATGAAACCTGTGGGATGTTTGGTCCTAATCTTCTAAACGACGATATTGAGTCTATTATCAAGATCAATGACATTTGCAACCGGGCTGGGGTTGATACGATTTCCGCAGGCGCCACGATAGGCTTTGCCATTGAATGCTTTGAAAAAGGCTTGATCAGGGCCGAGGACCTGGACGGAATAGAGCCGACCTGGGGCAATCATGCTGCTATTATGCAGCTCACAGAAAGGCTTTGCTTCCGGCAGGGAAAAGCCGGAGAACTTCTCGCAGATGGGACTCGAGCCGCTGCCAACAAGATAGGTCATGGTTCGGAAAAATGGGCGGTTCACGTCGGAGGGCAGGAACTGCCTGCCCATGATCCGCGCTACGGTCCAGGTTGGGGCACATATTATGTTGTCGACGCTACGCCTGGAAGGCATACTCAGGGCGGCCAGAACAGCTATGAGAACGGCAAAGGAATCGAAGGCTTAGCTCTGCCAAAGCTTCAGAAATACAGACCAGAGAATAGAGGAGAAGTTGCGGTACGAACTCACAATATCTTTCACGCCTTGCACTCGCTGGGGTTGTGTAGGCAGGTGCTGCTGCGGATGAATATCAATGCTTGGCTGGAGTTTTTGGAAGCCGTGACAGGGGAGGCTTACACTCTTGAGTTACTCGAAAAGATCGGGGCCCGAATTGGTGCCATGCGGCAGGCTTTCAACCTACGGGAAGGGATACCTGTGACCAAAATCACCATTCCAGCTCGGGCGTATACCGACCCCCTTGATGGCGGTCCTCTGCAGGGTGTGGTGCTGGATATCGAGACTCAGATAAAGGAGTACTACGAATATCAGGGCTGGGAACCGGAGACGGGCAGACCTACCCGTTCCCGGCTCAAGGAACTGGGTTTAGAAGCCCTTATCCGCGATCTGTATTAACGGATACTCTGGTGAGAAGGGGCACGGGATGGGAACTAATCTAAAAAGCTATATCTACCTCAGGGTGCCACCTGATGTAGCTGCAAGGGTAGGGGCAAGCAAGATGGCTGTTCCAATCGGTCGGCACAAGAACTTTCACGACGTATTGGCGGAACTTGCTGTGCAGAGCGACCCTTTTTTCCGGGAATTCATTGCGGGAAGGGGCAGCACCGAAGAGGGACCATTCATGCTGGTTTTGAACGGGAAATCAGTATCTTATGAAGAGCTTGTCCAGGCACCTGCTTACCCGGGAGACGAAGTAATTTTCGTTGCTCCCATTCTCGGAGGATAAAGCCTTGTAGAAGAATACCACTAACCGTGAGCGATAAACAAAGGGGGCTACTTTCTTAACCATGGACATGCTCAAAGAAAAGATTGGTTTTGTGGGTCTAGGGCTCATGGGCAACGCTATGGCACGCAATCTGGTACAAGCTGGTTTTGAAATGACGGTCTATGACATCAATCCCGAGGCTGTCCAGCGCTTAGTCGACGCGGGAGCGGTAGCGGCACGCAATCTTGTAGAGCTTGGCCGGAACTGTACGATATTTATAACTTCCTTACCCGGCTCGCCACAGGTTGAAGAGGTTATTTTAGGCGAAAATGGACTTGCGAAAGCGGCTGCAACAGGATCGCTGTTTATCGACATGAGCAGTTCGCTTCCTTCAAGCACACGGGCGATCGCAGGTGAACTAGATAAGGCTGGCATGATGATGGTCGATGCACCAGTCAGCGGTGGGCCGGCCAAGGCTGCTACCGGCCAATTGAGTATCATGGTCGGTGGCGAAGACAAGGCCGTCGAAAGGGCTTACCCGATCCTCGAAGTGCTAGGGAAAGAGATTATTCACGTGGGCGCGATCAGCGCGGGCCATACGATGAAAGCGGTAAACAACCTCGTCTTCGGTGTTACGCTAGCAGGTGTCGCCGAAGCCTTCGTGCTGGGAGTTAAGGCCGGCCTCTCGGTTGAGAAGATGGTGGAGGTGATCAGTTGCAGTTCAGGCCGGTGTTATACCGTAGATACCAAAATCCCCAATATTGTTATGCCCAGACACTTCCGGCCTGGCTTTACTACGAACCTTCTTCACAAAGACCTGGAAAACGCGATAACCTTGGGCAAACAATTTGGACTGCCTATGCCGGTCAGCAACGTCGTCCAGCAGATGTATGCCTTCTCCCAGGCGAAGGGCTATGGTGACCTGGACAACACGGCTTTGATCAAGATTTATGAGGAGATGGTGGGGGTCGAGGTTAAGTAGACCGATAAATACCCGGCCGACCAGCGACATGGAAGGGGTTGACGGAAAGTGGTGAATCCCGAACCCGTTACTCAAGCGGTTAGCGAAGAGCCGGATAAAAGGGTACTCGCAAGCTTTTGGAGACCACTGTTGCGCTTCATCGCCATCGCTATGTCAGTGTACCACTTAAGTACAGCCGTGTTTGGCATACCGGAAGCCCTTATCTACAAACCTATCCACCTCACCTTTGCTCTGGTTTTGGGGTTCATAATCTACCCGGCGACCAAGAAGGCGGCCAAGAAAGTACCGTTCTATGACATTGTTTTCGCGTTAGTCGCGGTCGCCTCGTTGTTTTACATTTTGTCTAATTACGAAAGGATTTCCTGGCGGTTGCTTTACACAGATCCCCTGCTGCCGGCAGAGTACTTCTTCGGGGCTGTGATGCTCGTCCTTGTGCTTGAGCTGACCAGGCGGACAATGGGCTGGCCCCTGGTAATCGTGGCTCTCGCGTTTACACTGCACACCATCTTTGGGCAGTATTTTCCAGGAATCCTCCGGCACACAGGCGTACCCTTCAGGATGTTTGTCGAGCATATGTACCTCACGACAGAAGGCTTATGGGGGATGCCGGTAGGAGTATCCGCTACTTACGTGTTCCTCTTCATCCTTTTCGGCTGTTTTCTTGAGGTCACGGGGGTTGGTAATTTCTTCATCAAGTTGGCGACTACGCTGACTAGCCGTTCCCGCGGCGGCCCGGCCAAGGCAGCTGTCCTGGCTAGCGGCTTGTTTGGCAGTATTTCCGGAAGCGCCGTGGCCAATGTTTACGGCACGGGAATATTTACAATCCCGCTTATGAAGAAAATCGGGTTCCCACCGAACTTCGCGGGAGCGGTAGAAGCGGTAGCCAGTTCAGGTGGCGCTATCATGCCTCCGGTAATGGGTTCAGCTGCGTTCCTTATGGCCGATTTCCTTGGGATTCCGTACATTCAAATTGCCAAGGCCTCGCTCGTTCCGGCGCTCCTGTACTACATTTGCCTCTGGTTCATAATCGATAAGAAAGCTACGGTTCTCGGTATTGGCTGCGGGGACGTCAACGGAAGCAACGCTTCCCAAATTCTACGGGATGCTTATCTCCTACTGCCTCTGGTAACTATCATGGTGCTTTTGATCAAGGGATTCACTCCGTTTTATGCAGCGTTCTGGACCATCTGTTCAACTATCTTGATTGGCCTGTTTAAGAAGGAGACCCGGCTGACTGTAAAAGGATTATTCGACGCCTTGGCCGACGGAGGCCAAAAAGCGGTCTCCATCGCTTCTGCGATGGCCTGTGCCTCCATTGTGGTCGGAGCGATCAATTTAACAGGTTTAGGGCTTAAGATTACGTCCGTGGTTTTGCAAGTCGCCGGCGGTAACGTGTTGGTTGTTCTCTTTCTAATAATGGTGATCACCCTGGTTCTTGGCATGGGGCTCCCGACCCCTGCCGCGTACCTGATTGCCGCCATCTTTGGGCCGTCTGCCTTAACCTCGCTTGGCGTTGCACCTCTGGCTGCACACCTTTTCATCTTCTACTACGCTGCTTTATCAACCATTACGCCGCCGGTTGCGATGGCGGCTTATGCCGGTGCCGACATAGCAAAAGCAGACGCGAACCGCACGGGCTTCACCGCCATGCGGCTAGGGCTCGCAGCGTACATCATTCCCTGGTTCTTCGTCTTTTCCCCCGCTCTAATGCTACAAGGCTCTACTTTGACCATAGTTGAAGCGATAATCAGTGGTTTGTTGGGGATTTACGCCCTGGCTTCCGGCGTCGAGGGTATCATGGTTGCCTGCTTGGGATGGGTTGAGCGTACAGCCTTAATAGCTGCCGCATTGGCTCTGATTAAACCTGGTTTGCTCACTGATCTCTTTGGTTTAGCTGTCTTTGCAGTTATCTACTTCATTCAGCAAGCTAGAAAGGCTAAAGGGGTGGTGGCGGAGAGTTAACTAGTGCGACAGAGTTTCTTGGCTAGTAAGGAAACGCATTAAGTGGAGGGAAACGGAATGCGAGTTGGAAGAGTTCTTTTGGTTATCGCCCTTTGCTTGCTGCTGCTTGCTGGCTGTACTAAGGCCCCAGCTACTGGTGCTGTGGAGGACCAGAAAAAGACGGAACCTTCTGGAGCGTCGAGCGGCTCAACAGCGCTAAAGATGGCCGTAGGCGGCGCCGGGGGTGGCTGGTATATCGCGGGCGCAGCTATGGGGGCCCAGTGGGAAAAGAGCCTGAAAGGCGTTACTACCACCTTGGTGCCCGGAGGGGGAGTGGCCAATCCTACACGTGTCAATAACCACCAGGAAGACATCGGCTTTACCTACACGACCAACGCTGTCGGCGCGACGAAGGGTCTGCCCCCATACACCCAAAAAGCCGAGAATCTCCGTGGAATGATCAACCTTAACATTAAGCAGTTTTTCCACTTTATGGTGCTGGCCGACAAGAATATTACTTCCTTTGAACAACTGGCCCAGAACAAAATCGGTCTTAAGATCTCCCCTGGTCCGCGTGGCTCTGGTTCGGAAGCAACTACGGCGCTAGTACTCAAAGAGTATGGCTTAAACTACGAAAATTTAAAGAAGTGGGGCGGATTCGTCGAGTTTAGTAGCCCGGGCGATGCAGTTGACAAGATCCGCGATGGGCACCTCGACACTTATGCTTGCCTGACTACGGCGGGTGATCCATCGACCACGGACCTTGCTGTTTCGCGCAAGATGGTCTTCCTGGAACTGAATGAAAAGGTACGGGATGCGATGGTGAGCCAGTATGGCTACAGTAAGGGGGCCATTCCGGCTGGGAAATACGAAGGGCAAGACGAGGAGATTCCTACAGTCTACGACGGCGTGTTGCTTGTGGTTAACAAAGACGTGCCTGAGGATCTTGTGTATAATCTTGTAAAAACCTTGTGCGAAAACGCAGAAGAACTGAAAAAGGTGCACGCCATCTTTAAAGACTTCGATCCCAAGGTGGCGCCGCAGATGCCATTGCAACTTCACCCAGGCGCTGAGAAGTACTACAAGGAGAAAGGGTTACTCTAAAGAGCGGCGTAAGGCAGGGGCGCATGGCACGGGCATGAGGGGCCAACTCCATGCGCCCTCTGTTGAGAAGGGCTTCGCCAACCCCGGCATGCACGGCCTGCGAAATCGCGGGAGGCCTCAGCAAATGTCTTATTCGATCACTGATTACATTGCTCGCCATAAAGAGCAAATGCTTGCAGAACTGAAGCAGCTGTGTTCGTACCCGACCATAGCTGACGGCCAGGAAGAGGCTTTCACTGAATGCGAGAGTTTTCTCGTACAATACCTGAACAATTTGGGCTTTCAAGTGCGGCTCCTTCCCACGCAGGGGAGAAAAGTTCTGTATGCGGAACTTCACGGCCGGCAAGACCGCTCCCTCCTCTTTTATAACCACTATGATGTTGTTGACCCAGGTTGCGATTCTGAGTGGGATGTTCCGCCTTTTAGTCCCGCTATCGTCGCTGGTAAACTGTACGGGCGCGGCACGTCCGACCACAAGGGAAGCCTCCTCGCGCGCCTTCATGCGGTACGGGCGCTTCTCGCGGTGGAAGGGACTCTTCCGGTTACCGTGAAGTTTCTCATTGAGGGGGAAGAAGAGTTAGGCAGCCCACACCTTAGAGAAGTGGCGCTAGAGAATCGCTCCATGCTGCAAGCCGAAGGCTGCCTTTACCCAGGCTGGCGGCGGGACGAAAAGGACCGTCCGCGCATCAATGCGGGCTCGCGGGGGAGTTTCGTGGTGCGGCTGTCTTGTGCTACGGCCAATAGGAACCTCCACGAGGCCTACGCTCCAGTTGTTCCTAACGCTTTGACGCGAGTTATCCAGGCGCTTGGCACGCTTTTCAACGAGGAGCAACAGGTTACAGTCCAAGGATTCTGCGACGGTGTTCACCGAGACAATCTTACAGAGCGGGCAATTAAGGAAATTCCTTTTGACGACGCGTATTACCGGCGTGAGCTAAAGGTAGCACGTTTACTGGGCGGGGTGAACGGAGAAAGGGCTGTCAGCCGTAACTTGCTAGAGCCAACATTATCCGTTTTCTCTGTGAGGGCTTCCGCGGAAAAGAAGGATGTTCTGCCGACCCGGGCTGAGGCATGGTTGCGCTTTCAACTCGTGCCCGACCAAGAGCCGCTTAAAGTTTACAAGTGCTTCAAAGAGCATTTAGTCAAGCATGGCTTCGGCGACTTGGCCGTATCCATAGAGGGCCCAATTACTAATCCCAGCCGTACGCCTCTTGACAGCAAACTGATCGCCGATGTGTTGTCTGCAGGCGAGAAAGTTTACGGCACGCGGCCTGTACTCGTCCCCGTTTCCTCCGGTTCAGGGCCGAAGGACGTTTTTATTCAGGAGTTGGGGATTCCCACGGTTGCAGATGTGGGTGTCGGCTATAGTAAATCTAATGATCATGGTCCCAATGAACATATAAGGATCCAGGATTACTGGCTCAATGTTGCTCACATCGCGGAGATTATCTGGCGTTTCTAGTCTTGCAGCAGCTTGTGCTTAAGAACCAAACAGTCTGAGGAGGGGACAAAATGCATATCGACGTGGACAAATGCATCGGGTGCGGGTTGTGTATACCTTATTGTCCGGTTGGGGCAATTAGTCTAGAAAACAACAAGGCCCATATCGATTACGACAAGTGCCTGGAGTGCGGTACGTGCGGGCGGACGCGTGTGGTGCGCTGTCCCAAAGGCGCCATCATCGAGGAAGAGAGTGTCTACCAGTGGCCGCGTTCAATCAGGAAATACTTCAGTGACCCTATGGCGTATCACCCCGAGACCAGGGTACCGGGTCGGGGGACAGAAGAGGTCAAGACAAACGACGTGACTGGACGAGTAAGAAAGGGGATGGTTGGTATCGCTGTTGAGATGGGCAGACCATGTCTAGGAACGACGTTCACTGATGTGGAGAAGGTAACCAAGGCGCTAGTAGAGGCTGGCGTAACAAAGTTTGAGAAGGACAATCCTTTGACTTATCTTATGGTTGAACCGGAGAAGGGAACTTTCAGCGATGAAGCCAAGCAGGCCCGCGTTGTGTCTTGTATAATCGAGTTCACCATTCCAGCCAACAGCCTAGGGAAGACCTTGACCACACTGAAAAAGGTAGCTCGGGAAATTGAAACCGTTTTTTCCCTAGATCTCATCTCCCGCTGTGAAGAGGAAGAAGACGGTATTGAGGTTCCTGTCACGCGGCAGCTGGAAGCCATGGGTTTTACTGTGAGGCCAAATGCGAAAATCAACCTTGGCTTAGGTCGTCCGCTGAAGGAGGTCTAAATTGTGACGCATTCGCTACATAGACTTGGGAGCCCCGAATCGCTCAAAAACGACTTTGTGCTCCTCGTGACGCCCGCTGTCGGCATCAATAACGTGGGCAGCCAAGAGAAACTGCGGGAAATATTAGACTACATCTTTGAACTGGGGCCGACTAATATCGGATCATATGAAACTGGAACTATCTTTTCTGGAGCAACCCTTGAGGAGATCAAAGCGAAATTAAGCGAAACCCCGCGGGTACGAGTTTGCTTCTCCAGTTCAGAAAAGGTCAAGAAGCTGGTTCAGTTCATCAAAGAGAAAGATTATGGGTTATCTGTGACCATTAGCGGACTAATAACAGAGATCAACGATATAGCTCGATCGCTGGACATTAAGCCTCACTCAATCAATCTTTCTCTTGGCATTTACGGCAAAACGGCTGATCTTCCTGGGCCGGAGGTTTTAGAGTTCGTCACGATGTGTGGTCACGGGATGATCTCCCGAGAACTGGTTGAGAGGCTGATCGCCGACGTAAAAGCTGGTCGACGCACTCCAGAAAACGCAGCTAAAGAAATGGCCCGGCCTTGCGTCTGCGGCATCTTTAACACTGACAGGGCGATCCAGCTGCTCCAAAAGTACGCTCCGACCTCTATCAAATAAATTAGGGGTTATAGTGCTAGTACCCAAACTTTCTTCCTAGGTTATAGCGAAAGTCGAGGGAGTGAGGAACATGATCAAACAATTTCCCAACCTGTTCTTACCTGGGAGGATAGGTAACGTCGAGGTTAAGAATAGGGTCATCATGGCACCCATGGGCGTGCTTGGCCTCACCAACGCTGATGGCAGTCTAGGAACGCGTGCTTTGGATTATTATTTAGAGCGGGCCAAAAGTGGAGTCGGCCTCATCATTACCAGCGTCCACAAGGTGGAAAACGACGTAGAAACGTTGGTGGACAGCTTTCCCCGAATCTCACGCTCCGCTCTCGGTCCACTGGCCGAACTGGCTGAAGCGGTTCACGCATTTGGTTGCAAGATATTTGTACAGCTCACGGCCGGCCGTGGACGTGTCGGCCATCGGCCTCAACTACTAAGCCACCCTGTATCAGCTTCCGCTATTCCAAACTACTGGACCCCAGAGGAAACATGTAGAGAACTGAGCTGCAGTGAAATTGAGAGGATAATTAAGGCTTTCGGAGAAGCCGCCCGAGTCTTGGCCGAGGCAGGTATTGACGGCATTGAGCTCCACGGGCACGAAGGCTATCTCTTTGACCAGTTTACCACCTCTATCTGGAATCGCCGTACCGATAAGTATGGGGGGGACCTGTCTGGACGCCTGCGCTTTCCTATTGAGGTTCTTGAAGAAATCAAGCGCAGGGTCGGGGCTGGCTTTCCTGTCCAGTATCGGTTCGGCCTCAAACACTACATCAAGGGTTTCAACTTAGGTGCACTGCCTGGGGAAGAATATGTTGAAGCCGGTCGTGATGTAGAAGAAGGTTTGCAGATGGCTGAGATGCTTGCAAAGGCTGGCTTTGACGCCCTTCATGTCGATGCCGGTTGTTATGACAGTTGGTACTGGCCCCACCCGCCCGGATACCAAAAGCATGGCTGCATGGTGGATATGGCTGCCGAAGTCAAGAAGGTGGTAAAGATCCCGGTAATAGCTGTAGGGCGGCTCGACTTGCCCGAACTAGCGGAACAGGTGATTGCTGAAGGTAAGGCTGACTTCGTCGCCCTCGGCCGAGGGCTACTGGCCGATCCCGCTTGGGTAAGAAAAGTACAAAGGGGCGAGCTGGATCGTATACGGCCCTGCATTGGCTGCCACAATGGCTGCATGGGGCGTATGTTCATCAGGAGGCCGCTTTCCTGTGCCGTCAACCCCGCTACCGGGCGCGAAAGGTCTTACGCCCTTTCGCCCGCTGCGTCGTCCAAGAACGTGATGGTCATCGGTGGGGGAGTTGCCGGTATGGAAGCAGCCCGCGTGGCTGCCCTGAGAGGTCACAAGGTCTCTCTCTTTGAGAAGAACGATTACCTTGGCGGTCACCTCGTAGAAGCATCAGTTCCAACCTTCAAACAAGATGAAGCCCGACTTCTAAACTGGTACCCAACTGAGTTAAACGCTCTCAAAGTAGAAATACATTTAAACACCAAGGTATCAATAGGTCTAGTTAGGGAAAAGAGCCCAGACGCAGTTATTATTGCGACTGGATCAACACCGATTACACTAAACTTCCCAGGGGTGGATTCGAAAAAGGTTATAAGTGCCACAGACCTTTTGCTAGGGAAGAAACAGGCAGGGAAGAGAGTAGTGGTCGTGGGCGGTGGTCTTATAGGGTGTGAAACGGCCCTATGGCTAGCGCAACAAGATAAGGCTGTGACTCTTGTGGAAATGTTGAGTGACCTCATGATTGCTGGCCCCATGGTTCCACACATGAATAGGACCATGCTTCTTGACTTGCTAAGGTTCAACAACGTGAATGTCCGAACTAACTCGAGCCTGTTGGCAGTCACAAACGAAGGCGCTGTAATTATCGACAGATCTTTCAACCAGGGTGTTCTTCAGGCGGACACCGTAGTTCTAGCAGCAGGGTTGAGGTCAGACCAGGAGTTATACTTCGCACTGAGGGACGATAACCTCCTAGACGTTTACCTCATCGGCGATGCCCGTAAGCCTCGCAATATCATGAGTGCTATCTGGGACGCGTATGAAGTGGCTCGTGCAATCTAGTGTCTTAGCGGTGGTCCAGCGGGCAGAGGAAGAGAGAAGTTATCTGCTGCTGAAGAGCCTAGCCCAATGTGTGTCTTTTGCACAGAGCGGAAGAAAGAAACGTTGTGCCGCAATTTCCTGAGGTAAGGAGCCCGAGGGTTGTCATGCAATGCTTTGGACGAGGTAGTGATTGGGCGTGAAGTCAGTACGACGACCCAGCGGTAAGGGGTCGGCCCGGTAGCCTTCGCTTTGAGGGGGAAGCTGATATGTCAATAGGCACGACCTAGAAGGTGTAGTGCGTTCCCGTCAAGGCTAGTATACAAATCCATAGATCTGTTCAAGCATCTGGGCTAGAAGCGTTTGGGCTTCGCTTACTGCGAGTGATTCTAGTAGGAGGAGGCTAACTGTGCAGCCCTGGTACTGCTGCCTCAAGGCTTTGTGGTAGTTGCTTTGATCTGAAAGGTTGATCGAGTACGGAAATATGGGACTGAACGACGAGCTGCACGGCGGCCAGTTTAAAAGCATGCGTGACCCCAATGCCCAGGCGCGGACCCTTTAATGAAGCACAAACGGAATTCAACGGTTCCATTCGGGCTGTGCCAAGACTATGATCATCTGTTTTCTGAATACGGCAAAACGCCCCTATGACCAGACTGGCGGCCGAGGACAGGTCTGTGGGGCACCCCCTGCTGGCTCTCTTTGATCTGTAACGCATGAGCAGGTCATGCCGTAACATGTGAATTTTATCCAGCTGACGCTAATCACAGGAGGCCTATAGCCTCCCTTGTTAAGAACTTAAGCAAAGAACTACCAGAACAAATCAAAGACTAGCGTCTGGAGAGGTTGATTTGTGTTTTGTGGGGGAGGAGGGTCTTGTTATGAATAACATCGGATTCCGGGTGTTTATGTCAATCCAACGACTACCGCGAGAAGTTATTGACAGCTTCAAAGAGCTCTCAACTCCTAACTTGGCTGACTGTATGAACAGATTCTATGCGATGAACCCGTCAGTACGTAACTATGGCAAGCCTGGTATAAAGCTTGTGGGAAGCGCGTTGACAGTTAAGGCTGCGCCGGGCGACAATATCATGATACACAAGGCTATAGATATCGCTGAGGAAGGAGATGTGATTGTCATAGCGACAGGCGGTGATATCCGCCACTCGATGTTAGGAGAGATCATGTGTCGTCTCGCTGCCAGGAAAGGGGTGCGAGGCTTCGTTCTTGATGGTGCCATTCGCGATGTATACGCAATTCGTGAAATGGGCTTTCCTGTCTTTGCGGCTGGTAGCACACCCGGAGGACCATACAAAAACGGTCCGGGAGAGATCAATGTCCCTGTATGCTGCGGGGGTGTTGTCGTGAATCCTGGAGATGTAACTGTAGGGGACGATGATGGCATAGTGGTTGTACCAAGGGGTGAGGCCAAGGAAGTATTGAAACAGGCCAAGGCTTTAGCGGCCAAGGAAAGACAAATGATAGAAGATATAGCGCGGGATTGTGTCGACAGGTCCTGGGTTGACAAGCTTCTGAAGGAAAGGGGATGCGCCATAGTTGAATAATAGAGAACCTCTGCGCATTCCGGCCTCAATTCTTAGGAGTTACGCAGAAGCTGTTCTAATTGCCTCCGGGGCTGTACCCGAAGATGCTGAAATAGTAGCAGACAATCTAATTGATGCCAGCTTAAGTGGGATAGATTCCCACGGTATTTCCCGTTTAGGTATCTACTGCAAACGGCTAAAATTAGGTTTAGTGGCACACCGAACAGAGGTAAAAGTAATCAGGGATGCGGGAATTGCGGCACTTTTGAGTGGGGGGAATGGCTCCGGGCCGGTGGTGGGGGTAAGGGCTATGGATCTAGCCATCGCTAAGGCTAAAAAGTTCGGATTAGGAATCGTAGGAGTAAGGGATTCAAATCATTGCGGTGCGCTGGCCTATTATACCTCGCGTGCGGTTACGCAAAACCTGATCGGTTTCGCCACTACCAACGCGCCGTCTACTATGCCCCCTTGGGGGGCACGCGTAGCTTACTTCGGTACCAATCCTTTGTCCTACGCCATACCTACTGGAGACCCGGAACGGCCAATCGTTTTCGACATAGCTACCAGTACAGTAGCACGAGGGAAGATCATTCTGGCTGCGAAAGCGAATAAACCTATCCCAGAGGGTTGGGCCCTTGACAAAGATGGCTATCCTACTACTGATCCTAAAGAAGCATTGGAGGGTTTGGTCCTTCCCCTGGGTGGAGCTAAGGGATCAGGGCTAGCTTTGTTGGTGGAGATTCTGTCTGGAGTTATGACGGGTGCTGCAGTCGGACCGCAGATAGGTTCTTTATACGATGATTTTCAAAAGCCACAAGGGGTAGGGCACTTTTTTGCTGCTATGCAGGTTGGGCTCCTTGTTTCTGAACGAGATTTCTATTGTCGGATTAACGAATTATCCAAACGCCTTGTAGCGTTGCCGCCTGCCCTTGGGCATGAAGAGGTGCTCCTTCCAGGTGAACCAGAAAGGCGTATCAAAAGAGAACGCATGGACAAAGGTATCCCTCTTACAACTGAGATTATGAAAGAGTTAATCGCTGTTGGACAAAGTTGCGGTCAATGCCAGAGCCTACGGTCTTACCAATTAACATAAGGAGCCGTTCAAACCTACCTTTCATTATCATGGTTACACCCCCGCTCTTGGGGGTATAATAGAACAGATTTTAATCCGAATCTGACAGTCTATAGCATTAGGAATGGGAGTGGGCTCCTGGCTGCGTGTACGGCCACTGGATTTGCCGTCCTGCGTACACTCATGGAAGCTGAAGTAACCCAGGTCTGCGGCCCTAAGGGGAAGCATCGCACAAACCGCAAGGCCGTACGTCATGGTACGGAACGCGGCAGGATCGTCCTGGGGGGCCATGAGGTTCACATCACACGGCCGCGGTGTCGAACCGCCGACGGCCTGGAGATACAGATCGAAACCTATACCATGTTCCAAGCAGCAGGACATGCTCACCTTGGCGATGGTGGAACGGATGCTCTATGGGTTATCCACTCGGCACTATAAGCACGGGCTGGAGCCCATGGATAGCCAGCTTGAGAGCACAGGCATTTCCAAGAGCAGCATCAGCCGCCATTTCATCGAGTGCACCCGGCGCGCCCTGGCCGAGCTCTTGGCACGGCGCCTGGACCAGGCAAGGTTTTCCGGTCCTGATGATCGACGGAGTAGTGGTGGCACAGCATACGGTGGTGGTTGCTCTTGGGATTGATACAAGCACATCCTTGGGTTGTGGGAGGGCGCCACGGAAAACAAGGTCGTCTGCCAGACCTTGCTGCCGGACCTCGTGGAAAGGGGTTTACAGAGCAAAGAGGGCACATCGACGGGAGCAAAGCCCTGGCGACAGTCGTGAAGGATGCCTTTGGGGATCGGGCCTTTATCCAGCGCTGTCGTGTTCACAAGAAGCGGAACGTCATGGAGCACCTGCCTGAAAGCGAGCAGTCCTGGGTGGCGCGGAAGATGGAGGAGGTCTGGCACGATCCTAACCCCGACTGTGCTCTGGAAAGTCTCAAAGTCCTGGCCACGTGGCTGGACAAAGATTACCCTGGGGCCGTACGGAGTCTGCGGGAAGGTCTCGAGGAGACCCTGACCGCGGGCCGCCTCCATCTTCCGCAAAAGCTCTATGTCAGCCTGAGCTCCACCAACATCATTGAGTGCGCTAATGACAAGGTCCAGGTGACTTTGCCGCAACCGTGAAGAGGTGGCGGCATAGGGAACAAATCCTTCGCTGGATGGCGGCGGCCTACCTGGAGGCCGAACAGGGCTTTCACCGCATCAAGGGATACCAGGAGCTGGTCATCCTGGAGGAGGCGATGCGGAAGGAACTCTTCCCAGAACGATCCACAGTCGCCCAAGGAGCCTAAAAATCACGAAAAACGGCCGTCCCGAGAATCCACGGAGAGCAGGACAACGCCTCTTTCAAATTCTGTCACCGTTTTTCAGGGGCCTCTAGTTAACTTCTCACGGCAGGTCGCAGGTCAGAATTGCTTCTGATGCCTCGTTCCCTAGCGCCACCAGCGCGCCTTCAGGGTCGACAATTAAGCTGTTTCCTAGGCTTATAAGGCTAATATGGCTGCCTATGGCGTTTGCCAATAGGACGTGGAAGTGGTTTTCCACAGCTCTGGCTATTGGTAGAGCGCGATTCTTGTCCATTTTCCACCGTGCTTCCCGGGGATGGTAGTAATAGGGCGAAAGGATGAATAGTCGAGATTTCGTTATGCGTTACTGGATCGATCATTAAGCTTCAATCGCCCGGTCCAGGGCGCGGTACTGCAGGGCCTCCGCCACGTGTTCCACCGCGATACGTTCGCTGCCCGCCAGGTCGGCAATGGTGCGGGCAACCTTGAGGATCCGGCTGTGGGCGCGGGCTGAAAGCCCGAGCGCGGCATAAGCGTTCCGGAGCAGGTCCTGGCCGCCTTTATCCAGGCGGCAGAAGCGCGTGAGCTGCGCTGGTGTCATCTCCGCATTGGTGCGGGTGGCGTCTCCCTACCCGATAGTGACTACTCTTCCCACGCGCAGCTTCTGGCTGCCGAGATCGAACGAGGCAAGAAATTCCTTTCGGCCGTTGAGGGCTTACTGCTGAGCCTGTGGCGATGGACCGAGCAATTTATAAAGCCAGGGTGTAGCCAGCTTCAGCGATCCCGAAGCTTGCTGGGGTTTTAAGAAGAAGACGAACCGTTCTTGGGTTACAAGGTTCATGCCGCCTGCGACGAGACAGGCATCGTTACCGCCGTGGAAGTCACCCTGGGCAACGAAGCAGAACTTGCACCCGCCAAGGAAATGGTGGATGACTTGGAGAAGAAGGGGCTGAAGGCCCCCGGTTAGCTGCCGACAAGGGTTACGATGACTCCACGTTTCGGGCGGAGTTGGTAAAGAGCAACACCAAACCTTACATTCCTAATCGCACGAAGCAAGACAGGCTTAAGGAACAGGGCTTAGAGTACAACCCAAAATCAAAGGTTCTCCGCTGCAAAGCGGGTAAGAAAGCCATCGGCAGCACTCCCCACAAGAACGGCGGGTTAATCTACTACTTCTCGGAAAAAAACTGCGGTGCCTGTCCATATCGCGACTCCTGCCTGAGTGAAACCTAGACGCGGAAAAAAGCCCTAAGTAAAACCGGAAGTCCTTGCTAACCGCGCGCGAGGCATCAAGAAAGCAATGCGCATCCAGAGAACGATAGAGAGGGTATTCGGTGAAGCCAAGACCTGGCACGGCATGGCGCGAGCCCGTTATCGCGGTCGCTTCCGCGTACCTATCCAGGTCTTTTTACCTTTATCTGCTTACGTCAAGAAGATGGCACGAAGGATAGCTTGTCAACCGGTTCCGGCGGCCTAAATGTAGTAACAAACGATTCTAATCCAGTAATATCAAGGAGAATTGGAAAGGGCTTGAGCAACTAGATACACGCCAACTACCACTATATGGCAAACCTCACGGTAGGGGAACGTCAAGGGGTAACGGGTTTTTCAGAGATCTCGTTAGAGTAACAGGGACGATTTGGATCGGAACAGCCATGATTTAGCACGTAACAAGGGAAAAAGGCCCCTGCGAGCCTGTGGCTTAGAAGGGCCTTGTCAGTTTACCTTAATTCTGTAGGAACCAGAAATGTACTGAGCACTAGACACAACATCGTTCTTTATTGCCTCTAGATTAGCAAAGAGTTCCTGCCGAGGTCCAGAGACACTGATCGCTGCGACGCATTCGCCCATTGGATTCATAATCGGCGCAGCAATGCATGCAAGTCCAGGTATAGATTCTTCAGCGTCGATCGCATAACCTAGCATGCGGACTTTTTCAAGTTCTGCCAGGAGGCGTTCCGGATCAGTGATCGTATTGGGGGTCCTCGAAGAGAGTACACCTGGCTCATAGATCCATTGAAGGTCAGCCGCGTTCATGTGCGCCAAAAGTACCTTGCCCTGCGCAGTGCAGTGAGCTTGGCCAACAAAGCCTAAGCGGGGGAAAATCATGTAAGGCTTGTCAGGGGATTCCGACAAGATAAAAATAATTGTGTTATTTGTAGCATGTACTCCAACTAAGACTGATTGATTCCAACGTTGACGCAGCTTGCGCGCTTCTACTTCCACGATTGGATCCAACTTTTTCTTATAAAAGTCAAGGCCAAGGACAAAGGGCCTCCAGCCCAACTCCAAGGCTTTGGTATTCTTATTACGCGAAACAAAACCATGTTTTTCTAAAGTATTAATGGTGGCGTAAAGGGTGGTACGAGGCATCTCGAAAGCCCTGCTCAAGCTCTGAATTGTCAAAGGCTCTTTTGACTCTCCAATAAGGCACAGGATTTCTAGCGCCCGATCCAAGGAGTGGATTACGTCCTTTGCCATTTTCTTGTTCCCTCTTTGTGCAGGAAAGTAATAAACCCTGAGAATATACAAGGAGACCGTACTTTAATACACATTACACATAATAACACACAGAGCCACAACTGTCCAATCTCCCCGGGGTAATGGGTTAGAGTTAAGACTTAGTAGTTAAGACTTAGTAGTCATCCATGCCGCTAAATAGCGGCACAACGAAGGATGAAAATGGTATTTTCGAAGGAGAGTCCCATGAAAAAGTCCTTACAGTAGCGTATCTCTTATCGTCCTGGGCTTTTTCGATCCTGGTTCCTTATTTACCTTTGCCTCTTGATCTTGGTTCATGGTCAATTCCCTGCCTCTAAGCTCAGCGTCGCTATCCTCCTATAGTTATAGTAAACTTTCAGAAATTCCCTCTTCCTTGGTAGGACTGACTTTCTGGGTCGGTCCTCTTTTAATTTCCCTCCAAGAAAGGAATCTATCGCTGCTCATGTCCCCGCCGTCACCCTGACTCTGATGCTACCTGGGTTGGGATAGGTACCGTGAGGTTATTATTGCAGCTATTCCCTTTATGGGTTAACTGCCGCAGCTAGCCCCTATGAACTGCCGGTGTTGATTTCTTTGGCTCAGGCTTGCTACCAGGATGCAGTACTGAGGGTAGTGCCTTTGGTCGAGTTCAAAGGACTTTACTCCCATCTGGCGCTGGCCAAACTGCTCTGGGGTTCGCCCACGACACGCATGACTTCTGCCACCTGCATTACGCTTGGGGTATGCAACCATGTCGATCTTAATCCTCACGCTCAGGCCCAGCGGAGGTGATTGAATATGGTATCCCACGTTGCCTCGCTGGTCGTCCAATAGGCTGCAACGGCTTTGACAAAGACCGTTCCCGCTTGAAGTAGTGCTGCCCTAGGGCAACCGGCGGCAGATGGGTCAAGCAGCGGGTAAATTGCTCTACGCCTTGTACCTTTTTCCCTCAGTCGTACGGTTTATACTAAACCCCACGACGACCAGCGTCTGTTTACTCCTGCATCCCGTAACTCTCCCGCCTGGAACAAGGTCTATGCGCGGGAACGCTCTTTTAAGCGCGCTAAGGTGGGTTACGAACTCGAACGCTGCCTAGTGAAAAGTAAGCAGGCTTGTTTCTGGCGTAGCTAACTGGTGGGTATGAACCAGCAACTGGATCCTGGGTGAATGACGCTCAGCAATGGTGCTTTAACACCTGGGTGGAGGCCCTTCTGGGCCACCCTTTGGCCGCCTAGTGAATACTGGCAACTAATACCACACCCTTCTCAAGGCCCCTCTCTTGGGGGTTAGGTTTATTATGCCTTTGTTGAGGCTGCTGATCATGCCCTATCGTGACATCGTTCATTTACTGCAAAAGTACCCAGATACTCTTTGGGGCTTATGGGGATTTTCCGAGGGCCTACAGAAACACCAGTCCTGCTTCTCGAATCCTTGCACTCAACGTAATACATCCAAGAGCGGGTTATATAGGTGAAAGAGGCTGTTTGGGATGAAGACATTACTATGGCGTAACGGAGAAAGCGGCTCCAAGGCTAGGAAGCGATGCCTTGTTGTTTCTCCGCCACATATAACATAAAGTGCATTGATAATATAGATAATGAACTTATCGTCGGTATAGACGACAATATGTCACCAAAGGCAGGATTAGTTACACTCATGTAGAATAATAAGAATAGATAAGTAAATACTGAGATGCTTCAGTGTTCCTATCTGCGATGCACATGTGGTTTGCTGGCTTCTCTTCCATGAAGGAGGTGAGGTAAGTTACTGAGGGTCACAGTAGGAGAGGTTGTACCGGAAAGGGGGGTGAACTATGGCTGTTAATTTGAATACCGAAAGGTGCAAAGAATGCCGGTACTGCATCGAAGCGTGCCCGCAAGAGGCTTTAAGTTTGTCTGAGAATCTTAACAAGATGGGCTATCGGGTAGTTAAATTAGATGAGAAAAAGTGCGTAAGTTGTGGTATTTGCTACACCGTCTGTCCAGAGTTGGTATTTGAGATTAAATAGAGGGGGAGGAACCTGTTTTGCCAAGGCAACTTATGAAAGGCAACGAAGCACTGGCCGAAGCGGCAATTCGTGCCGGTTGCCAAGTTTTCTGTGGTTATCCCATAACCCCTTCAAGCGAAATTCTCGAGTACATGTCCTGGCGACTTCCCGAAGTTGGGGGGCACTTTATCCAGGCTGAATCGGAAGTGTCTGCTATTTCTATGATCTACGGTGCAGCAAGTGCTGGGTTCCGTGCTCTGACAGCGTCTTCCGGGCCTGGTGTTAGCCTCAAACAGGAAGGTATCTCCTATATTGCTGCCGCTGAATTGCCGGCGGTGATCGTCGATGTTCAACGCTACGGTAGTGGACTAGGACTGATTTCCCCCGGGCAGGGAGACTATTTTCAAGCCACTAAAGGCGGTGGGCACGGAGACTACAGACTGCTGGTGCTTGCCCCTGCTTCTATCCAAGAAATGGTTGACCTCGTTGGCTTGGCTTTTGACAAAGCGGAAGAATACCGCAACCCTGCTATGATCCTCAGTGACGGGGCCCTGGGTCAAATGATGGAGCCGGTAGAGCTACCTCCTATGACCGAGCACAACCCCGATAAACCCTGGGCACTACGCGGCAAGGGGAAAGGTAAACCCAAGGTGATTCATACGCCGGTTTACTGGGACCCGGACAACTATGACCGCAATCTGCGAACCAAGTATGCGACTATCGCGGAAAAAGAACAGCGGTACGAGGCTGTTATGTTGGACGATGCGGATATCGTCCTAATAGCTTATGGGATATCTGCCCGGGCTTGTAAGCAAGCGGTTAGCATGGGTCAGAAAAAGGGCGTTAAAGTCGGTCTTCTCCGGCCCATTACCCTTTGGCCCTTCCCAGCAAGAGCCGTTGCCGCTGCGGCTCAAAGCGCGAAGGCGTTCCTTTCTGTAGAGATGAGTGGCCTGGGACAAATGGTGGAAGATGTGCGCCTGGCTGTTAACGGCAAGACCCCTGTTTATTCACTGCCATGCGGGAAGGATGCCCCTACGGCCAACGGGATCCTCAAAATGGTAGAGGGTATTTCGGATGGCTCCATTAAGGAGGTGCTCTAGGTGCCACGGACGTTCGAAGCTCCGAAAACCTTAGTGGCCCCAAGCCGCTTTTGCCCCGGTTGCGGCCACGGGATTATCAACCGACTGGTAGCCGAAGTCTTGGAAGAACTAGGGCTTGAAGAAAAAACTATCGGGGTTCAGGCCGTGGGCTGTGCCTGCCTCATGCGAACCACTTTTCTTGTCGACTGGATACAGGCTCCCCACGGCCGCGCGCCAGCGACGGCCACGGCTATCAAACGGGTACGGCCGGAGAATACCGTTTTCACTTACCAAGGTGACGGTGACCTCGCTGCTATAGGTACCGCTGAAATAATTCACGCTGCTGCCCGCAATGAAAGATTCACCACTATTTTTGTCAACAACGGTGTGTTCGGGATGACTGGGGGCCAGATGGCGCCTACCACACTGCCTGGACAGAAAACGGCTTCTTCTCCGAAGGGACGAGACCCAGATCTGACTGGTATGCCTCTGAAGATATCGGAGATGCTGGCGGTGCTTCCTGTGGCTTACATCGCACGCGGTGGCGTGTTTAGCCCAACGGAAATCCGTAAGACTAAGGGCTATATCCGTAATGCCTTCGAAGCTCAACTCAACCGCGAGGGCTTTTCAATGGTAGAGGTGTTGTCCCCGTGCCCGACAAACTGGCACTTAAGCCCTCGGGATTCTCTCAAAAGGCTCGAGACTGAAGTGGTCCCTTACTACCCCATGGGTGAGCTCGTCAAGAGAGGGGGTTCCAAGTAATGCATGAGATAGTATTTGCCGGCTTTGGCGGCCAGGGCATCCTAGCAGGAGGAGTTATTCTTGCTCAAGCGGCCATGCTGGAAGGACAACACGTCTCCTGGATGCCGTCTTATGGTGCTGAGCAGCGGGGTGGGACGGCCAACTGCACAGTAAAACTGGGCGAAGAGGAAATAGGCAGCCCCTTTTTTGAAAGTCCAGACATCCTCGTCGCCATGAACGAGCCGTCACTGGACAAATTTAAGGACCTTATTAGAGCCGATGGGCTTATCATTGCCAACAGTTCCCTGATTCCGGAAGATAAGTTAAAGAATGACCCAAGGATTGTATCAGTTCCCGTTACAGACGCTGCCAGGGAAGTTGGGGACGTCCGGGCAGCAAACGTAGTTATGCTCGGCGCCCTGCTCAGTAAGGTGCCGATGGTGAGTGACCAGGCTCTGTTGGAAGGAATCAAGGAGTATTTTGGCCAGAAAGGCGAAAAGGTCTTCCTTCTAAATACAGAGGCCTACAAGAAAGGTACCCAGTTAGTCTAGCAAAAGGGAGAGAACAGCATGGATCTGGGGAGCTTGTTACGGCCGAAAACAGTTGCTGTAGTTGGAGCTACGGAAAAACCCGGCTTCGGGGCCAATGCCTGCAAGAACCTTTTGGACTCTAACCTAGGCGAGCGTTTGTATTTTGTGAATCCACGCCGGACAGAGGTTATGGGGAAGAAATGCTTTGCCAGCATTTCCGCAATCCCTGAACCAGTGGACCTGGTAGTTATTTGTACTCCCCGGGACACCGTAAACGCCATTTTAGAAGAAGCAGCCGCACATGATTGCCGGGCGGCGGTGGTTTATGCCAGCGGCTACCGCGAAATGGGCGGTGATGGCGTCCGGGCTGAACAGGAATTGCAGGAGGTAGCGCAAAAACATGGCATAGCTCTCTGTGGCCCTAACTGCGGCGGATTTGTCAACAATGTTGACCAGGTTTGGGCCTTCGGGCTTCCTTTCTACGGGCTTAGCCGCCAGAGTGGCAGCATCGGCCTTATTGCGCAGAGCGGGCAGATCTGCTTACAGCTGATGAATGTTAGCTATATGGGGTATTCGTATGTGATTTCCAGCGGGAACAATACAATCATTGATGCTGTTGACTACCTGGATTTTCTTATTGAGGACGAACAGACCAAAGTAATTGCCCTGTATTTAGAGGGGGTTCGGGAACCTAATCGGTTCGCGCAGGCCCTGGCCAAGGCGGCCCGCTGCCGTAAGCCGGTGGTAGTGCTCAAAACCGGGGTCTCTGATAAAGGACGCCAAATCGCTGCTGCCCACACAGGCTCGCTGGCTGGGTCAGATGCAGCCTTTAATGCGGTCTTTAAGAAGTTTGGGGTAATCCGTGTTAACGATGTTGAGCAATTGTTGACCACGAGTCTGCTATTTAGCAAGCTCAAGGAGCCGCCGAAGAACCCCGGCTTAGCCATCCTTAACCTGTCCGGCGGAGAAACCGCCATTTCCGCTGACCTCTGCCATTTGAACGGTATCAAACTGCCCGACTTCGCCGAGGACACCAAGGCGACGCTGAAAGAAGTGCTGCCGGAATACGCGACACCGAACAACCCTCTGGATATGACTGCTACAGTGGCTTACGATTCCCAGGCCTATCGGAAAACATTGCGGACAATTATGGCTGATCCGAGCATCGGGATGTTGGTCCTGGGCGTTAATGTCCCGGAAACGCTTACTCCCCAGAACCAAATAATACACACCGGTGTGTGTGACGGCGTTGTGAATGTGACCCAGGATCTAGGCAGCAAGCCAATAGTCGTAATTCCTTCCTTGAGCGGTCACCGGGATCCTGGCCTGCGCCAGAAATATGATGCTGCTGGCGTGCCGATCCTGCCCAGTCCGCACTATGGTTTTACGGCCCTCAAACAGCTCACCGATTTTCTGAATTATAACCCCGATGAGGTAACGTTGGAAGTGGCTGCTTTTTCGAGCGGGGTGGCCAAGAGTAGTGGTAGTCTGACTACTCTTTCCGAGCACGAAAGCAAGTTACTGTTGCAGAAGTACGGAGTGCCAGTCTCACATGAATGCATTGCCACGAACGAGAAGGAACTGGTCCATGCCGCTGCAACCATCGGCTACCCAGTTGTCCTCAAAATTGATTCACCCGATACGCCGCACAAGACCGACATCGGCGGAGTTAAGCTCAACATTACTAATGAAGATGAGCTCTTGGCCGGCTACAAGGAGATTATCGCTAGTGTTAAGCGCCACAAGCCCGATGCCCGGATTAACGGCGTGCTGGTCCAAGAGATGTTGGCCAAAGGACTGGAAGCAATTGTGGGCGTTTCCCGGGACGACCAGTTCGGCCCCATGGTATTGGTGGGCCTCGGTGGTGTGTTCGTTGAGGTTTTCAAAGACGTCGCTCTCTACCCTGTACCCTTAACCAAGCTTGAAGCATTGCGCATGATCGACTCTCTGCGGGCTGCCCCTTTGTTCAAAGGGTATCGTGGAAGCGAACTGCTCGATGTGGATGCTCTGGCCAAGGTCATTGTTGCTGTTGGAAGATTGGCCGCTGAAAGAAAACACGAAATCCGTGAACTCGATCTTAATCCGGTGTTTGTCTATCCGAAGGGTAAAGGCGTGAAAGTGGCAGACGCCTTGATAGTTATCTAAGGTGCGGAGCCAAACAAAGCTGGGAATGGACTGGTAAACATTGTAGACTGTTGCGCAGCTCTCTACAGAGTAGGGGCAAAGAAGTAATGCGGTAATATGTCAAGCACAGAAAACATGTTCGAGAGGGGTCGGTTGCGGCAAGAAGGCAATATTCATGATCCCGGCGGTAAAGACACGGCCCAGGCCGGGCACCGAAAGAAGCGGATTGCTGACCGCAGTAAGTTCCCGCTCGATTTGCTTGTCCACCGCCTTGATCTGCTTCTCTACGAAGCGGATGCGGGCCAGGCTGGAGGCCAAGATGGCATTCACCGGCTGCTTGAGCTTGTCCGGCAGGCGATACGAGTTCTGAGCGACCCGCTTCAGCTCCTTGGTCAAACGCCCGGGATCCTCAAAGTGATTCCGGCTCTTTTCTGCAATGAAGCGGGCCAGCTCGTCCACCGACTGGGCAGCAATCTCTTCCACGGAGAAGAACTCAGTTATAACGGCCGTTGAGGCGGCACCGAAGGGGTTCGAGAAAGGCGGCTGCTGAACGAGTCCACTGCACTTGAGAAAGAGGTAAGAGAGAAAGTAGTTCTTCTCCCGGACCACCTGTGTAACCAGGTGGTACCGATAGCGGGTGAGGCGCTGCAGGGGTAGGTAACGGTCGTCAGGCGTAAAGGGATGGGGGAGTCGGCCCAGCCGCAGGCGATCGAGGATGGCTAAAGCGTCTACCGAGTCGTCTTTCCCGCCGTCGGTTGCCATAGCTTTCTTGAACTTGGCGATGAGTTAAGGGTTGAGCAGGTACACCTGGGGATTAAGGTCCTTCAGGAGTTGGTGGCTGCTGAGGACCCAGGCCAGGTGCCAGCTGTAAAGAGAGGTGGCTTCCAGGCCGATGATGAGGGAATCACAACCGAGCTTGGAGGCGGTTTGGCTGAAAGACTGCGCCAAGGTCTGAACTCCGTAAGCGTCGTTGGCCACGCTGGCGTCGGGAGCTACCTTCTCCTTTCCAATCACCCAGGCTGACGCGGTTGACTCGGAGGCCGACATCGATTCCGGCATAAAGCGGGTTGGGCATCATGAGCACCTCCTTTCGCGCAGAGTCGGCCAACTTTGAAGGGACCCCCGTGGGGCCGGCGCACTTCCAACCTCGCCAACAGAATGCACCTGGGGGTGGGGGTGCAGATCCTGAGTTGCTGCGCTCAGGAATCACCTTACCAGGGGCTCAAAATGCGGTCAGGAATCCCGCGCCGGTACCGGGGAAGCAGACTAAATCAAGCGGTGCTGGCCCAACTCAGCTGGGATCATCGCCCGCAAGGAGGAGTAGGAATTATCCTCCAAAGTGTAGCCTAAGCTAACTACTTTGCCGCGGGGGTCCCAAACCATTCTTTGGGAAGATAGGGGCTGTGGATATGCCGCGCCTCTGGACTCTGGGGATAACCCGCTGGGCGGAAGGCCTGCCTGCACTGCTTCTCCCCAGCGAGTGTTCGGCTGCGAGGATAACAGCTTCGCCGGGGTTATCCCCAGGGGTCCACAGGCGCTTGGACAACGCTTCGGCTCCGCCTCGCGTTGCCCACATCTCCACAGCCCCGGCGGCGGTGATCTAAACACTCTTCTTATTGGGGCTTTAGGGAAGGAAAGGGAAACAGCTCTTCTGCTACAAGCTCCTAGTCCGCCGTAAAGGTCGGTCCAAGAACTATATTACGAGGGGGAATCACGGTGGTAGGATTAGCATTGTTGGCGGTTATACCTATTGCTATAGTTTTTCTAGGTATGCTCGTGTTTCACAAGCCGGCGATGATTCTAGGCCCATTGGGTCTGGTCGTCGGTACATTGCTAGCTATGTTCGTGTTTCATGGGGCACCTGACAGAATCCAATTCGCTTTTACGGACGGCGGACTGGAGTCGCTGCGCGTGATCTTCATGTTGTGGGCTGCCTTCACCATACTGGATACGGTGAAGGGATCTGGAGCCATGGAAGTTATCAAAGATGCAATAAAGAAGGTCACCCGGGACAAGCGCATCCTATTGGTCATAATCGCCATGGGGTTTGGTTCCTTCCTGGAAGGTGCTGCCGGCTCAGGGAGTCCGGCAGCGGTCGCTGCCCCAATGCTCATTGGTTTAGGCTACCAGCCCATCGTCGCGGCTACTGCTGCCTTGATATGCAACAGCTTTATCGTCTGCTGGGGGGCGGCAGGTGCGACATTGAACTTCGGAGCTTCAGTGGTTAAGGGAATTATCACCTCGGAAGAAATCAACTTTTGGTTGGGCCGGGCCGTTCCTGTACTTGGCTTTACTCTACCATTCATTTTGATCTGGGCGGTGTTCGGCCGTAAAGGGTTACGCGGGTTAATCCCAAACCTGCTTGTTGCTGGCCTGAGTTTTGGTGCCGCTGTCATGTTCGCTTCTACGTTCCTCGGCCCAGAAGTTGTCGGCATGACTACCGGTTTGGTGACAATGATCATGGTGGGGGTTTCTGCCCGCTGGTTTACAAAGTCCGTTCCCGAAGAGTATCTCCTGGCAGGGTCCAACGTGGATCTATCCCGGATAAACATGCCGTTGTGGCGGGCCATGTCGCCGTACCTGCTAGTCTTAATCATGCTTCCCTTGGTACGCAACACCGTTCCCTACAAGACTTTGACGCAATATGGCTATTTGACATGGATCGCAGTTGTCCTTTGGATCTGCTGCATAGCCGGCAGTCTCCTCCTCGGGGTCAAGACTGGTGAACTGAGCTGCTACGCGCGAAGGACGTTCCGCCGGATGATACCTTCCTTTATAGCGTTGGGAAGTCTCTTGACTCTGGCCCGGGTCATGCGCTTTAGCGGGATGATGGAGGCTCTGGCAGTTGCTTTGGGCACAGCCGTTGGCCGGACGTATCCTTTCGCAGCACTGGCCATCGGGACGCTGGGCGCCTATATTGCCGGGACGTCTGCAACGTCCAACCTCATGTTCAACGGCTTGCACGTTACAGCTGCCAAACACGTGGGCTTAGTTCCTCTCCAGCCAGTCATCATGCAGCACCTCGGGTCGGCCATCGGCAACATGATCTGTACCCACAACATCGTGGCCGTGGCGGCAACAGTTGGATTGCTAGGCCAAGAGGGAGATATCCTGCGGAAAGTACTGAAGCCCTTTATAGTCGTGTTCCTGACCACAGCGGTGATCGGCTATTTAATTACCTTGACTATTTGAGTGTCGCTTTAGAGTCCTGGCGGCTTCTTCAACAGCCGCGTTCTTACAGCCAGATATGAAGAAGGGCCAAGCGCGCCAAGAGATATCAGAAGTTTGGGAAAGGGGTCTATAACGTGATAGTTGTCAGCGAAGAAAAACTTAGGAATTTAGCATTCAGGTTGCTGTGCGCTTTAGGGATCCCTACCGAAGACGCGTCTGTAGGTGCCGACGTGCTTCTCGCCTCCGACCTCAGGGGGGTTGACTCTCATGGGGTGGCTCGATTGCAACTCTATTATCGCCGCTTAAGGAAAGACCTCATTAACCGTACGCCAACACTCAAGGTAATCCAAGACTCTGGCAGCGCAGTAGTGCTCGATGCTGACAACGGTCTTGGCATTTGTACAGCACCTAGGGCTATGAAACTCTGCATAGAAAGGGCTAAAGAACATGGCATAGCCTCTGTTGCTACCCGCAACACCAACCATTTTGGCATTGCTGGCTACTATGCCCTGATGGCAACCGAAGAAAACATGATTGGTCTGGTTGCTGCCAACACAACTCCATTTATGGCTCCTTTTGGCGGCAGTGAACGGTTATTGGGCACCAACCCAATAGCTATTGGGGTTCCCGGAGAGCAATTTCCCATCGTCCTGGATATGGCAACAAGCATCGTAGCTGTTGGCAAACTGCAGATCGCCATCCGCAAGCAGGAAAGGATTCCCTTGGGGTGGCTGCTTGACAAGGAAGGTAAGCCGACGGATAACCCGAAGGCCCTCTGGGAGGGAGGATCCCTCCTCCCCATGGCGGGCCCGAAAGGCTATGGGCTGGCTGTTATGGTCGACCTCTTGGCCGCGTTACTGGCAGGAGCAGCCGTGGGGCGAGATATTGGCGACCTGATGATTGACGACCGTCCCGAGCGCATTGGGCACTTTATGCTGGCAATGGACGTGGGTAGATTCCAGGATGTAGAGCGATTCAAGGAAGCTGTAGACGCCTACATTGCGATGATAAAGAGATCCAGGCCCGCTGAAGGGGTGAACGAGATCTTCCTGCCGGGCGAGATCGAGATATTGAAAGCCAAAGAGCGCAAGGAGAAGGGAATTCCACTCAACCCGGTGGTTGCGCAGAATTTGCTGGAGTTCGCTCGCACCTTGGGGATTGCCAGCGGGTTTGATACCTTTGAAGACTTGATAAAGTAGCGGGGCTGTACAAGGGCGGGGCGGCTTCCTGGAGACGCCGCTCTCCTTCTCCTGATTTTGCCGCGGTCAAATGGAGGTAGTGGAATGGCGATCATCTACGGCGGATTCGACGTTGAATTTCCACGGATGGTCAAGGTACGTCAACGGTTCCGGTCTGACAGGATAGCAAATGTCCGGCAAGTGATTTTGCAGGAGTTAGACTGCGAAGAGATACGCGGCCGTTTTCGCCAAGGGCAGCGCATAGCCGTTGCTGTTGGCAGCAGGGGTATCGCCAGCATAGCGGAGATCACCAAAACCGTAATTGACAAACTCAAGGGGTTAGGTACTCATCCCTTTATTATCCCAGCCATGGGTAGTCATGGCGGTGCCAATCCGGATGGGCAAAAGGAGGTGTTGATGAGCTACGGCATCACGGAAGCGACGATGGGGGCGCCGATTGAAGCCAGCATGGAGGTGATTCAGCTTGGCACTACCGCCAGCGGCACGCCGGTCTTTTTCAGCAAGCCTGCTTACGAGGCGGACGGCGTGGTGGTGGTGAACAGGGTTAAGAACCATACTAATTTCCGTGGGCCTGTAGAGAGCGGCCTTATGAAGATGCTGGTGATAGGCCTGGGTAAGCACAAAGGGGCAACGTACGTTCACAAACAGGGCTTCGAGCGTTTCGCGCAACTCATTCCTGAAGTTGGGCGAGCGATCATCGAACGCGCCCCCATTACCTGCGGCTTGGCCCTGGTAGAGAACGGCTATCACGAGCAGATGCTCATTCGGGCGGTTACTCCGGATAAGTTCGAAGCTACGGATATGGAACTGTTGGATATTGCCCATGCGGCCATGCCGCGGATTTTATTCGACGCCATCGACGTGCTCATCGTTGAGAAGATCGGGAAGAACATCAGCGGAAGTGGAATGGACCCTAACGTTACCGGCAGATTTTCTGAACCCTTTATGATGGCCTTGCGGCCTGAGCCGCGGGTACAGAAAGTAGTAGTGCTGGGGCTAACCAAGGAGTCACACGGGAACGCCATCGGCTTGGGCTCGGCCGATGTTACCACGACCAGCGTAATTGCCCAAATCGATAAAGAGAAGACGTACGCCAATGCCATTACTTCGACCATCCTGCGCGGTGGGGCGATACCGATGGCACTGGACAACGACCTGCAGGCTATTGCTGTGGCCCTAAAGACGTGTAATCGTATCGAGCCGTCGGAGGCAAAAGTCGTACGTATTAGAACAACAGCCAACTTGGACGAGATTGAAATTTCCGAGAGCCTTTTGCCGGAAGCGGAAGCGAATGACAACATCGAGATTAGCGGGCAATTACGGCCCATGGCCTTTATCGATGACGGTCGGCTGCTTTAAGATAGTGTGCTTGCCTGAGTGGGTGGAGACGCTTGGGGTGCATTTGCAGGCTCCGTTACGGGCGTGTGGCCACTGGGTGCGGCAGATTGCGTATTGGTGGTCTATACACAAAACGAGATATCTACACAGGGGGAAGTTAAGATGGCGGAAAAGAAAAAGGTTGTCGTGGCGGCGGGAGCAAACTTTACGGGTCGGGAGCTCATCAAGAATTATCTCCTTACGGAGTACCCTGACGCGATCGTAAACTTTGTGGACATTCTTCCGGAGAAGGAATTCATACAGGCTGCCCAAGGGGCAGAGGTGGTTCTTTCCCAGCACCAAAAGATGTCGGAGCGCATTTACGAGGCCTTGCCTGAGCTGCGCGCTTTTTGCGCCATTGGTATTGGCTTTAACGCGGCTGATGTCCCGGCGGCCACGCGGCACGGCGTTATTGTCACAAACGTACCCGACTACTGTACGGACGAGGTTGCCAGCCATACCGTCGCGCTCATCCTGGCCATGCAACGTGGCCTTTACAAGCAGGTGCCATGGATCAAAGATGGCCACTGGGACATTAAAGCCATCATCCCAAGACGTCGGTTCAAAGACAGTACGGTAGGGTTGTTTGGTTTCGGCGGCATAGCCCGCAACGTTGCGCGTAAACTGAGCGGCTTTGAGGTAAACATCATTGCCTGCGACCCCTACGTATCCCCGGAACAAGCTGCCGAATACAATGCGCAAATGGTTGAGTGGGGCGAACTCATAGAACATTCAGACATTCTGTCATTGCACGCGCCCTTGCTCCCATCGACAAAAGGAAAACTCAACGAAGAGGCCTTACGGAGAATGAAACCGCATGCGTACGTCGTGAACTGCGCCCGCGGCGAGCTTATTGACCGCGAGGCCTTGTACAAGGCCTTGACGGAAAACTGGATTGCCGGCGCGGCGTTGGACGTTGTCTACAACGAACCGGTTCCCGACGAATTCGATAAGAAATTGATTGCGCTACCGAATGTTTGGGCCACCGGTCATTCTGCTTTCTATTCAGTGGAAGCCTACGATGAACTCATGCGTAAGGCGGCCAATGAGGCAGGGAGGGCTTTGCGGGGCGAAAAGCCCAGATGCTGTGTTAACAAGGATGTGTTAGCACATATTAAATGGTTTGCTGAGTAGTTTCTCAATTGTCAAAAGGTAACACGGTTGGAACAGCCAGTTTGGAGGGGAGTGTGGTGATAGTGTTGAAGAAGTGGGGCGGACCGGCGCTGGCTGTAGCCATGGTTTGGTTCACCACTCACTTTGGAGGCGGGTTCGCTTCCGGCAGGCAAATTGTTGAGTTTTATGTACAGTTCGGCTGGTATGCTGTTTTCTTCCCGTTAGTAGCCCAGGCGATAACCGCTTTAATCTTTTACTACCTCTTATGCTTTACCATCGTTTACAAAACTTACGACTACGCAAGTTGGGCGCATAAGTTCTATCACCCTTACGACAAAGTATTGGCGCCGATTTATGAGATCCGTTACCTTGCAGGCATGTTCATCGTTACCGCTGTCGTCTTTGCGACTGCAGCTGCAACATTAGCAAAGTTGTCGGGATTACCTTATGTTTCCTGCGCAGTTATATCTGCAGCGACAGTTTTCCTGCTAACAATTTATGGATCAGAAGTTGTCAGGTCTGCTGCCAATGCCTTCGCAGCGGTAATAGTTGTTGGCCTCCTCATCTTGTACGGTTCCAATATCCTCGCTAATCTAGATGGTATTGCTGGTGTTCTGGCCGCCCGCCCGGCACCGCGCGGCTTTTGGCTGCCCTTCTGGGAAGCTGTTTCCTACGCCAGCTATCAAGCGGGAGTTGGAACTTGGTGTGCAGTAGCTGAGGTCATTAAGACCAAGGAAGAAGCCAAAAGAGCGGCGATCTTGGGCTTTCTGGCCAATGGGGTTCTGTTACAACTGGCTACACTGGGCATCTTGGGTCACTATCCGCAGATTCTGGAGGAAGTAGTGCCGACGCTTTACATGGTAGAACACGGAGTTGGCGGAAACCTCGGCAAGTTACTAGTGTCGCTACTTATTATCATCGGGGCTCTCTCTACGGCGGTCAACGTAGTCTACGGAGCCACCAAGAGGTTGGTGCTCATTCTTACCAAGGGGAAAGCCACAGACCGCAAGAGCAACATGCTTGCCTCGGCCCTTTATGTTGCGATCAGCTGGGGGCTTGCGCTGTTTGGCCTAATCCCGCTCGTCTCTAAAGGTTACAATCTCATGGGCTATACAACCATTCCGTTAGTAGTAATGCCGTTCCTGTATTGGGGCATCAGGCACAGCAACAGATCGCTTTCTCTTAACGACAGACAACTGGATGTGGTGGTCAAGGGACAACCGTCCATACGCTGTTGAGAAGGGAACATAAATCCTTAAGGGGCGGAGTATGCCCCCTCTCTGCCGGCCTAATGTCCAGGAAGGAGGACAAGATTGATGTTCTGGCGAAGTAAAGAGATACTAAAGTTCCCTGAAAGGGCTGGTACGCGTGCCCTGTTAAAGTCCATGGGCTATACTGATTACGATTTGGAGAGACCGTTGATCGGCATCGCTAACTCTTGGAGTACGATTGTTCCCGGCCATTACAACCTGCGCCAGGTTGCTGCCGCTGTCAGGGACGGTATTCGCCAGGCTGGCGGCACACCGGTGGAGTTTGGCGTAATTGGGGTTTGCGACGGAATCGCCAATGGGCACATCGGCATGCATTATGTTCTACCCACGCGTGACCTCATTGCACACAGTATCGAGATGATGGTGCAAGCCCATCGCCTTGATGGTGTAGTTCTCTTGGGCTCTTGTGACAAGATCGTACCAGGTATGCTCATGGCAGCGGCCCGCCTCAACGTCCCTGCCATACTCGTTCCCGGGGGTAACATGCAAGGCGGCCCTTACTTTGACGGCCGAAAGTCTGATGTTACGACGTTAAGCGAGGCCCTTGGAGTGCTTAAAGCGGGGAAAATCTCGGAAGAACAGCTTGCGGGCTTGGAGGAAGCAGTTGCCCCGGGATGTGGCTCATGTGCCTTTCTTGGTACCGCAAACACTATGTGTTGTCTGGCTGAAGCTATGGGTATGACTCTCCCGTTTGCAGGTACAGCCCCGGCTACTTCTGCTGCCCGCATGCGACTGGCACAAGAATCGGGTCGCGCTATCGTCAACTTGATAAAGAAAGGCATTACGGCCCGCCAAATCATGACCCGTGGGTCTCTTATGAATGCGATCAAGGTTAGCATGGCTATGGGCGGGTCAACGAACTCTGTTCTTCACATTCCGGCTATAGCTTACGAAGCGGAACTGAATATATCTGTTGACGCCTTTGACACGCTAAGCAGAACAACTCCCCAGATAGCCAGGATATATCCAGCAGGCCCAGCAAATATCTTAGATTTCCACGAAGCCGGAGGGGTGCCGGCTGTAATGAGGGAGATTTCATCCCTGCTCGAATTGGATGTAATGACGGTGACAAGTAAGACCGTTGGACAAAACATTGAGGCTGCGAAGACTATAAACCGAGATATCATTAGATCCCTAGAGAACCCATTTAATAGGGAAGGTGGTCTAGCTATTCTCCGTGGGAACTTGGCACCCAATACAGCTGTAACCAAGCCAGCAGCTATTCACCCTTCTATGTGGACCTTTGCAGGTTGCGCTAAGGTGTTTGACTCTGAAGAAGCAGCAAACGAGGCTATTCTAAACGGGAAAATACACGAAGGTGACGTGGTGGTCATTCGATATGAGGGGCCAAAAGGCGGGCCTGGTATGCGAGAAATGTACAGAGCGATGAAAATCCTGTACGGGCTAGGTCTGGCTTTGAAGACGGCTCTCATAACTGATGGCAGGTTTTCTGGAACCAATAACGGCTGTTTTGTTGGTCATATATCTCCCGAAGCAGCAGAAGGTGGACCGCTGGCTGCTGTCCGCGACGGTGACATAATCACGATAGATATTCCTAATCGCAACCTCAGAGTTCACTTGGAAGAAAAAGAGATACAGCAACGTTTGGCAGCCTGGCAAAAACCAGAACCCCAAATTAAAGAGGGCTACCTAGCCCTCTACAGTCGTCTTGCTGAATCCGCCAATGAAGGAGCGATCATTAGATACCGCTAGGCCAGGGCACAGGTAGATCTGTCTAGTCGCTGGGCAGGCTCCAACACGGTTTTTCTTAATGCGCTGGGCATGGGTGTGGTGCTATGGTTGAGTAACTCTGGGACGGGGAAGACCGATTTGGCCAATTGCGGCACGTACCAGATCTGCTATTCTGGGTACACCACCCGGGTTTACATTACTGGCTAACTGGTGACCGACTTGGCGGAAGCCAGCCAGCAAGGCTGGCTCAGCGCCCTGCAAACGAGGCTGATGAGGGCTGAGTCATTCACTCATGAGATGTCTACATCAGCTTCGGACAGGCCAGTGCGGAATTGCTTCTCCAGGTAAGCTCCAACCGTACGAACGCGGAAGCGTGCTGATCAACACCAATCCGGACTTTTCCCATTGGAGGGATCTGTTCGAAGACGCCACCCTGCCTGCTGTCCTGGTGACCGCTTGCCTTATCGCGTTATCATGCTCGATATGAATGGGGGAATCGTACCGGCCAAAGCAGACCCAGGCACAACGGAAAGAGGTGTAACGAGCATACGTATGCCCTGCTCCCTTCCCGGGGGGTGGAAAATGCAGTGCGGATTGGCGCTGTGCGTGATGTTGGCGATGGACCTGGGCAGGATAACGAAAAAGCAGGCCGATAGGCGGCGAACGGGAACAGCAGACATTCCACCTACTCGGTGTCTGCTTGCCTGCACAGCCATAAAAATCGAAAGGCCGATGGGGAGATAACTCTCCTCATCGGCTGCGCCCGGCATGGGGCGCTGTCTGTAATGGAAAGTCCGTGCGGCCGATGGGCGACGGCTTGTGAGATGAAAGGGGCGGGTTGCTACCAGCGTCCCTAACATCATTTTGTATGAATTACAATATTACCAAATCGGCTCTTGCCGACTGGCGGAAATGCATAGCAATCGCGCCAGTACAGATCTAGGAGAGTCTCACGGCAAGAGTTAGTAGACCTCACAGCTGATGCTGCCAATAACGGCCGTCTACTTCAATGTGGCGACGGTCGAACAGTTTGGTGAGCAGCATCACGAGCACAGCTTGCACCAGGCACGCGCGTCCCGCGCTCATGTCACCCCCAACGCTCATAGCCCACACTGTGAGTTTGGGTTGCTTTGCCTGGGTCAAGCTTGGGGTGCCCATGCTGCCTGGTACATATGTCGTGGTTCAGGCAGCTCTCTCCGGAAGCGAGGCCTATAACGGCTGGATGGTATTTGCTCTCCGTGGACTGGCCGCGCTTTTTAGCCTGGCAACCGTGAGCAATGTGGTGCTAGCCCTAACTCGACCGTAAGCCAAAGATGAAAGGAAGGTGAGCGCCGTGGATGGCCCCCAGTGGGAAAAAGGAGAGAGAGCACTCGGTATTCCTGCTGGGTACGATGTCTCTGAGCGGAGGTCTGTGGCTGGGAAATCCCAGAACTGTCAGGCATGCTGTTAGCGGGGAGAGGGAACCGTGCCCTGCTGTTGGTCCCTGCTCCTGGCCGGTTTTCCGGCTGGCTGGGTAGCAGGAGGCCGTGTTCCGAAGACATTTCTACCACTAGGGCTGGCTATGGCCAGGGCCTTTCTGGTGCCCATGCTGGCCTGGTTCGTGGGTTCCTGCCCTGGAGCAATGTTTCTATGTTCACCTCCTTTCGCTTTCACCCCTGTAGGTGCGGCGAAAGGAGCTTTTTTGCCCACAAGAGGGACGGCAAAAGAAAGAAGGTGATTGTATGTCAAGGCTCATTGTCCCGCGGCCGGAGGATTCGGGCTGCGAGAGACCAGAACTGGTCGGTTCCGATAGGGAAGTCCTGTACTCGTTCAGCGGCGGGGAACCCGTCGAGCTTTTGCTTGGCGGACGCTGGATGCGATTTCGATGGGCTCGTGGTTGGTATGTCACTGATGGGGGCAGAGCAGTTCCGTTCCGTTGCGGGCGGAGGCGCGCAAAGTTCACGGTTCTTGGCCGGCGGGGTGTACGCCCGTGCCGGTCTTTTTTCGCGTAAGTTAATCGCATAAGAAGCATTTTACGAAATAAAACCCCCGGGATCTTTCGCATAAGGCTCGTTTTTAGGGGGCTAACGGACAAAAATTGTTTCGCATAAGATATTGGCAAATACTAGTAGCAGGGGTGGGGTTCAGGATTAGAAAGACGAAGCCGATAGGGTGGCGATCAAGCTGCAGCGGGCCGCCGCCCGGCAGGCCGAAATCCGCATCTTTGTGGTCTACGAAGGCAAAGAGGACGTCGGAACCAAGAAGAAGCCGCGGCGCGTGCTCAAGGAAAAGCACCAGGTCGCCGGTCTCGTAAGCGGCAAGGTGATCTGGGCAGAAGCTAGTGCCGCCTTTGGAGAAGTCTGGGATAGTATCGTCGCGCGGCGGATGAAGCGCCGCGGAGCCCGCTGGGGGCTTAAGGGAGGCGACTACGAGTCCCGCCTTCTGACGCTGCAGGAAGAGGGAGCCTTCGAAAACCTCTTGAAGCATACTCGGCCCCTGGACACCGAGAGGATTACCAACCTGACCCAACGGATGACCGACCGGAACTAAGCAACTAGCAAGAAGGGCAAAGAGGAAGGGGAGTGGCTTAAGGCGATCGTTCCAGCCCTCAGCGGCCCCTCGGCCGACGAGGCCTGGATGAAGCACGTGCTTCGGCCGCTGGTGGAAGCCGGTTACGTTGCCTGATATGTTCCCATCCATCAATCTCGGGATTTGGGTGCAATCTTGCCTACTAGGTCTTGACACTAACCGTGGAATGCGGAACGTTGCCAAGCCCTTTTGGGCTGTGGTATAATAAAGACTATAAATTGCAGGGCGAGGATGGGGACACGGGTTTACCGGCTACTGGACAGAGAGCTGGCGGTGGCTGCAAGCCAGCCAGACCGGTAAGCGAAGCTACACCCCGGAGCGGGCGGTGAAAAATGGGTGCACCGGGAGATGACCGGGGCAACCCAACAAGCCGCTCCGGTCACCCGCCGTTATCGGGAAGAGCTGGCCCTTACGGCCAAGTAGGGTGGTACCGCGCGAAGCAAGTCTTCTCGTCCCTTGGGACGGAGGGCTTTTTTTATGTCACCGCTGTTTACTGTAGAGGAAGGAGAAGTGATTATGGACCTGGAAGGACAAATGGAAGTCTTTCTGCGCGGCACGGCCGAGGTGATTTCGCCGGAAGAGCTCAAGGAGAAGCTGGTCCGCGCAGACAGAGAGGGGCGGCCGCTCAGAATCAAGCTGGGAGTCGACCCCTCCGCACCGGACATTCACCTGGGCCATACGGTGCCGCTGCGCAAGATGCGCCAGCTGCAGGAGCTGGGCCACCAGATTATTTTTCTCGTGGGGGATTTTACCGGACGCATCGGCGATCCCACCGGCCGCTCCGAGACGCGCAAACAGCTGAGTGAAGAGCAGATCAAGGAGAATGCCAAGAGCTACACGGCGCAGGTCTTT